>NZ_CP115608.1:0-307364 GCF_027797465.1 Campylobacter sp. CN_NE2 | reverse complement strand
GATTTTTATTTTCGCTTTTGGTTGAAATTTTGCAATTTGTCTTTAAAACTGGTATTTTTGAACTTGATGATTTGATTTTAAATTCAATCGGCGTGTTTTTAGGTGCCAAATTTTGCGAAATTTTGTTAAAATTAAATAAAAACAATTACCCAATCGATTAATTTTACAATGAAATCATAAAAACTATAACTTTATTTATAAAAAATTGCTAAAATTACACTATCGCTTCGGCGAAAATTTTTTAACAAAGGATAAAAAATGCTTAGATATGCAATTATCTTTCTTGTAATCGCGATTATCGCTGGATTTTTTGGTTTTAGCGGCGTCGCAGGAACTAGCGCGTGGATTGCAAAAATCCTATTTGTCGTATTTTTGATTTTATTTGTTTTGTCTTTTATTTTCAAAAAATTTAGATAAATTTGCGAAAACTACACACAAATTCGGCTCTATTTGGAGCCGAATTTATTTTTTAATTCTTATTTAATGCACTTAAATACGCCATAAGTTGCCCAATAGCAACGCCACTATCGTTGCTCGGAGTGTTTTTGTGTAGATAAAATTTCACGCCACTATCACTAAATTTTTGCACAACTAAATTTAAAAGCGTAGCATTTTGGAAAACTCCACCACTTAGCACAACTTCTAATTTTCTATCTTTTGCGATTTGAAGCATAATTTTGGCGATAGAGTTTATAAAATTTGAAGCAGCCACGCTAAGTTCGTCTTTTAGCGCATTTAAAAAGGCGTTTTTCACGCTAATTTTGCCGTTTATTATCTCAAATTTATAGCGTTTTTCACTCTCACTCGTAATTTTTTTCTCATCAAAAAGATTTTCCAAAACCATACCGCTTTGTCCGTCAAAACTAACGCTTCTTTGGCCACAAATCACACTTGCAAATGCGTCAAAAATTCGCCCTAGTGAGCTAGTTTGTGGCGAATTTGAAGCTACCTTTTTCAAATTTGAGATTTCGCTTTCACTAAATTTTGACAAAAATTCACTCGCTTCATTTTCTAAATCAAATTTAAAAATCAGCGAAATTGCGAGTTTATAGATATTTTTGATCGAATTCTCGCCACCGATTAAGGCAAATTCGTCAAAATGCAAAACTCGCTCAAATTCAAACTCATCAAATTCCAGCACTTCCCCGCCCCAAATCGTGCCGTCTTCGCCATAACCCGTGCCGTCAAAGCTAAAACCAAGATATTTTTTACCACTTCCAAGCAGGTTATTATCCGCTAAATTCGCAACCAAATGCGCGTAATGGTGCTGAAATTTCACCACTTTAAAGCCTAAATTTTCAAAATGTTTGGAGTGCAAAAAAATTGGGTGCAGGTCGCCCAAAACAGCGTCAAATTTCAAATCATAAGTTTTGATAAAAATATCCAAAAGCGCGAAAAATCGAGCATTTGTGGCGATATTTTTTAAATCGCCGATGTATGGCGAGATAAAAATTTGCCCATCTTTGTATATTGCAAACTGGTTTTTCATCTCAGCCCCGAGAGCCAAAAACGAGCCTTTTATATCAAATTTGCTTTTATAAATTTGTGGATTTAACCCACGCGAAGTGCGTAAAAATTGCGTAAAATTTTGCATAATATTTTGCGAATTTTGCTCCGTGATTTCCGTGATACACTGTGCCGAATTTTGCACCACAAACCCCACGCTATCATCACTTGGCGTAATAATCTCTCTATCGTTATCCAAATAAAAATCTATGACTTTACCTAACTTTTGACGCAAATTTATTTCATCAAAAATAATCGGTTCGCCACTGATATTTGCGCTAGTAGCGATTAACGGGCGATTAAAATACTCAAAAATCAGCAAATGAACACCCGTATTTGCTAGAAAAATGCCAACCTTGCCTAAATTTGGCGCCACCGCATCAGCAAGAGCAAAATTTTGCGAATTTTTCGATTTTTCAACCAAAACTATCGGTTTAATCTGCGAATTTAATAGCTCTTTTTCATTTTCGCAAAATTTGCCAAATTTTTCAGCCATCTCGTAATCTTTACACATTATGGCAAATGGCTTATCGGGGCGATTTTTGCGAATTCGCAAATTTAAGACAGCATTTTCGTTTGTCGCGTCGCACATTATATGAAATCCGCCAAGCCCCTTTACAGCGACTATCTCGCCACGAGCTAAAATTTCACAAAGCATTTTAACCGCATTTTCGCCACTTTCTAAAATCTCGCCATTTTTATTTTTTAAAAAGAGCTTTGGACCACATTTCGCGCAAGCAATCGGTTCGGCGTGATAACGGCGATTTAGCGGGTCAGTGTATTCGCCAGCGCAAAACTCACACATTTTAAATTTAGCCATTGTTGTATTTGCGCGGTCATAAGGGAGCTTTTTAATGATACTAAGGCGCGGTCCGCAGTTTGTGCAATTTATATATGGGTATTTATATCGTTTGTTTTGCGGGTCGTAAAATTCGCGTTTGCAATCATCGCAAATGGCGAAATCAGGCAAAATGGGGTTAAATTTTTGCGTTTCTTGCGAGTGCGTGATTTTAAAATCATCATAAATTTGCGGTGAAATTTCATAAATTTCAAGCCTATCAATCCGCGCAAGTGGCGGAAGCTCAGCTTTAAGCCTTTTTTTAAGCTCTTTTATTTGCAAATTTGAACCATTTACAAAAATTTTCACGCCTTCGCCGTCGTTGAAAACTTTGCCAAAAAGCCCTAAATCAGCGCAAATTCTATAAACAAACGGGCGAAAGCCCACGCCCTGCACTGCTCCGAAAATTTCAAATTTAAAAGACTTCAAGTCCGTATTGGTTGCTAAATTTTGCATTGTGGCTGTTTTGTGTCAAATTTAAAATCAAATTTGCTAAATTTTTCTCTTCAAAAAGCGACCCTGTGAGCAAAATGGCTTCGCTTTCAAACTCTTCTTTTAATAAATCAAAATAATCGCTTAAAAAATACGCCAATGAATCGATAAATCCGTAGCTAAGCAACTTATCATCGCTTCCTGCTAGTTTAAAACTCATTGCGCTTTTGATAAATTTTATGCAGTTAAAGTTGCTATTTTTATCCACACTAAAATCGATTCTAACGCCTTTTTTGCCTAAAAAATCTTTTGAGCAATCAAGCAAATACTGCGCATCTTTATCAAATAAAATTTTACTTACTATATCAAAAAGTCCGTAAAAACTTGCATTTGCGTTAATTTTGCCTTTTGGAAAATCATAGTTTTTACTAAAATTTTCAAATAGTCTGCAACCGATTTCATCGGAGCAAATTTCATCTTTTAGCTCTTCGTAAGAGTTTGGAATTTTAATTTCTAGCATAGAAACTTGCAAATATTTATCAAAAACTTTTATGGTGTCGTTATGCTTTTTACTCAAAAAAACTTGCAATATTTTTTTGTCAAAAACGCCCATTTCATCGCAAAATAACGCAAAATTTGCTAAATTTTTATCATCTTTTGAATTTAGAAAATTTTCGCTTTTTTGGCTTAAAAAATTTGGATTATTTATTACCAAAAACTGCTCGTCCAAAACGGCGATTTTAATAAATTTACTTTTATCTGCTTTCACACTGACAAAGAAAATCTCTTCTTCAAAAAGTTTGCTAAAAAGTGCATAAATAAAAAAATCTCCTGCAAATTTGACATCAAAAAATGCCGGGACTTTTTCGTGATTGCCCTTAAAAATGGAGTTTGTTTTCAAATTTAAAAGCGGTTTTTCATAACTTGCAAGCGCTACGACGATTTTTTCATCGGCAACAAAAATTTTGCTTAACGCTTTTAAGGAAGTCGGCATCAAAAAATCTGCGTTGAAATCGGCATTTGCGTTTAATTCGCAAATTTGGTCATCAAGCTTGATTTGCAAATTTTGATTATGAAAAAGCTTGGTAAAACAAAAGTCCAAAAGTTCGTTAAAATTCTCTTTGCAAACTTGCTTAAATTCGCCATTTTGCAAAACATTTACGCCACTTAAAATTTCAAATTCATTTGCATTTAATGCGCCACTTTCTTGGTAGGCTTTTATAACGCTTGGCGTGAAATTTGCAAATTTAGCCCTATTTTGCGTAAAATTATGCTCTTTTGTAGTTTCTACGACTTTTACCGAAGTTTTAGCCAAAAATACCGAATTTGGAATTAAATTCATATATTCATCACTAAATTTCAAAAGCTCTTTTTCTTCGCCGATGACGAAAAGTCTGGTAAAATTTTTCTCTAAATTTAGTGTGTATTTAAGCCCACTTTTTTGCGCGTAAAAGTCCAAAAAATGGGCTATTAAGGCATTGTCGTTATCGTAAATAAATTCAAATTCAATTATCATGTTTTATCTTTTCAAATTCATCTGCTACATCTTGGACGCTAAAATTTGCGATCTTTTCATAAGAAAAACCAAGTTCAGTAATAAATTTTAACGCCTGTTTTTCCATAACTTGGCTTGATTTTTGAAGCTCGTTACTTATACAAAAGCTCATCGGCTCTATGCGTTTTGGAACAACGCCTAAAATGTGCGTTTTTGGCATATCGCCACAAAGCTCCATCATTTGCAGAGTTTGAAGCATTTCGATTTCGTGAGCCGATCCGCTCCATTTTATGGCATTTGGCATAACTTTGTAGTCAAAAAAATAGACATCGCCGATCTCGCCACCGTCAGCTTCAATACAATCAATAAGCAAAACTTCATCAAATTCTGCCAAAATCGGCATTAACAAATTTGCCAAAGTCCCGCCGTCGATAAATTCTATGCTGTGTTTGTCGCTTTTAAATGTGTAATTTTTTTGTAGCATTTTGGCAAAATGAACTCCGATACCTTCATCGGAGAACATTACATTGCCAATGCCTAAAACAAGGAGTTTCAAGCGCGAGTTTCCCTGTTAAATTTATATCCGCTGACAATAGCGTCTATCGCGCCATCTTTGCCTTTTACGGCATTGAAAATTGCCATATAAACATGCACAGGAACAAAGATTATAATAATATTCATACAGATATGATGAATGATCCTTACTTCACTAAGACCACCAAACATAGCTTCAACCGGGCGCAAAATTTCGTAGAAAAATCCACCAAGTCCGTCATGATAGATATGAACATATAAAATCATACCAGTTAAGCAAATAAGGAAAAGCACAAAATAAAATCCGATATAAGCGATGAATTGCAAAGGATTATAAACGCCGCGCAAATGCGGATGTTCGCCTAAAAATAGGTAATATTTAATCTGAGCTATCCAAACTTTTGGACTTAGAAAATCCCTTATACTAACTAGCTCTTTTCTACTTTGTATATCAAATAAAAATAGATACGATTTAAAAATTGTTGCCGCAATCAACACAAAACCAGCCACTAAATGGACAAATCGCCATTTAGCTTGTAAAAACAAATTTGGCTCACTGCTAACTGACGGAGCTATAAAAACATACGAAATGTAAAAACCTGTAACCACAAGCACGACAATACAAATCGCTCTTATCCAGTGAGTTAGCCTAAGACCTACGGAGAATTCATATTCAGGTGTTCGTTTCATATCAATCTCCTTATAAATTTGGATTTACCTTATACTCGCTAAGCTTATTGCCTTTTGTATCCATAACATGAACAGCACACGCAATACAAGGGTCATAAGAGTGAATTTTTCTTATGATTTCAAGCGGTTGGGTTAAATCAGCTATTTTAAGACCTATCAAACAAGCTTCATACGAGCCCATACCACCGTTTGCATCTTTTGGACTAGCATTCCATGTTGATGGAACTACTGCTTGCCAGTTTTTAATAACGCCGTTTTCGATTCTACACCAGTGGCTTAGGCTTCCGCGTGGAACATGACCTATGTATCTACCTTTGTATTCTTTGTTTTTATCGATTGTGTATTTGGCGCAAGTTTCAGTATCGCCTGATTTAATATTTGCAACTAGATTATTAAATGCGATTAGTGCATTATCAGCGATGATTTTTGCTTCCAACATACGACAAGCCGTTCTTCCCAAAGTCGAGAAAACTGCACCCAAAGGAAGTCCTGTATCAGCTAAAAATTTATCCACAACAGGAACGACATATTTATTTCCCTTTGCGTAATTTACTACAATATTTGCTAACGGTCCTACTTGAAGTGCTTTGCCTTCATATCTAGGAGCTTTCATCCAACTATATTTACCTTTTATATCAAGGACTTTTGTATCTTCCATTTCGCCTTTTGCATTTAGTGTTTGCTCAACCGTAAATCCTGTATAATTTGGATCTTGTTCGCCGTCATACGGGTGAAGTGGTTTATCATTTTTAAACCAAGTGTGAGTTGCTTCTTCTGTGATTTTTGCTTCATCTAGTTCTAATACTTTTGAAATATCACCATCAAGGATTAAGCCGCTTTCAAATAGCCACTCATTTGCAGAAAGTGGGAATTCTTGGTGAGTCCATAAATTTGCAACACCGACATCATTTAAAACGCTTGGTTCATTTGCGTAAGCTTTTCCAGCCATTACCAAATCAGGATAATACGCGCGGTTGATAAAATCAGCTACTTCTTGGAATTTAATCAAATACTCGCCAAGTCTAGCAGGACTTAATAGATCCATAACACAAGTTACGCCACCAACGGTTAGGCTTTGTGGGTGTGGTTGTTTTCCACCGAAAATAGCCATCATTTGAGCAGCAGTTCTTTGAATTCTTAAACATTCCAAATAGTGAGACAGCGCAATCAAATTTTGTTCAGGCGTTAGATGATATGTTGGATGTCCAAAATAGGCATTTGCAAATGGTCCAAGTGCGCCTTTTTCAACAAAAGCTTTTACTTTATCTTGAACCGCTTTTAAATGATCAGCACCACAAGCATAAGGAGTTTCGCAGTATTTAAATGCTTCTTCACTAGCTGCTCTTGGATCTGCACTTAATGCACTTACAATATCAACAAAATCAAGCCCGTGAAGTTGATAAAAATGCACAGGGTGATCGTGCAAAAATAGCGCTGAAAACATCAAGCTTCTAGCCAAAACTGCATTTAATGGCGGATTTATGCCAAGAGCATCTTCGACTGCCATAACAGCACCTTTATAGTGCGAAAATGTGCAAACACCGCAAATTCTTTGTGTGAAAAAGCCTGCATCTCTTGGGTCACGACCTTTGAGAATAGTTTCTATTCCACGCCACAAAGTAGCACCGCTGTAAGCTTCTTTTACTACATTATCTTCATCAACGATTACTTCTACTCTTAAATGTCCTTCAATTCTAGTAATCGGATCTACAACTAATCTTTGTGACATTATTATTCTCCTTTATCTTTTTTAAGTGTAGCAACGGCTGCATGAGCTGCGATGGCAACGCCTGTTACGGCTAAAACGCCAAGACCGATTTTATCTGCTGTCGCATCAGCTCCTGCTCCGTCAAAAACGGTGTTATAAAGTCTATCTGCCAACGGCTCTTCAAATGGTCCCATGTGATCCCAGAATTCAGGCTCAGAGCAACCTATACAACCATGACCTGCTTGGATAGGCCAACTTGTATGAGAGTTAAATCTCTCTTGTGAGCAGTTATTAAATGTATAAGGACCTTTGCAACCTACTTTATATAGACAATATCCTTGTTTTGCTCCTTCATCGCCAAAGCTTTGGACAAATTCTCCTGCGTCAAAATGACCTCTTCTTTCGCAAAGATCGTGAATTCTGCGGCCATAAGCCCATTTTGGTCTGCCGTAATTATCAAGTGCAGGTAGTGTTCCAAACAGAATATAATGAAGCACATTTCCTACGATATTTTTTTCGCTTGGCGGACAACCAGGAACATTTATAACAGGTTTATTTGTGATTTTGCTAAGCGGTTTTGCACTAGTTGGGTTTGGATTTGCTGCTTGAACACCGCCAAAACTCGAACAGGTTCCAATAGCAAAAATCGCCGCTGCAGAAGCTGCCGCATGTCTGCAATGCTCAGCACCAGTTTTTCCCAAAGGTCCGACTGTTAAATAAAATTCATCACTTCCGCTTGGAATACCGCCTTCTACCATCAAAATATAATTTCCTTTATATTTTTCAATCGCACCTTCTAGGTTTTCTTCTGCTTGCCAACCACTAGCAGCCATAAGCGTTTCATGGTATTCAAGGCTGATATAATCAAATATCAAACTATCGACTGTCGGTGTATCGGTTCTAACCAAACTCTCGCTACAACCTGTGCATTCTGCCATGTGAAGCCAGATAACAGGAAGTCTATCGGCTAACTCTGCCGCCCTTGCAACACTTGGTGCAAAAGCACTTGGCAGACCTATCATCGCCGTCATCGCTCCTGCCCATTTCATAAAATCACGCCTTGTAAAACCTTTTTCTTCAAGCATTTTAGCTATGCTTTTGCCGTCTTTCATCTTAGGCAACAAAGCAACTTTGTCAAGTCTATTGCTTATACTATCTAGAAGCTCATTATTAAGCATCTTTTCTCCTTAAATTTTCGTTATGTAACACGACATATTTTCAAACCGATATTTTATCAAATTTGTTACATTTTTCCACTTAAAAATTAAGTTATAATTTTTTTTTAAAATTTGCTTAAAAATAGTAATATTATATAAAATTCAGTGTTATCAAAGTATGCAAATTGATTGCATACTTTGATATTTTGGGATAAATTTGCTGAATTTATAGTGCTTTTGCGATAAATTTATTTAAATTTGCGATAAATTCGGCAGGATTTTCTAAATTTTGTCCATCACTTAAAATCGCCATATCCAAAATAAGCTCTGAAATTTCACCTATCATCACTTTATTTTGGACTAGTTTTTTGATGATTTCATGGTTTGGATTTATTTCAAGTATCGGTTTTATGGCTGGTAAATTCGTTTGCCCCATTTGTTTTAAAATTTGTTGTGTCGCAAAATCAGGGTCGTTTTTGTCAAAAACAAGGCAAGAAAGCGAATTTTCTAAGCGATTTGAAACACGCACTGATTTTACTTTTTCGCCTAAAATTTCTTGCATTTTCGCTGCGATTTCTTTTGCTTCTACGCTGATTTCTGCTTCATTTTTATCATCAAATTCGGCATCTTTTACGCTTTTTATTGCGATTTCGCCAAATTTGCTCACACTTGGCATAACGATCGGATCAATATCGTCATCGCAAATCAAAACTTCAATGCCTTTTTTGTTAAAATTCTCCAAAAGTGGCGATGATTTTAGCATAAGAGCATTATTTCCGCTGATATAATAAATCTCTTTTTGCTCTTCGCCCATAGCGTCTTTGTATTCATTTAGGCTGATTAAGCCGTCTCTTTTATTTGATTTAAAAAGGCATAAATTTAGAATTTCTTGTTGGTTTGGATTAAAGCCGTAAAGCCCTTCTTTTAGCACTTTGCCAAAAAGATTATAGAATTTTTCAAATTTTTCTTTGTCATTTTCTTTTAATTTTGCCAGTTCAGAAAGTATCTTTTTCACACTTGCTTCGCTGACTGCTTTCATTATTTTATTTTCTTGCAAAATTTCTCTACTGACATTTAACGGCAAGTCCTCAATGTCGATAATCCCACGCACAAAACGAAGATAAACAGGAAGCAGTTCTTTTGCGTCATCAGTGATGAAAACTCGCTTTACATAGAGTTTTACGCCACTTTGATAATCCACGCGAAATAGATCAAAAGGCTGATTGCTAGGTAGATAAAAAAGCGTTGTGTATTCATGTGTGCCTTCTGCTTTTGTATGTATGTGAAGTAGCGGATCGGCGCTATCGTGGCTGATTTGCTTATAAAATTCGTTGTAATCTTCGCTTTTTAGGCTAGATTTTGGCAGTCGCCAAAGCGCACTGGCTCTGTTTATCTGCTCATTTTTGATTTCATAAGTTCCTTCGCTTTGCTCATCTTTTGGGGCGACATATTCGCTTTTATCCATAAAAATCGGATACGGGATATGGTTTGAATATTTTTTGATAATGCTTTCGATTCGCCACTCATCTAAAAATTCGTCATCTTTTAAATAAAGCGTGATTTGTGTTCCAAATTCGCTCTTTTGGGCTGGTTCGATTGTGTAATCTTTCGTATCGCTACTCCATTTAAAGGCTTCGTCACTTAAAGCTTTTTTGCTTATAACTTCGATTTTATCAGCCACCATAAACGCCGAGTAAAAACCAACGCCAAACTGACCGATTAGATTGCTATCTTTTGCGACATCGCCGCTTAAATTTGCCATGAAGCCTTTTGTTCCGCTTCTTGCGATTGTGCCAAGATTGCTTTCTAATTCTTTTTCGTCCATACCGATACCTGTGTCGCTGATAGTTAGCGTTTTTTCGGTTTTATCAAGTTTAATGTCGATGCGTGGTGTATAGGTAAGTTTTTTGTATTCATCATCTGTCAAACACAAATAATTTAGCTTATCAAGAGCATCGCTTGCATTTGAGATAAGCTCCCTAAGGAAAATCTCTTTGTTTGAATAAAGCGAATGAATCATCAAATTCAACAAATCATTTACTTCGGTTTTAAATTTTTTCTTTGCCATTTTATTCTCCGTTTCTTTTATTAAATTAATAAATTTAAAATTTTTTAGCAGATTATACTATAAATTGCTAATAAATTTATTAAACTTGATATAAATTATATCAAGTTTAAAATATTAAAATTTAGATATGATTGTAAAAAAAAATTTACATTATGTTTAAATTTATATAATCAAATTAAATCATTTTAGAAATTTTAAAATAATATACGCCAAATTTAACTAAATTATATCTATCCCAAAACCGCTAAGACCTGCGAAACTATTTTGTTCGCTTTTGCTTAGGATTTTGATTTTTTTGATACCAAGATGAGCTAAAATTTGCGCCCCTATGCCGTAACTTTTAAAATCGCCCTTATGAGAAGCCGAATTTAAGGCTAAAAGCACACCGCTACTGCTCGCCAAAGTCTCTAAATTCGCCATAAAATCAGCGTAATTTTCATCTTGCATAAATTCTAAATCGCTACCGATTTTATGAAATTTGACATTGCAAATTTCGCCGATTTTACCGAAAATAAAGGCTTTGTGCGTGTTGCCGTCGTGGTCTGTTATATCGCAAATTTTGCATGTTTTACCGCAAATTTTACCATCGCTAAATTCGCCAAATTTAACCAAAGTTTCGTGTTTTAATCGGTATTCGACGATTTGGGCGATTGAAATCATATTTATATCATGCGTCTTGCAAAATTTTTCCAAATCATCGCGTCTTGCCATCGTGCCGTCTTCATTTACAATCTCGCAAATCACCGCGCTTGGTGAAATTCCGGCTAGTTTGCAAAGATCCACAGAACCCTCAGTATGCCCCGTGCGAACCAGCACTCCGCCTTTTTTGGCTATCAGCGGATTTATATGACCTGGGCGAACAAAGTCTTCTGGCGTAGAGTTTGGACGCGCAATCAAATCTATCGTCATATTTCGCTCATAGGCGCTTACGCCCGTAGTTGCGTCTTTTGCGTCAATCGTAACGGTAAAAGCCGTCTCGTGAGAAGATGTATTTTTATCGACCATAAGCCCTAAATTTAGTCTTTTGGCAATCTCATCATCAAGTGCCACACAAACAACGCCACGAGCATGCGTGATAGCAAAATTTACCTTTTGGGGGGTTGTAAAATTTGCTGCAAAAATTATATCGCCCTCATTTTCGCGATCAACATCATCGACCATGACAATCATCTTGCCATTTTTAATATCGTCAATAGCTTGTTCTACACTAACCATTTTAGCCATTTTTATCCTTTATTTTTTTATCAAATTTTCAAATTCTTTTTTTATTTTTTCATAAAGCGGAGCAAAGCTGACGCCGTTAATTCGCACATTTGCGATAGTTGTTATAAAATTCGTATCGCCGTTATATCTAGGAACTAAATGATAATGCACATGTTCAGCTATCCCAGCCCCTGCTGCACTTCCTAAATTCATACCGATATTTACGCCCTGAGCATTTACTGCTGTTTTTAAAACTTTTACGCCAAGACGGACAAAACGGCTCATTTCTTGCCATGCTTCTTCGCTTAGAGCTTCGATTTTATCGGTATGCTCGTAGGGAATTACCATAAAAGCTCCCGGCGTATAAGGATATAAATTCATAACGCCAAAGCAGTGTTGTCCGCGGAAAATCACGCCGTTTTGCTCGTCAAATTTAGCGTCCTTTGCCACATCGCAAAACGGGCAACCGCTGCGTTTTTCGGTAAAATAATCACTTCGCCACGGCGCACAAATATAATCCATTTTTTAAACCCTTTCTAAGTAAATTCATAAAATTTTACGCATTATTTTATGAATTTTTACCAAATTTAATATTTTTCAAAGCTTCGCCGACATTGGTTTGCCTCATAAAATGTTCGCCGATTAAAAACGCATCAACGCCGATTTTATTAAGTTCTAGTAGCTGTTCGTGGCTACTTAAACCACTTTCAGCGACAATAATCTTGCCATTTGGTATAAGCGGAATTAAATTTGCCGATAAGCTCAAATCAACCTCAAAAGTCTGCAAATTTCGGTGATTTATACCGATAATCTCAGCTCCTGCGAAAATCGCCTTTGTTAAATCTTCTTTATCGTGGATTTCAACTAAAACATCAAGCCCAACATGCAAACTAAATTCATAAAGTCGCTTCAAATCTGCCCTGCTTAGGGCTTTTGCGATAAGCAAAATAAAATCCGCCCCATAAACAAGAGCTTCAAGGATTTGATACTCATCGATGATAAAATCTTTGCGTAAAATAGGCGTTTTTGTATATCTTCTAACTTGTGGAATAAATTCCAAATCGCCCTTGAACCAGTGCGGTTCGGTCAAAATAGAAAAAGCATTAGTTCCTGCATTTTCATACGCCACGGCGATTTGGGTTGGTTCGAAATCAGCCCTAATAAGCCCCTTGCTAGGACTTGCTTTTTTGATTTCAGAAATTATGCGTAAAGGCTCATCTGCTGAGCTTTTAAGAGCCGGTTTTACAGGGCGTGGCATATATGGATTATAAGCTAAACTTTTTCCCAAATCATCAAAGCTAAATTTGGCTTTTTTGATTTCTAAATCAATTTTTGTTTGCTCTATAATTTTATCTAAAATCATTTTCCTGCCTTTTGCAAACACCCATTTATGGCATCTATATGCTCTTTTCCTTCGTCTGATTTGAAAAATTCTTTATCTGTGATTTTATCCATTTCGCTCTTTGCCTTTTTGCAATTTCCAAGTTTGAAATATCCCCACGCCAAAGAATCAATATAATAAGCCGAATTTGGCTCGATTTCAAGAGCTTTTTCGACAAATTCCATACCCTTTTTTATATCCAAATCATGATCAATTAAAATATATCCGTAATAATTCAAGTAAATAGGATTTTTTAGTTGTGGTGCGATGTTTTCGAATTTTTCAACAACGCTATTAAGAGTGTTTTTGTTTATATTTTTTTCCATAGATTCATATTCATAAATCGCTTCAATAGCTAAAAAATCGTAATTTCCACTATTTTTAAACTCATCTCTTGCTGTTTTCATCGCTAGGCTATAATCGCCTTTTTTGCCGTAAGCATCGATTAAAAGCTCTTTGTTATACGGATATTTTTTTAAAATTTCTATGATTTTATCGTAATCTTTAAAATGATAATGAATCGAAACTATATCATCTAAATGCGCCGTGTCGTTAGTATCGAGATACTGCGCTTCATCGATTTTGATGACATCATCGTATCTTTTTTCTATCCTATAAATATCGGCTAGTGCCGCACATGCTAAATTTCCGCAACCATAAATTCGCCTGTGTGTTTCCAAAAACGAGATTGCTTTTGATTTTTCGTTTAGTCTATTTACCAAAATATCGACGATACGGATTAAATTTTCTTCGCTTTTTTCGATTTCATAGGCACTTTCAAAATTTTTCAATGAATTTTCATAATCCCCCAAGCCGTATAAAATACTGCCTAAAACAGAGTAGTTTTTTGCCGTTTTTTCAACCCCTAAAAGCTTTTTTGCAGCACCTGAACTTTCCTCAAATTTTCCTTTTGAAATCAAATTTGCGATTTTTATACGCAAAAAATCGCTATCATCAGCCAATCTTTTTTCCCCGATACCCAAAAGCTCGGATAAATTCTTTTCATCTTTTATAAAAAATGCGATTTTAATGGCTTCTTTTAGATAAACTTCCGAATCTGTTTTTTTGTAAATTTGTTTATAAAGTTCAAGTGCGGCCTTTGGATTTTTATCTTGAAGTTCAAGCGCACTTAAAATATCAAAATTTATCTCTGCTTGTTTTTGTGCGTTTTGGGCTTTTTTAAGATCCCCTGTTGTTATGGCTTTATCGTCCGCAAAAAGCGAAATAAAGGACAAAAATAAAATTATTATAAGCGTTTTACTGCGATACATTCTTGCTCCAATTCATCAAAATTATCTTTAAAATGCTCCCAAAACGGGAAACTTCGGCACTGGCTCGGGCGAAATTCATAAACGCCACAATTTTTGTTTTTTTCGTCAAAAAACAGACACGCAAAGCCATTTTCATAAGGCTTTTCTTTTATGCTAAATTTTGTGCCGACTTTAAAAAGAAAAATCTCTTTAAATTTTTCTTTTGAAAATCCAAAAAATTCGCTCAAATTTGCAATTTCTTGCTCGTTAATCCAAATGTATCCGCTCTCACCTACGCAACATTTTCCGCCACAACTAGCGCATTTACTCTCATCAAAACTAAAATCAAATCCGCTACAAATCAACGCTTTCAAGCTCCGTTTTTTTAAAAATTTCTTCTGCTTTTTGCGTATAAAATTCACCTGAATTTACAAAAATCGGTTGCGAAATTTTGCAAAACGATTTAGAACTTTTTTTCGCCGCAAATATCGCTAAATTTGCATTTTTGCTTTCGTTTGGAAAAATAAATTGTAAATTTATCAAATTTAACTTAAAACTCTTTAAAATAACGCAAATTTCGGCTATTTGCTTTGCATCATAGCAAAAAATAAAACAACCTTGTGGCTTTAAATGCGAATTTGCCGTTTTTATCAAATTTTCAAGGCTTAAATTCGAAGCATAACGGCTGATTTTTTTATGCTCGTTTTCGCTCTGTTTTATATTTCCGTTATAAAACGGCGGATTTGAAATGATAAAATCAAATCTTTTTTCGCTTTTAAATTCGCCAAAATCGGCACAAATTATATCACAATCAATCCCGTTTTGGCGTGAATTTTTCTCTAAAATTTCTAAATTTTGCTTTTGAATTTCAAGGCAGGTCAAATTTATATTTTTAAAATCTCTTTTTAGCAAAAAACCCACCACGCCACTACCTGCGCCCACATCTAAAACTTCGCCAAAAACGCCAAATTCTTTTATAAAATTATACAAAAAAACGCTATCGCTATTATAGCGATAGCCGTCTTTTAGCTGGTAAATTTTCATCGTTTTATGATGTGTTCTACTATCGTGTGAGCGTGGTTTATAGCCCCCACGATAGAACCGCCGTTTCTAGTAACCAAATCCCCGCCAACATAAAGCCCATTTTGCGTGGTTTGACAATGCTCATCTACTATCGGAACGCCGTTTTCATCTAGCTCGATACCGCACTTTTTCAAAAAATCCGTCGGCGTAGTTCCGCCGATAGCGTAAATAACTCTATCATAAACAAATTCATCGCCGTTATTTAGCTTTACTAGCACAAGTCCGTTTTCATTTTCAAGTGCCGTAATATCAACGCCCATACGAAGTATAACGCCGCCATAACGAACTTCATGCATAAGCGCACTTTCGTTAATATCGTTTAATCTTGTAAATTTATCTTTTCTATAACAAAGCGTAACGATATTTGTATTTACAATAGAAAGTGCGTATTCGGCTGCCGAATTTCCGCCGCCCACGATGAGAACTTTTTCGTGAGCCGTGCATTTATCAAGGTTAAAATTTACTCTTTGTGTGATCGAAGGTGGAATTTTATAATCAGGTTTGTTTGGTTTTCCCATTTTACCGATTGCCACAACGACATTTTTAGCCTTAAATTCGCCGTTACTTGTCGAAATCGTAAAAAAATCGCCCGTTTTTTCGACTTTTTCAACTTCGCTTTTAAAGCTAGTATCGATTGCTTCGTTATCTAAGAGTTTATCGAAATAATTTAAAACGCTCTCTTTTGTTCCTGCTTCAAATTCGACATTTCCTTTTGTTTCGCTCTCCATACCTTTATACTCTTTATCAACGCGTTTGTTGTCTTTGTAAAATTGTCTAATAGTTTGAGAGTGATTATCGCCTTTTTCAAGCAATAAAACCTTTTCCACGCCGTTTGTTTTAGCTTCTACAATCGCCGCTAACCCGCACGGACCGCCACCAATGACTGCTATATCATATATATGACTCATACTTTTTCCTTTAAATTAAATTTTAAAACAAATTATAATACTATTTTGCAAAACATTTTATAAAAAAGGGGTAAATAATGTTAGAAATTTTATCGAAAGCAAAAAATTCGCAGTCCTTAATAGCAAATTTAACCCCTAAAATCAAAGAAAAAGTTATCAAAGACATGGCAATCCAAATTTCAAACGCAAAAGATGAAATTTTAAAAGCCAATGAAAAAGATATTAAAAACGCTACAAATAACTTATCTCCTGCGATGATAGCAAGACTTAAACTAGATGAAAAAGCCATAAATTCGATTATTGTATCTTTAAACGATACTGCTTCGTTAAAAGATCCGGTAGGTCGCGTGATAGATGGCTGGAAAAACTATTGTGGGCTTCAATTTCAAAAAGTAGCGATCCCAATCGGCGTAGTCTGCGTGATATACGAATCTCGCCCAAATGTTACAAGCGAAGTGGCTTCACTTTGCTTTAAAAGCGGAAATGCCTGTGTGCTAAAAGGCGGAAAAGAAGCCATAAATTCAAACAAAGCTATCGTCAAAGCACTTCACAAGGCACTTAAAGAAAACGGCATTGATGAAAGCTGTATTACATTTATCGATAGTGTCGATAGAAGCGATACCGAAAAATTAATAAAAATGGATAAATTTATCGATGTTATCGTGCCACGCGGTGGAAGCGGACTGATAAATTTTGTAACGCAAAACTCAACAATACCAGTTATAAAACATGATAAAGGCGTTTGCCATATTTTTGTCGATGAGAGTGCAAATTTACAAAATGCCCTTAAAATTTGCATAAACGCAAAGGTGCAAAAACCAAGTGCTTGTAATGCAGTCGAAACGATTTTGGTGCATAAAAATGTCGCTAGTGAATTTTTGCCGATGTTAAAAGCCGAATTTGACGCTCTTGGTGTTAAAATTCATGGCGGAGAAAAATCAGCAAAATATATCGACTGCGAATTTGCCGATGATGCAGACTATGAAACCGAATATTTGGCACTTGAAGTAAATTTGAAAGTTGTTAAAAACTGCGATGAAGCCGTGTCCCATATCAAAAAATTTGGCTCACTTCACAGCGATGCGATTTTAAGTAATAATGAAGCAAACATCGAAAATTTCGTAAATTCGCTAGAAAGTGCGTGTTTGTATGTAAATGCTTCGACCCGTTTTAGCGACGGATTTGAGTTTGGCTTTGGCGCAGAAGTAGGAATCAGCACAAATAAACTCCACGCACGCGGTCCAATGGGGCTAAATGAGCTAACAACTTACAAATATATCATCAAAGGAAACGGGCAAATTCGCGAATAAATTTGCAAATTTGCTTTAAATTTAGGGATTTTTATGAATTTAGCGCTTAAATTTCGTCCAAAAAAGCTTAGTCAAATACTCGGGCAAAGGCATATTATCGAAGTTTTTGCCAAATTTATAGAAAACAAAACAATTCCGCATAGCATATTTTTTGGCAATTCAGGAAGCGGTAAAACCACCCTTGCAAAAGTGGTAGCAGACGAGCTAAATTACGATTTTTACGAGCTAGATGCGACGAGCTTAAAAGTAGAAGAAATTCGCAAAATCTTAGCAAGATACGAAAATTCACTTTACAAACCGCTTATGTTTATCGACGAAATTCATCGCCTAAGCAAAACGCAACAAGAAGTTTTACTAATCCCAATGGAAAATTATCGTGCCGTTATCATCGGTGCAACAACAGAAAATCCACAGTTTGTGCTAAGTAGCGGAATTCGTTCTCGCTGTTTGCTTTTTGAGTTTAAACCGCTTGAATTTGGCGATTTAGAAAATTTGCTAGAACGGGCAAAAAATGAGCTAAATTTTGAAATTTCTGACGAAGCAAAAAAATATTTGATCCATAGTAGCGGCGGGGACGCGCGAAGTATGCTGAATTTGCTCGAATTTGCACTTTTGGTTGATAAAAATATCAGCCTTGAAACGCTTAAAACACTTCGAGCAAATGCCGTAAATGAAGGCGTTAGCTCGGATGATACGCACTACGCCTTAGCTAGTGCGATGATAAAATCGCTTCGTGGAAGCGACAGCGACGCGGCGATTTATTATATCGCTAGACTTATTGACGCAGGAGAAAGTGCCGATTTTATCGCAAGACGCATGGTTATACTAGCTAGTGAAGACATAGGAAATGCCAACCCAAATGCCCTAAATGTCGCAGTCAATACGCTTTTGGCAGTTAGCAAAATAGGACTGCCCGAAGCTAGGATTATTTTAGCGCAATGCGCCGTATATTTAGCACACTCGCCTAAGTCAAATTCATCATATAATGCCATAAATTCGGCATTAGAATTCGTTAAAAACGAGCCAAAACTTGAAATACCAAGATATTTGATAAATTCAGATACCAAAATCAAAGACTATCTTTATCCGCACGATTTTGGCGGCTGGGTGGAACAAAAATATCTTTCTAAACCTGTTAAATTCTACGAAAGCAAGGGGATTGGTTTTGAAAAAACGCTAGATGAGTGGTTAAAAAAGATAAAAGGCGAAATTTAAAATGCAAGATAGTGCCATATTTTTATATTTTATTCCGATTATAATATCGATAGTGCTTTTTATAGTTTGGCTTGTAGATACGCATATACAAAAACGAGATTAAAAAAATTTATGCGATAACTTTTATTAGCAAATGTGGCTCATAGCTCAAAATTTGACATGAATTTTATCAATTTTTATTATTTTTAATAAAAAAATACTAAGATATAAATTTCTGTCTTGTTATCAGAAAGCCCATAAATAACCGATAGACGAGAGATTTTTAAATCCAAATAATCGTAATATAATCTCTTTGCTTTGTCTTGTTTGATAATAAATCTTTTTAAGCAATCTTTGCATTTATAGAGTTGTTTTTTATTATTCGTTAGATCGTTTTTAGCTATGTTTTTGCCATCACAAAATTTGCATTTTTTAAGATTTTTTGCTCTCGTTTGGACGACCCTTTACAAATATAGATTACAATGGTGATTGTAGCGCTTTTCATGTCAAATTTTGAGCTATGAGCCTAAAATTTTTAATGATAAACAGAAAAAAGAGACAAAAAAAGAACTACATAGCACAAGCTTAATTTAATGTATTGCAAGATACCAAAACGAAAAAAACGAAGCTCATATATAATAAACTCTACATTTATTTAAACAACCCATACAAAATTTTTAAAATCGTAACAGCGACAACGAAAAATAGAATTTTTCGCACAAATTTGACATCTTTTTTCATAACCATATTTGAGCCAAAGTATCCGCCAAGCACCTGCCCTACTGCCATGACGCCACCAAGCAACCACAAAATTTGACCGCCGATGATAAAAACTATCAAAGAGACAATGTTTGAAGTGAAATTTAAAACTTTTGTGTGAGCGACTGCTTTTTTCATATAAAGCCCCAAAACCCCCACAAGCGCAAGTGTCCAAAACGACCCTGCTCCTGGACCAAAAAAGCCGTCATAAAACCCGAGTAAAAAGCCAAAAATGATATAAAAAGCTCTGGCGTTCATCTTTGCGTTTCGCTCTTCTTCGCCTAAATTCGGCGAAAAAATCATATAAACCAAAAGTGCTAAAAGCAAAAACGGGATTATGTAATTTAAAAATTTTGAATCTATCAAAAGCACAACAAATGTGCCTAAAATCGCTCCAAGTAGCGTAAAAACAATGCCAAGAGCGATCTCTTTAAAATCCACATAGCCTTTAAATGCGAAATTCGCAGCAGCCGTAAAACTACCAAAAGTGCCTTGAAATTTATTTGTGGCTAGTGCGGCATGTGGCGGAACACCGATAGCAAGGAGTGCAGGAAGTGCTATCATACCGCCACCGCCTGCAATCGCATCAACAAAGCCCGCAAAAAACGCAGCCAAAAAGGCAACCACAAAATGCCAAATTTCAAATTCCATTTTTTTCTCTTTCAAATTTAAATAAAAATTTGCAACTAAATTTGCAAATTTTACACTTTTATATCCTTAAATTCGCCACTTTGACCCAAACGATAAAGCGCAAAATCATATTTTATAGGATCGTTTTTATCAAATTTACGCAAAGCTTTTGTTAGCAAATTTACCGCTTCAAAATCATAACTTTTTCGCTCTATTAGCCCCAAATTTAGCGAAACTCGGTGTGTATGCACATCAAGGGGAATAAGCAAATCTCCCTGACTAATTTTTTCATAAAAACCCAAATCAATGTCGCTTTTTCGCACTGCCCAACGCAAAAAAAGATTGTATCGTTTATACGGCGAGACGGGCTTATCTGTAAAATTTCGACCGAAAAAAAACTCATAGCCAAAGCTTTTATATGAATTTAGCTTGTAAATTTGCGAAATTAGCAAATTTATGCCATCTATTATCTCGCCTTTTTGCGAAAGTCCTTTTAAAACGCACTCTTGGATAGAAATTTCATTTTTTAAACGCCTTAAAGTGATAAAAATTTCAGCCACATCTTGCGAATTTTGAAAGCGATATTTATGGCTTTTTAACTCTTTTTTTATCGTGCTTTCACTGGCATTTAAAAGCGAAAAATCAAGCGAATTTAAAAATTTTAAAATTAAATTTGCATTTCCGTAAGCAAAAAGCGCACAAATAAGTGCGATAATATCGTCATTATGGAGCTTTGCGACTTGCAAGGGATCGGCTTTTGCAAATAAATTTTCGTCACAATTTTTTAAATTCGCATGAAAATCCAAAAGCTCTTTTAAATTTGTAAATTTATCCATTTTTTCTCACAAAAAAACTGATTGTCGTAGCACCAAATTTGCGTGATTTTTTAAGGCAAAATTCGCAGATATTTTCATCAAATTTAACGCTACTTTGGTGTTCTAGGCAGATTAAATAAACAAACTCAAATTTAGAAATTTCTTCGATAAATTTGATAACTTTTTGATAAATCAACTCAAATCCGTCGCGAATTTCAAACGGCGGATCGATATATAAAATAGTGCCAGAATTTCCACCCAAATTTGCCAAAATTTGCGGAACTTTTGCAAAGCAATCGCCGTGCAGGGCAAATTCCGCTACACCCAAAGAAGCAAAATTTGATTTTGTGATTTCGTAAGCTTTTTTATCAAGTTCAACTGCATAAACGCTTTTTGCGCCGTTACTTAGGGCTTCAAGCGCCATAACGCCGCTCCCGCCAAAGCACTCGATAAAAATTTTCCCATATAACTCCGTGCGTAGGCTATCAAAAACACTTCCTTTGACTATGCTTTTTGTGCTTCTAGTTGTCGCTAGGCTTGGCAGATTAAGCTTTTTGCCTTTGTAAATTCCGCTTGAAATAGCCGTGAAAATGGGCTTTGGCATTAATTTTTGCTCTCTTTGATGATTTTTATTAGCTCATCTTTAAAATTATCAATTAAATCAGAAATTCTATCTTCTAGCGAATTTTGTGAATTTGATAAATCTGTCAAATTTGATGAATTTTGCAAATTTGACGCCGTTTGCAACTTTTGAAACTCTTCATTTTGGCTTAAATTTGCATTGAATTTGATAATTCTATCGTATTCAAGCAGTTTTTCTACCAAAATATCTTTGTTAAAAGGCATTTTTAAATCACCGTTTTCATCGCCGACTAAAAAAAGCGGTTTTGGTGTATCTTTTTCTTCGTCGCTGATTACCATATCGCATTCATCGTAACTAGCGATAAATTCGCTCAAAAACATTTCTAGTGATTTTTGTAACATCAAACAACCACAATCGATAAACACTTTCATTTTCGCCCTTTTAAATTTGATTAAATTTCTTTAAGCACAGCCTTTAAACGCTCAAAACCTTCTTTGATTTCGGCTTTTGTGATATTTAGCGGCGGCAAAAATCGCAAAGTATTTTTGCCGGATTTTAGCACCAAAAGTCCGTTTTTTAGGGCTTTATCAAAGATAATGCCAAGATTTTTTTCATCTTTTAAAACTAGCCCTTGCATAAGCCCAAGACCAACCCTTTTTTCAAAAATTTCAGGGTTGTCGCTGACGATTTTATCTAATTTTTTTCTAAAAATTTTAATAGTGCCGTCGAGTTTGCCCGTAACTTTGAGCTTTCCAAGCTCATTTAGCGTAGCAAGTGCAGTCGTGGTGGCTAAAAAATTCCCGCCAAATGTGCTTCCGTGTTCGCCGGGAGAGAAAATATTTTCTTTGGCCAGTGTCGCACCTATCGGAACGCCACCTGCTAAACCTTTTGCAAATGTGATAATATCCGGTTTTATGCCATAAATTTTGCTAGTTACAAACTCACCCGTGCGAAATACGCCACACTGAACTTCATCGGTGATTAAAAGCAGTTTTTTCTCTTGCAAAATCTTTGCTAATTTTTGCACTTTTTCTTTATCCAAAGGCATTATTCCGCCTTCGCCTTGAACTAGTTCTATCATCACGGCAACCGTGTTTTCGCCGATATTTTCGATGATTTCATCGATTCCGTCAAAAAATTTAAATCCGTCAATATAAGGGGCAAAAATTTCGGGGTGAAATTTATCCTGTCCTGTGGCGCACAAAGTAGCCATCGTGCGCCCGTGAAATGAATTTTTCAAAGTTAAAATTTCATATTTTTTCTTTTCAAATTTGGTTGCGCCGTATTTTCGCGCCATTTTGATTGCTGCTTCGTTGGCTTCGGCACCTGAGTTGCAAAAAAACGCATAAGTTTCAAAACCTAAAAATTCACTCATTTTTTTAGCAAGCCCCTCTTGTGGTGCGATTTTATAGATATTTGAAGTGTGAAGCAAAGTTCTAGCTTGTTTTGAAATGACTTTTGCAAGTTTTTTATTTGCATGACCAAGAGAGCAAACGCCGATTCCTGAACCAAAATCGATATATTTTTTGCGTTTATCATCAAGCAAAATCGCCCCGCTTCCCTTGACGAAACTCACATCAACTCTGCCGTAATTATCCATTAAAAAATTCATTTTTCATACCCCACTTTCGGTAAATTCCAAGATCTGTAATATGCAAACACTCTAATCGTAACGCCCAAAATAAGTAACGCAATAACGCTAAAAACATTTGCAAAACCAAGTTTATATAGGCAAAAATAGGCTAATCCTACGCCCATACTAATGGTGCCGTAAAGCCCCGTGCGAAGTAGCCACGGAACTTCGTTTAACAAAACATCGCGTAAGATTCCACCGCCCACGCCGTTTGCAAAGGCGATTAATACTACGCCAAAGACATTGTAATCATGATTTATCGTTACCATTGTGCCAACCAGCGAAAAGCTTACAATGCCGATAGCATCGGTAAAAATAAAAAAGAATTTATCTTCAATATCCTGTTTTTTATGTAAATTTAGCACAACTGCCAAAATCATCATAAAAATAACGATGATAACGGGCAAATAGTTTGAAAATGAGTAAATTTCTCGTCCCACAAGGACATCTCGTATTATGCCGCCGCCAAGTGCGGTCAAAAATGCTGCGATAAAAAGCCCAAGCCAATCACAGCTTTTTCTCACGCCAAATAAAAATCCGCTTAGCGCAGCAGAAGCGATACCGATATAATCAGTAATAGTTAAAATATCCATAAATTCCTAAATTCTGCGTAAATTCAAAAACAGCACATTACAATAAACAAAAAGCCGAATTTGCGAAAAATTCACAAATTCGGCACATATTGATCCGACAAGATAAAACAAATTACTAAAAATGCCCCATAATCATCTTACAAAGCGGAGCAAATACCGCCAAACAACCCACAAAACAAACTATAAAAAATATCAAATTCGCATAGCCTATCGAAATATTTGCGCAACTTGGTTCAAATTTGCAATCGCCTTCTAAAAGCGCAGGATTTGCCAAAGTAGCCTTATCGCCTAAAAATTTAAAATAATTTTCTTCTATCTTTTTTTGCTCGGCTTTTGTGATTTTTCGATTTTTATAACCTTTAATCTCTTCTGCAAATTCGCAAATTTGCGCTAATTTGTTTATAGCGTCATTTTCTCCCATAAATTCAACCAAATAATCGACATACGAATCGTTATTTATATACTCTAAATCACAAAATTTATCAATCTCGTAAAGCATAAGCTGAATTTTTGCCGCTTTAATTCTATTTTTAGCAGCCTTGCTCGCTTTAATCCAAAGCAAAGAAAAAACGATTCCTAAAAATGAAAGTAGCAAAAATAACAAAATATAACCGTGAGTTAAGGATTTTATCATATTTCCGCTTTGTGCGGCGTTGTTAAATAAATTTAGTGCAGTAAGAGCAAAAACGATATAAATAACAGCTAAAAATCCAAACAAAACACCACAACCCCGTCCCGAATTCCTAATCGCAAAGCCGTAATTTCGAGACAATCGGTTCCAAATTTCAATATCTGAAACTTCATCTTTTAGCATACAAAATCCTTTAAAAATTTAATATTTTTGTAATTATAGTAAAACAAAATTTAAAAATATTTGATTTTTGCACAAAATTTAGCCAAATTTACTCTATTTTTTGATTTTCGATATAAATAAATGGCTCATTTTGGTAAAAATTTCTTATCTCATCATCGATTTTAACGATACGACGAATATAATTTTCTAAATTTTCTCTGCGTGAATAAATAATGCCTAAATTTTCTCCGCTTACTGCGCGAGAAAGTGCCACATAAAGCTGTCCGTTTGCAAAAATATTATTTATATCGCAAACCAAATTTCTTATACTCATACCTTGCGATTTGTGGATTGTGATTGCGTAGGCTAATTTTATGGGAAATTGATAATAACTTGCTAAAACAATCTCTTTTATCTCATTGTCTATTCGCATAAATTCGCTCAAATCATAGCTTTGGCGTTCCACTTCGACAATTTTTCCGTCAAGTTTTGCTACGACGATACTACCAAGTTTTCCGTCTTTTTCTTTGAATTCTTCGATAA
The DNA here is from genome assembly GCF_027797465.1 of Campylobacter sp. CN_NE2. Classification (NCBI taxonomy): domain Bacteria; kingdom Pseudomonadati; phylum Campylobacterota; class Epsilonproteobacteria; order Campylobacterales; family Campylobacteraceae; genus Campylobacter; species Campylobacter sp. CN_NE2. The sequence continues at coordinate 282,258 of NZ_CP115608.1, read as the reverse complement.
TTCCTTGTTCGCCGTTATAAAATTCTCCCCAGCGATTTGTCGTAAAAATAACCTTTGCACCGACTTTTAGACGCAAATTTTCACTTACGCTTAGACTTTTTATCCATTTTGCGATTTTTTCATCATTTAGCGCAAAATCATAAATTTCATAGTATCCATCTGCTACCACCAACGGCGAATTTATCGCATTTAAGCGAAGTGCGTTAAGCTCGTCAGCTTCCATATTTCGCCCAAAAATCATCGTCGAACTTGATTTTGCCCCGCTAAAATCTATCAAATGAGATTTTAAAAAATCAATCATTTCATCATTTACCACGCCAACACGCAAATTTGAAAGCATTTTGTATAAATTTTCATCTTGCGTTCGCTTTGAGCCTATCATTTCGATATAAGCGAAATTTAACTGCGCCCAGCCGTAAGACGAAAACGCATAAAAGCCCGAAAATAGTGAGTTTTGTGGTTTTTGCGTTTCATCTTTTTTTTGCACCGGGGGAAGCTGATAAAAATCCCCCACGACAAGCACTTTTCCGCTAAATTCGCTATTTATTAAACGATAATAAACAAGATCAAAAACTTCGGCACTTATCATCGAAATTTCATCGATTACTATGAGTTTTGCGGTTTTTAGGATTTTTTTAAGCTCTGAAATTTTATCTTTTTGTTTTTTATCCAGCTGTTTTAACTCGTCTGCGTTTTTGCAAATTCCAAGTTTAAAAAAACTATGAAGCGTTACGCCACCGATTTCAACTGCGCTTATGCCGGTGCTTCCAAGCACGACAACCGACTTTTTTGCGCCTTTGTAAGCGTTGATTATATCTTTTGTGATATAACTTTTCCCGACACCACCACCACCTGTAATAAAAAGATTTGATTTTTCTAACTTTTCAAGAACGAAATTTAACAAGTATTATCCTATTTTTGGCACAATTATAGCCAAAATTTTTTAAAAGGGATAAAATTTGAGATTAAATTTAATCAAATATTTGATATTTTTGTTTTTTGTGCTATTTTTTACGGCATGTTCGAGCAAATTTAGCGAACCAATCGAGCCGTTTTTAAGGCTCGAATTCGAACAAAACGCAACGATTTTACCAAAAATAAAAAGCGAATTTAACGCAGATACCAAGAAATTTTTAGAAAAATATTTTGCCGTTTGGAATTTGGAAAAACCGACAAATAAACTTGCCTTTACAAAGCTAAAAATCGAAGCACTTTGGGGGCTAAAATACGCAGATAAGGCTTATGCGAGATTTGATTCGCACGGCACAAACTACGACGAAGCGTTTTTAAATTCTATCAAATTTAACGCAAATGAAAGCGAATTTGGCAAAATTTGGCTTCCTGCGATTACGACAAATAACGCTTTGCTTCGCAATCTCCCAACCAACGCTCCGATTTACGGAAATCCTAAAAAAGCAGGCGAAGGTTATCCGTTTGATTATGCTTCGGTTTCGGCTCTTAGCGTAGCTTATCCGCTTTTAGTGTCGCATTTTAGCAAGGACGGCGAGTGGGCTTTTGTGCAAAATGACACGGTTTGGGGCTGGATACAAAGCTCAAATTTGAAAATTTTAGATGAAAATTCGGCTGAGATTTATAAAAATTCAAATTTTTTGACTATTTTAAAAGATAATGCGCAAATTTATGATGAAAATAATGCCACAATTTTTTTGGCTAGAAGCGGGACGATTTTGCCTTATGAAAGCCAAAATAACGCCAAATTTAGCGGTAAATTTTTAAGCAAAATGGGCTATAAAAAATATTTTGTAAATTCTAACGACGCTTCAAAATTTCCTGCCAAGTTAAATAATGAAAATTTGCAAATTTTGACAAATTCGCTTATCTCGCAAAGTTACGGCTGGGGCGGAACTTCGTTTTTGCGAGATTGTTCTTTGATGACAAAGGATTTTTTAGCGAATTTTGGAATTTGGCTTCCTAGAAACTCAAAAGCCCAAAGTAACGCAGGTTTAAAATACGAACTTAGCGAATTTAACAACGCAGAAAAGCTAGAATTTATCAAAACGCATGGCATTGCGTATCGCACCATACTTTATTTAAGCGGACATATCATGCTTTATGTCGGCGAAATTAACGGCGAAGTAGCGGTTTTACACAGCATTTGGGGGCTAAGAACCATAAATGACGATAGAGCAGTCATCGGCAAAACAGCCCTTACCACGCTTGAAATCGGCAAAAATCGCCCTGACATAGCCAAAGATAGACTTTTGCTTTCTCGTATAAGCGCAATGACGATTTTAGGGGAATAAAAAAGTTTGCAAGTGTCGAATTTAACACTTGCAAATAAAAATTTTTAGGATTTTGCAAATTTAACAACCGCTTTTGCAAGTTCTAGTGTAGGATCAATAAAAACTTTGTTTGATTTTATAAGCGGTAAAAAGATTGGAATTTCAGTGCAACCTGCTATATAAGCATCTGCTTGTGTGTTTTGCAAAATTTCTTCAAATTTACTCACAAATTCGGCAGTTTTTCCGGCTTTTACACCTTTATAAATGCAATCCATGAGCAAATTTTGCATTTTTAAATTTGGCAAAATAGGATTTAAATTCGCATTTTTTAGCGGATTTTCATAAATTTTTGCCTTTATCGTGCCGTCTGTCGCTAAAATAGCGATATTTTTCGCATCGCTAAAATCACGCAATATCGCTTCAACTGTAATTTCTGCGATATGTAAAATTTTTACTCCTGTTTGTTTTTTAACATCTTCGGCAAAAAAATGTGCCGTATTGCACGGCATACAAACAGCTTCACAACCTGCGTTTTTTAAACGATTTGCACTCTCAACAAGTCTAGGCAAAGGATTTTCTCCTTTACCTAAAATAAATGCGGTGCGATCTTCGATTTGCGGATAGCTATCGATCAAGAGCGGAATATGCTCTTGATCGCACTTTGCAGGAGTTTGGCTTATGATTTTCATATATAAATCAGCTGTTGCCAAAGGCCCCATGCCACCGATAATACCAACTCTTTTCATTAAAATTTCCTTGTCAATCTTTCCATTTTTCCATGTCTAATTCGTTTTCTGTTTTTGCCACATATAGCGAAGCTACGACATCACCTGTTACATTCATAGAAGTTCTACCCATATCCAAAATAGCGTCAATTCCTAAAATCATACCATAAGCGATAGCGACATTTCCGCTAACTTGAACACCTATTGATTCTAAAACCAAAAGAAGCATTAATGCTCCGGCTCCCGGAACCCCAGCCGTGCCGATAGCAGCTAACATAGAAGTTAGAATGATAGTAAAATAAGCACTGCTATCTAGATCTATACCACAAGCATTGGCGATAAAAAGCGTGCAGACACCAAGATATACGGTTGTGCCGTTCATATTTACGGTTGCACCAACAGGCAAAACAAAGCCGTAAATTCCTTTTGGAATTCCCATTTCTTGGTCTGCTGTTTTCATAGTAATCGGCAAAGTTCCGTTTGAACTTCTAGTTACAAATGCAGTAACCATCGGCTCTCGCACTTTTTTAAGGAATTTTACAGGACTTAATCCTAAAAGCAAACAAATTCCGCAATAAACCACAAAAACTTGAAGCGCTAAACCCACATACAGCGCAATCGTAGTAGTAGCCAATGAGCCAAACGCAGCCGCTCCTGCTTTGTTAAAAACAACAAACATTAGTGCAAAAACACCGATAGGAGCATATTGCATAACCCAACGAATAACTTTAAACATGATTTCGCTCATACCGTCGAAAAAGTTAAAAACGGTATTTGCTGAATTTTTTATGCGTTCATCATCGCTATCGCGACAAAACGCAAGACCTATACCAAAAAATAAACAAAATGCAATAATCGGCAAAATATCGCCTTTTGCGATAGATTCAAAAGGGTTTGTAGGTATGATATTTAGCAAAATTTGCGATAGTTTTGGTGCATTTGCTGCCTTTTCGACAGCTTTTGACGCATCGCTTAGATCTAAACCGCTTCCCGGACTAAAAACAAAAGCACAAGCCAATCCGATAACAATAGCAAATAGCGTAGTAATTGCATAAAAAATAATCGCTTTTATACCCACGCGTCCTAAATTCGCAGGAGAAATGCTACTTGTACCGACGATAAGCGAACATACTATAATCGGCACCATAATCATTTTAAGCATTCGCACAAACAAATCACCAAATGGAGTTAAAAAGTTAATAAGTCCGTCGGTTTTAGGTATGAGCATACCAAGTGCCGAGCCTAAAACAAGGGCAATCATAATACGCCACAGCAAACTAGAATTGAAATAAAAAGATAAAATTCCGCCTTTTTTTACGACTTCTTGTTTAGTATTTTCCGACATACTAGCTCCTTTAAGTTAAATGGACTAAACAATTTTACAATTTTTTCACTAAATTTAAAGAACAAAATTTACAATTTGCAAGGAAAAATTAATTTCCTTGCAAATTTGGGTTTATATTAGCGCAGGTGCTACAATGAAACCTAGCGCAACAGAAATGGCTACCATTATAGTTCCAGGGATAAAGAAAGAGTGGTTGAAAATATATTTTCCTACTCTTGTAGTACCTGTATCGTCCATAGCGATAGCTCCTAGCGTAGTCGGATATGTAGGAAGCACAAATAAGCCTGAAACAGCAGCAAATGAAGCAACCAAAATCCAAACTTGTCCTGCATTTTCCGGACTTGTCATACCAAGAGCAGCAGCGATTGCCGGCATCATAACCTTTGTTGTAGCAGCTTGTGAATATAACAAACAACTTAGGAAATATAGTGCAACAGCAAGAATAAACGGATATTGAATAACTATATCTTTTGCCACCTCTTTGATTCCGTCAAGGTGTCCATTTACAAATGTCGTTCCCAACCAAGCAATACCAACAACGCAGATAACAGCCTGCATACCGCTTTGGAAAGTGCTTGTGCTTAGAAGTTTGCTTGTATCTGCTTTACACAATACAACAATAGCAAAACCGACTGTTAGCATACAAGAAATAATTCCCAAGTCTCTTGTCAATGGCGGTTCTTTTATAAGTCCGACACTTCCTGAAATAGCCAAAGCATAGAAAACTACAACCAAAACGCCGATTGCAAAAATAGCAACCGATCTTTTTGCGTAAGGTTTAATCTCTTTTTCTTGCATACCTTTGTTTGCTTTAACAAGACCTTTTGCCAATCTTTCTTGGTAGATAGGATCTTTTGAAAGATCAAGATCATAAAGTTTATTTACTATAAAAGCTGTGATTATCATAGCTACAAATGTAGTAGAGATACAAATTAGTAATAATTTTGGATAACTAACACCCAAAGGCTCACAAACACCTGTCATAGCAACAAATGCAGCTGAAATAGGAGAAGCAGTGATAGCTACTTGACTTGAAACAACAGAAAGCGCAAGCGGAGCAGAAGGTTTAATGTTTTGCTCTTTTGCAACTTCTGTGATAACAGGAATCATAGAAAATGCAGTATGTCCTGTACCTGCAAAAATAGTTAGCAAATATGTAACAACAGGAGCTAAATAGTTTATATATTTTGGATTATTTCGCAAAATTTTCTCCGCAATGGAAACGAGATAATCAAGTCCCCCTGCAACCTGCATTGCCGTAATGGCAGAAATAACTGACGCTATGATCAAAATAACATCTAGTGGTATATAAGTCATTTTGGTTTCCATGCCTAAAAGCACGGTTAAAATAATCAAACCTAAACCACCTGCGTAACCTACGCCCATACCGCCTAGACGAACGCCTAAATAAATCGCACCCAACAGGACGATTAACTGTAAAATCAACATAATGTCCATCTGAAATCCTTTTATCCTTTTTTATATTTTTAGGGGAAATTTTACTTTCCCCATTTTATTACTTTATTTTTTACCTTTAAATTTATCTTTGTCTTCTGCCGTCATATGCGGATTTAACAAATTATCAGGGCGCAAAATATCTTCGATTTGCTCTTTTGTTAAAAGTCCGCGTTCAATAGCAATCTCTGAAACACTTTTTCCTGTATTTAATGCTTCTTTTGCGATACTAGCACTATTTTCATAACCGATATATGGGTTAAATGCAGTAACGATTCCGATAGAGTTATAAACATAATTTTTGCAAACTTCGACATTTGCTGTAATCCCAAGAATACATTTTTCACCCATTGTTCGCATTGCTTTTCGTAACATAGCAATTGAGTTAAACAAATCATAAGCGATAATCGGCTCAAATGCGTTTAGTTGTAATTGACCGCCTTCTGCGGCTAGTGAAATGGTAACATCGTTTCCGATAACTTCGTAGCAAACTTCACTAACGACTTCTGGAATAACAGGATTTACTTTGCCCGGCATTATCGAGCTTCCCGGTTGCATTTTTGGTAAATTTATCTCATTAAATCCGCATCTTGGACCGCTTGAAAGAAGTCTTAAATCGGCACAAATTTTGCCAAGTTTTGTAGCAACTCTTTTTAAAACGCCTGAAATTTGAACATACGCACCGGTATCTTGTGTGGCTTCGATTAAATTTCCTGCTTTTACAAAAGGTCTGCCTGTAACTTCTTGCAATTTTGCTTCGACTAATTTTGGATATTCAGGGTGCGAATTTATACCTGTTCCGATCGCAGTTCCGCCCAAATTCATCTCTCGCACCAAATTTCTTGCTTCCATAACTCGTTCGATGTCTTCATTTAACATTACAGAGTATGTTTTAAATTCTTGCCCCAAAGTCATAGGAACGGCATCTTGCATTTCGGTTCGTCCCATTTTGATAATATTTCTAAATTCGTGAGCTTTTTTATTAAAACACTCAACCAAAAATCGCATAGCATCGGTCAGCTCGCAAAGTCTTTCATAAATAGCCACTCTTAGCGCCGTCGGATAAGCGTCATTTGTGCTTTGTCCTAAATTTACATGATCATTTGGATGGCAGTATTTATACTCGCCTTTTTTGTGCCCCATGTGTTCAAGTGCCAAATTTGCGATAACTTCGTTTGCGTTCATATTCGTGCTAGTTCCAGCTCCACCTTGAATCATATCTACTACAAATTGATCTATAAATTTACCGGAAATGATTTGATCGCAACCCCAACAAATGGCTTCTTGAATTTCTTTATCCAAAAGTCCCAATTCGCCGTTTGCCAATGCTGCTGCTTTTTTAACTTGCGCTAGGGCTTTTACAAAACCCGGAAAATCTTTTAGTTTTTCGTGGCTGATATTAAAATTTTCAACCGCCCTAAAAGTTTGCACACCATAATACAAGCTATCGTCGATTTCTAATTCGCCGATAAAATCGTGTTCTTTTCTTGTTGCCATGTTTTCCTCCTGACATTAAAGATTTAAGATTTTCATCTTTCTAATGAAATTATATGATTTTTTTTCGCTAAATATGGCAATCTAAAAACATAAATTTAAACTTAAATTTTTTTTGTTTTTTTATTTTTTAAGTTTAATACTGAAAATATTCTGAATTTAGTATAAATTTTTACATTTTTTTGCCATAAATTTCGCTTTTTAGCTGAATTTTATATTAAAATAGAACTTTCTTAAACTTTCAAGCTTAAAAACAAAGTTTTAAAATTGAAAAAATTTTTTTAATTTTTTTTAAGAAAAAATGATTTTTTTAATTTTAAGTGTTACAAAAAGTAACACTTTTTGGAATTTAACAAATTTGCCAAATTTGGTTAAGCTATATTTAAATTTCAGATAAAATAGAAAACTGATTTTTCATTATAGTCCTAAATTTGGTAATTTTATAAATTCTTAAACAATATTAAGTTTTTAAAATTTAAAAAAATAAACATTTTTTTTATAAATTTCAGCATTTTTCTTAAATTAATTTTAATGCCATTTTTAAAGAGAATTCTTAAATAATTTAACGATATAATTTTCTATTTAAAAAACGGCAAATTTAAAGACCTTTCTCTTTAAATTTGCCGTGATTTTTTACTATTTTTTGCGATAAAGCTACCAATTTTGTTTAGTATAAAATTTACAAAATTCCCGCTTCTTTTTTAAGCCTGTTTGCATACATTTGCCTTAAAATCGGCACGAATTTTCCTACTTTTCCGCCGCCGATTGGCTTACCGTCAGCCTTTATGACAGGAAGTAGCATTAAAGTCGCCGCACTGATAAAAGCTTCATCAGCATCATAAACCTCTTCCATACTAAATTTTCGCTCGACCACTTTTAGCCCTGCTTCGCCAGCAAAACCTAAAATAACCTTTCTGCGAATTCCGGGAAGTATCTCGTTTGATAGCGGTTTTGTGATAAGTTCGCCGTTTTTGATGATAAAAGCAGATGAGCTGCTACACTCGGTTACAAAGCCGTCTTCAACCAAAAAGCACTCGTCAGCTCCCATTTTGTGCGCTTCGTGTTTGCTTATGCACTGCGCTAAAAGCGAAACTGATTTTATATCGCGTCTTTTCCAGCGAATTTCAGGCAAACTTACGATTTCGATACCCTTTGTCGCGTCAGGGTTATTAAAAATCTCTTTTGGATATGCAAAAACAAAGCAAGTCTCTTCCAAACCCACAGGAAAATCAAAATCTCTCATAGCCACACCACGCGTAACTTGTGTGTAAATTCCGCCCTCAACGATACCGTTTCGTTTGATGACTTCGTAAAAAACTTCTTCGTATTTTTCTTTACTCATCGGAAGTTTTAGCTCTATTGCAGCCAAGCTTCGCTCGAATCTCTCCCAAAAATCGGCTCTATCGACGAGCTTGCCATTTACCACAGGAACGACTTCGTAAATTCCGTCGCCAAATATAAAACCACGATCAAACGGGCTTATTGTAGCTTCTTTTGCGTCGCAAAATTTGCCGTTTATATAAACTATTCCGCTTAAATTCGAACTCATTTTTAATCCTTTTTAATGAATTTTTGCGTAATTTTAACTCAATATTGATTAAATTGATTTAAATCGGCAAATTCGGACGATTTTTAGCCATAAATTTAAACAAAATTTTGTATAATACGCAAAAAATTCAAGGAAATTTTATGTGTAAAAACCTAAAAAAACTAGTTTTGCAAAAAATGTTTCATGTATCAAAAAAGCCTGTGCTATTTCGCGATTTGCTTGAAGCAAATGCTGAATTTAACGATGGTATGCTAGTAGATCCTGCAAAGCTAAATTTCAAATTTAACTACGGAAAATCTTATATTTTATTTGGCATTTTTGCTTTTATTATTTTGGTGCCGACCATTTTGCTAACTCACGCATTTTTTGCCAAAATCGATGTGCATTTATCACTTTTAGCCGTTATCATCGCCACTTCTGCTGTGTTTATCGGGTTTGATTGCTTTAAAGCGTGGGCGAGAAAAGAGCTAACGCACGAACTTATCAAAAAAGCGTGGGAAAACCACTTTTTGTATTTTCCTTATGAAAAATACTCCCAAATAGTCGAGCAAATTTACGACGAAGCCGTCAAAAACGAAATTCCAAAGCGAGATTTGGAAAAATATGTTTTGGATAAATTGGTGCAAAAGTAGGAATTTGCGCCAAAATTTCCTAAATTCGTTTAATAATCAATAAAATTTTTAAAATTCGTATCGCTTGACGATACGACCTGAATTTAAATTTGCTAGAATTTGTCATTGCGAATTTTTGAAATGGTGCGAATTTGCGTTATTTGTCATTGCGAGATTGCCACACTACTACTTCGCAGTGCCTTGTAAAGTATAAAGGATAAAATTTGAAAAAATTGAAAGAATTTGCAAAACGCAAAAAAGAACAAGAAGAATTTGCCAAAAAAGCTAGGCAATCTTCTTTAAAACTAGAAGCAAAAATGCAAAAATTAGCCCCAAAAATAGAAGAAAAAGAAGCCAAATATCAACAAGATTTAGAATTTCAAAAGAAAAATAATCCGAATTTTAGGGATTACGATGAAAATCCGTTGATAATAAAAAATTATGAAAGATTTTTTGTTTTAAGTTCATATTTAATTTGCCTTTGTGTCGGCGGGGTGTGCTGTGTTATTTTTAGGGATATGTTTTTTTATGGCAGACCATTTAAATTTGAACCTTTGTCAATGGTAGTTGTATTTTATTTTGCCTTTGTTTATTTATGGGTGGTTAAGTTAAATTCATTTGAGATAGTGTTTGCAAACAGATTTATTCAATTTGTAGATAATGGAGTAGTTAAAAGGCAAATTGAAATTTCATTAGAAGAGCTCTCTAAGCCATATTTTTCATACTCTTCAATTGGATATGATTCGTCGTTTGTGTATAACGCAGTGCATTTTTGTGTTTTGTTGCTCCTTATTATAGCAATGCCAAAAATCATTATACCTTTTTCGATATTTTTTTATCTTACAAATTTATTAATTAAATTATTTTTTCATTTATTATTAAATAAGAGCTTAAAAGGATTTAGAGTATTTTCATTTATTAGAATTTCAGACGGAATTTTTACTAGTTATGCCTATGGTGCTTTGTTATCGCATAGGTATTTTATGCTCCATTTGTATAATAATGAAATTTATTATGAAGTTAAAAAATATTTTTTACAAAAAAATATAAATATAGATGATTTGCCGAAAAGGTATTCAATTTTTTAATAACAAAATTTAATAAACCAAATTTTTATATGAAAAACAAAGTAAGATTTCAAAAAAAACTTACTTCCCGTTTTCTACGCTAAATGAGTCCAAAATTTCGTTTTTAAAACGCAAAAGTTCTATACTATTTTTAAGCGCTCTATTTTCTTCGAGCAAAACTTCGTGTTTGCTTCGAAGCTCGGCTATATCGCGACTTATGTAGTAAATTTCGTTTCTGATATACACAACAGGCACGGTCAAAAAGAAAAAGATCATCATCACTATCCACACTTTTAACAGCGTGTAAAATGGTATTTCTTTGGTTTTTTTGATTTCGTTGTCGAAATTTAGGACGATTTCGTCTTTTTCGTTAAAACCAAAAAGCGGTTTTTGCTCCATTTATGCCTTTCTATCTATCTCAAAAACTCTCATCTTAGCGCTACTTGCGCGAGAATTTGCCATTAACTCATCTTTGCTAGCTGTGATCGCTTTTTTACTCAAAATTCGCCCAAGCGCGTGGTTACCGCCACATTCGCATTTGATAAAAAAATCAGGGCAAACACAGTTTTTTTCCCATTTTTTGAAGCGATTTTTCACAATCCTATCTTCTAGTGAGTGAAATGAGATTATAGCGACTTTTGCTTTATTTATCTTTGAATTTTCGATTGAATTTAGTAAATTTGTTAGCTCTGCTAGTTCGTCATTGACTTCTATGCGAATGGCTTGAAAAACCAAAGTCGCTTCGCTCACACTTCGCCCTTTTACGCTTTTATCCCCTATGATACTAACTAACTCTTTTGCGCTTGTTATTGTTTTGTTAGTGCGATAAGCCACGATTTTATCGGCAATCTTATGCGAATTTGCTAACTCGCCGTATTCGTTAAAAATTCTTGTTAGTTCATCTTTTGAGTATGAATTTACCACGAATTTGGCATCTTTTTCACTAGTTTTATCCATACGCATATCTAGCTCGTCGCTTTGCAAACCAAAACCGCGTTCGTTTTTATCGATTTGAAGCGATGAAACGCCGATGTCAGCTAAAATGCCACGCACCGAATTTGTATCGATTAAATTTAAAATTTGCGAAAAATTACTTTTGAAAATTTGAACTCTATCTCCAAATTCGCTCAAACGATTTTTTGAAAAAGAGATAGCTTCGTCGTCCCTATCACAAGCGATCAAATTCACATTTGGATTTGATTTTAAAATTCCGCTACTATGACCACCATAACCCAAAGTGCAGTCGATTATAACGCCATTTTCTACGCTTTTAAAAACTTCCAAAACTTCGTTATACAAAACCGGAATATGTGGAATTTGCAAATTTAACCCCTAATTTTTCTTTTTTTAGTATAATAGCAAAATTTAATTTAAAAGGCAGATTAATGAATTTAGATTATTACTATAAAACTTTGCAAGATATTTCGCTTTCGATGTTTAGAAAGAGCTTTTTTGGCATTTTTCACGGCTCGATTTCGGCAAAAGTCGAAGAAAATCAGTTTATGATAAACAAAGAAGACACCATTTTTGATAGCGTAAAAAAAGACGATTTGGTTTTGCTTTACACAAAAAAGGATTATCGCTGGAACGAAGCTAGTTTGGATGCCGATATTCATTTAAATATCTACAAAAATATAAAAGAGGCAAAATTTGTTTGTTATGCGATGCCGCCGTATTTGGTTTCATATACTTTCGAGCATGATTTTATAATTCCAAAAGATTATTTTAGTTTTATGAAATTCAAAAAAATCGAAATTTATGACCCTAAAAATTTTGAAGATTGGTATGAACGAGCCCCGCACGAAGTTTATAAATATATGCTTGATGAAAACAGCGATATTATGATTATCCGTGGATATGGCGTGTATGCGTATGCAAGAACTGCTAGTGCGTTAGCCAAAAAAATCGCACTTTTGGAAAATAGTTGCAAATTACTAAATTTAAGTCAAAATTAGTTTTTTGTTAGTTAAATTTACTAACAATTTGTTAGTAAATTCATTACAAAATACCGAATTTTTCAGCATTACATAAGTTTTATGTTAGTATAATTATGGCAATTTTTGTTAGTTAGAAGTTAGTAAAGGATTTCAATGATAAATTGGATGCAAAAGCATAAAAAGTCGCTCATACCTACAATCTGGATAAGCACAATCGCATTTGTGGGAGCCGGATTTGTCGGCTGGGGAGCTTATGATTATAACAAAAACAGAGCTGGCGCAATCGCAAAAGTCGGCGACATAAAAATCAGCAATCAAGAATTAAATACCAAATATAGAGAGCTTTATTCATATTTTAGTTCGACAAGCGAAGGATTTACACAAGAAAAAGCAAACGAAATGCACCTTGATGAAATAGCTGCTTCAAATCTAATCCAAGAAGCTTTGCTTTTAAATTTTGCAAAAGATTTAGGCATAAAAGCTACCAAAGAAGACATCGCAAAATATATAGTTACAGCACCAGAATTTCAAGTCGATAATAAATTTAACAAACAGCTTTACTCACAAGCGATTAAAAATTTAGGCATAACAACGGCTGAATTTGAAAAGAATTTAGAAAAAACGATAGTTTTGCAAAAGCTAATGGAAGGAATTTCTTACGAGCCTACTGATACTGCGCTAGAAGCATTTCTTTCTTCAAGCCTTATTCAAGATAGATTAAGTATTGAAGTCGTCAAACAAAGTGATGAAAACATAACTGTTAATAACGACGAACTTATGAAATTTTGGGAAGAACACAAAAGCAACTATATGACAAAACAAACTTATGAACTTGATACGCTTTTTGTCGCACCGCAAACAACACAAATCGATGATAAAACGCTAAATGAGTTTTTTGAAGCACACAAAACTACTTATAGAAACGAAGATGATACGCTAAAAAGTTTTGAAGAAGCAAAAGATAGCGTTTTAGCTGATTATTTAGTTGAATTTAATAAAGACGAAGCCGTAAAAACATATCTAAATGTAAAAAAAGGTAGCATAGCCACTGATAACAAAATGGTTGTTAGTGATGAAAATTTTCCTGTTAGTGAGTTAGAAAATGCTAAAATAGGCGAATTTATCAAACCTTTTGAGTATAACGGTGGAAATTTAATAGCTAAAATAACAAAAATCAACGAACCAAAAGTTATGGAATTTGAACAAGCCAAAACTATGGCAGAAGATGATTTTATCGTAGAAAAGAAAGAAGAATTATTAAAACAAAAAGCCGAAGAAGCGTTAAAGAATTTTAAGGGCAAAGATATAGGTTTTATCGCAAGAGATAGCGCAAACAGCGTTAGTGAGTTAGCAGATTTTGAATTTGCTATGCTTTTAAACGATGTTTTTTCTAACAACAAAAAAGAAGGCTATACTATTTTTGGCGATAAAGCAATAGCCTATAAAATAACAGAACAAAAATTTCCCGATACGGAGCAAATTTCACAATACAAAGATGCACTCAAAGGCGAAGCTTCGTATATGATGAATTCTGCATTGCAAAATGATTTATTAAAATCTCTTCAAAAAAGATACAAAATAGAAAGATTTTATAAAGGTAGAGATAGTGAGTGAGTATATTTTAGGGCTTGACATAGGCTCTGTCGAAATTCGTGCCATTATTGCAAAAAAAGATGAAAATTTAGCAGTTTGTGGTATGGGCAAGGCTAAGACATACGGCGTAAAAAAAGGCATTATCACAAATATCGAACAAGCTGCAAACTCTATAAAACATGCAGTTAATGACGCCGTAAAGAGCGCAGGACGCAGATACGATAAGGTTATAGTTTCGATTTCCGGTGCCTATACAAAAAGTGTTCCATCACAAGGCATTATAAGCGTTCCTGATCATGAAATCGGCATAACAGAAATCAAACGAGCTATGCAAATGGCAGAACACAACGCAAATGTTCCAAATGATTATGTCAAACTTCACATTTTACCTTATGATTTTAAAGTTGATGAGCAAGACCACATAGAAGATCCTTTGGGTATGAGCGGAAACAGACTTGAAGTTTCCACTCATATCGTTATTGTTCCTGAAAGTTCTGTTAAAAATTTAACCAAATCTGTCGAAATGGCAGGAATAAAAATCGATAATATCGTTCTTTCAGGCTATGCTTCGGCTATTTCAACCCTTAGTAAAGATGAAAAAGAGCTTGGTGTTGCACTAATCGATATGGGTGGCGCAACTTGCGATATGGTTGTGCATTTAGGAAATTCGCTTCGATATAATGATGTTTTACTTATCGGCTCTACTAACATAACTAACGACTTATCAAAAGCGATTCACACACCGCTTCCATACGCCGAAGAGATAAAACTATCTTATGCCGATTTAATCGATGAAGGCAAAAGAGAGATAGAACTTCCCGTTCTTGGCGAAGATGAAAGCACTCACAGTGTTAGTTTAGAAATTATAACAAATGTTATTTTCTCGCGCATTGAAGAGACTTTGATGTTTTTGGCTAAAAAACTTGATGAAAGCGGATATAAAGATAAAATCGGTGCGGGAATCGTCCTAACAGGCGGTATGACAAAGCTAGATGATGTTAGAGAACTTGCAATGGCAATCTTTGATAGCATTTCTATCAGAGTTGCAAGACCAAGAAATGTTAGCGGACTTTATGAAATAGCAAAAGACGGAGCAAATTCTTGTGCTATCGGTCTTTGTTTGTATGGATTTGGCGAATTTACACCTTATGAAATCGATTCAAACGGCGAACTTCGTTATAAAGATGAAGTTATCAAGCCGTCAAATTCAAACGATATTTACGCAAAAGAGATTGCAACGGCAATCGACAATGAAAACGGCAAACGAGTTGAAGTCGGAGTTGGTATGGACAAAAATGATATGACTTTACCAAAACTTCCTGAACCAAATGTTTTGAAAAAATTTTGGAATTACATAAAACAACTATTTTAACCAAGGAGAGATTTTATGCAAGGTTATAGTATAGCAGAAAAGAAAAAACCTGTTTTTAGTGCCGAGATTAAGATTATCGGTGCAGGCGGTGGCGGCGGAAATATGATAAATCACATAGTCCGCACTATGGAAAATAGCGACAAAGTTGATTTGATTGTCGCAAATACCGATAAACAAGCACTGAACGGATCTAGTGTAAAACTCAAAATTCAACTTGGAAATAACGGACTTGGTGCCGGTATGGACCCGGAAGTCGGCAAAGCAGCAGCAGAAGAAAGTTATGAAGACATAAAAGATGCTTTAAGCGGTGCCGATGTTGTCTTTGTTAGTGCAGGACTTGGTGGCGGCACAGGCACAGGGGCAGCTCCTGTCATAGCAAGAGCCGCAAAAGAGCAAAAAGCTCTAACAATCGGCGTTGTTACTACTCCGTTTAGTTTCGAAGGCAACAAAAGAATGCGCCTAGCACAAGAAGGTATCGCCGAACTTAAAAAAGAGTGCGATTCTATTATTGTAATTCCAAATCAAAAATTATTAAGCCTAGTAGATAAAAAAGCAGGATTTAAAGAAGCTTTCAAAATGGTCGATAGTGTTCTAACACAGGCCGTTTCAGGTATGACTTCTGTTATCATTGAAAGCGGAGATAGCGATATAAATGTCGATTTTGCCGATGTTAAAATGGTAATGACACACAGAGGCCTAGCTCTTATGGGCGTAGGCAAAGCAGAAGGCGAAAATGCAGCCAAAGAAGCTGTGCAAAATGCTATCCAATCACCGCTTCTTGAAGATATGTCAATCAACGGTTCAAGAGGTGTTTTAGTTCATTTCAAACTTCACCCTGATTGCTCACTATTTGAAATCGATGAAGCTATGCAAATCATTAGAGATGCAGCGCATGAAGATGCGGCAATTATTTTTGGAACTACAAGCGATGTAAATATGGATAACAACCGCGTTGAAGTTACTTTAATCGCAACAGGTTTTGGTAACGAAAGCGTCGAAAAAGACGAGCCCAGTAAGGATTTAAACAGCATTAGACAAGAAAGATTTTCTCAACTACGAAGAAAAGTAAGCGGTAGCGATTTTGATAACGCTTACGATGAGCTTGAAGAGCCGTCATATTTAAGAAACAAAATGGATTAATAAATCCTACAAATTCTCCTTGGATAAATTTATCGCCCTACTCTCGGGCGATAAATTCTTTGTTTGCCATTTTATTAAATTTCATTGACTTTATGATTTTAAATATCAAAAAATTTATTTTACATACGGGATATACTCGCCGTATCCAAGCTCTTGCATTTTTTCAAGCGGAACAAATTCGAGCGAAGCGCCGTTTATGCAGTATCTAAGACCGCCTTTTTCTTTTATGCCGTCATTAAAAACATGCCCTAAATGGCTATCTCCGAGCCTAGAAGTTACTTCTGTTCGCACCATGCCGTGGCTAGTGTCGTTTGCATAATTCAAAGCATCCGTAGTTATGGGCTTTGAAAAGCTCGGCCACCCGCACCCTGCGTCGAATTTATCCGTCGAGCTAAAAAGCGGTTTTTTCGTGACGACATCGATATAAATGCCTTTTGCACTCAATTTATCAAATTCGCTCGTATATGGGCGTTCGGTCGCTTTTTCTTGCGTCACGGCAAACTGCAAAGGATTTAAAGTCGCTTTCAACTCTTCATGGCTAGGAAGCGTAAATTTACTCTCATCATAAAGTGGTTTGGTCGCTAAATTTAGGTCGATATGACAATATCCATTTGGATTTTTCCCCAAATAATCTTGATGATACTCTTCTGCTTTGGCATAATTTTTTAACGGCAAGATCTCGACGGCGATTTTTTCCTTATATTTTTTTTGCTTTATAGCAATGAAATTTTGCAAAAATTCCTTATCACTCTCATCTGTGTAGTAAATCCCTGTGCGATACTGCCTGCCGACATCATTGCCCTGTTTATCGACGCTCGTTGGGTCAATCACTCTAAAAAAATGCTCTAAAATCTCGGCAAACGCAACCACATTTTCATCAAATTTGATTTTTAGAGTTTCTGCGTGATCTGTATTTTTGAGCGAATAATAATCCGTTTTTTCGCTCTTGCCATTTGCATAGCCTACTTCGCTTTCCACTACGCCTTTTACTTGCTTAAAATAGCCTTCCATACCCCAAAAACAGCCACCTGCTAGGTAAATTTCTTTTAAATTTTGATTTAAATTTGCCATATTTCCTGCCTTTAAATTTGTATCATTTGCATTTAGAAATAACGCAAAAAATAGTAAAATTTTTAAAAATTTAAACATTTTTTCGCCTTTTGATTTTTAAATTTGTGCGAATTGTAGCTAAAATTTGTAAATTTATTAAATTTTTGCCCATTTGTCATTGCGAAAACAAATTTATAAATTTTGTTTAATCTGTCATTGCGAGAAACTGCGTAGCGGTTTCGTGGCAATCGCCAGAGCTTAAACTACAAATTTAATCTTTTGCAAATTTAAATAATTTTGTTATTTATCAAATTCTTTAATCTGTAAATTTACATTATGGTAATTTTGCCACTAGCGATTGCTTCGAATTTACTTCGTAAATTCTCGCAATGACAATGGAGGTTTTTTTATTATTCATTGAATTATTTTGAATTTGTGCAGCAAATTTGATGTAATGACAAAAGAATTTAAATTTTAATTGATTTAAAAAACTCGCAAACGCTGACTTCTAGGACATTTGCGATTTTAATTAGATGTTCTATGTTGAAGTGTTTTTTGTTTATGCCAAGTTCAGCCATAGAAATCGTGCCGACTGCCTTGTGTCCTATCGCCATAGCTAGGCTTAACTGCGAAACGCCCTTTTGTGTGCGTATGCGTTTGACATTTTCGCCGATAGTTTTGTAAATTTGCTCCATTTGTTCGTCTGTAATGGTGCAGTCTTTCAATTTCGCCTACCTATGGTTAAACTAACTGTAAGTATATAAATATTAAAATTTAACTATGCTTAAATAAATTCATTTGTGAAAGGTAAATGCATGAAATACCCAGAAAATTATCAACCAACTTTCTGTGAAAAAACCAATACTTGCAGATTTTCATTAGGCAAAAATGGTAATAAAAATTTAATGATAATCGGCTTTAATCCAAGCACGGCTAATAAGGAAGTTTCAGACCCTACTATGAATAGTGTAATTAAATTTTGCGAATTTAATGGATATGACGGATACATTATGGTTAATGCTTATCCGTTTATATCTACAAATCCTAGCGAGATAAAATTTGATGAAAAAATTATTCCTCAAAATTTAAAACATATAAAAGACAAAATAAAAGAACTAGAAATTTCGGATATTTTGTTAGCTTATGGTGATATGAATATGCCAAATTTCATGCTAAAAGCTTTGTTTGAAATTTTAAATATAGTAGAAGATAAAAATATTTTTGTGATTAAAACATTAAAAAGTGGAATTCCAGCACATCCATTATACAAAAAAGTAAATAAACTACAAAAATTTACAGACATTAAAGGCGAAATGGATAGATTAAAAAGAGAATTATCCAATTAATTCTATTTTAATATCTCATTTTACCATTATGGTGGGCAAGGATGCCCACCCTACGAAAGTTAGATTTGGAATTGCAAAATTTAACACTTATGCCGACGATTTTTCACGGAGTGGGCGACGGACTAGACCGACTCGTCTGTCCTAGCCCACGCCGTGAAAAAGCTAGGCTTGTTTAATTGCAAATAATATTTTAATGCAAAAAGTGGCGAATTCCCGTAAAATACATCGCCATGCCAAATTCGTCCGCCGCAGCGACGACTTCATCATCACGGATTGAGCCACCCGGTTGGATTACGGCTTTTACGCCCACTTCATTAGCGATTTCTATACTATCTTTGAAAGGAAAAAACGCTTCACTTGCCAAAGCACAGCCCTGCAAATCAAGCCCCAAATCCCTTGCTTTTGCCACAGCTGCGCGCGCAGCATCGACACGGCTTGTCATACCCATGCCGATCGCCACCATTGCCGAGTTTTTCACATACACAACGCAGTTTGATTTAGTCAGAGCTGCGACCTGCCAAGCGATTTGCAAATCGGTAAATTCGCCAGAATTTGCCGAACGCTTGGTAACGCATTTAGCATTTTTAACCTCATCAGCACCCACATAGTCGCGTTCTTGATAGACAAATCCGCCGTCTATGAATTTAAAGTCATATTTATCATTTTCACGCATTAAAAATTTATTCTCTTGCGTGAAAATTTTAATGCGTTTTTTGTTTGCAAATACTTCAAGCGCGGCGTCATCGACATTGGCTGCGATGATGACTTCCACAAAAATTTCATTGATTTTCTCTGCCAAAGCCTTATCAAGTGTGCCGTTTATCGCCACCACGCCACCATAGGCTGAAACAGGGTCGCATTTAAGCGCTTCGGTGTAGCTTTCTAGCAAATTTGATTTTATGGCAAACCCGCACGGATTTGCGTGTTTGCAGATACTTACTGCTGGGGCTTCGCCAAAGCTACTTGCTAACATAACTGCGCCGTGAATATCGGTCATGTTATTAAAACTTGCTTCGCCTTTTAGGGCTTTGAAATTTAGGCTAAAAAAGTTTTCGAATTCATACAAAGCGCCCTTTTGGTGCGGATTTTCGCCGTATCTTGTCGCCATGACTTTTGAGCCTGTGATAAATTTTTTAGCACCAAAACCGCCGTTAAATCGCTCGTTCATATAGTTTGCTATCATGCTATCATACGCAGCAGTATGCTCGTAGGCTTTTATCATAAGGCTTCGGCGAAATTCCAAATCATCGGCTTTTGCTTTGATTTTTTCGATAACTAAATCATAATCTAAAATGTCCGTTACAATCAAAACATCTTTGAAATTTTTAGCGGCACTTCGCACCATGGCAGGTCCGCCAATGTCGATATTTTCGATAATCTCATCAAAATCATCTGTGCGAATCGTGGTTTGTTTAAAAGGATATAAATTTACACAAACCAAATCAATCCCGCCAATGCCGTGCGTTTTGGCTTGTTCGGCGTGATTTTTATCACTCCTTTTGTGCAAAATTCCGCCGTGAATTTTAGGGTGCAGGGTTTTTACTCTGCCTTCAAACATCTCAGGGCTTCCTGTGTAGGCACTCACTTCCACAGCATTTACGCCGTTTTCGCAAAGTAGCTTATAAGTGCCACCCGTGCTTAAAATTTCCCAACCCAAATTTGCCAAATCTTTTGCAAATTCCACTACGCCGTCTTTGTCGCTAACGCTGATTAACGCTCTCATTTTTACTCCTTATTTCTCTCCAAATTTTTCTTTTAAAATTTCATACGCTTTGTTGATTTCTTGTAATTTTTTTGTGCCTTCTTGCACGATTTCATCATCTGCGCCCTTGCCCATTAAAATATCAGGGTGATATTTTTTCACTAGCTCACGATATTTTTTCTTTATCTCATCAAACGACGCATTTTTTGAAACGCCAAGCACTCCGTAAGGGTCGAATTCTGGCTCTTTTTTATACGAGCTAGAATTTCTTTGGTAGCCGTTTTGATTGTAGTTTCCGCCATAACCGCCACGGCTGCCGTAGTTTCGCCCATAACCGCTTTGACTTTGGCGAGAATATCTATTTTTCCAAGCACGAGCCTGTTCAAAATCGCTTTGAAATTTGGCAAAAATTTGCTGTTTTAGGCTCTCGCTGATTTCAAATCCGTCGCAAATTTGGCTTATTGTGTTTTTTTCTGATTGGCTAAATTCGCCATCGATATAGGCTAAATTTAAAAAATAATAGATTAATCCAAACGCCCTATTTTGGTCGAATTTAAACCTTTGCTTATATTCAAACGCTACGCTAAAAACATTGTTTAAATTCTCTTTTTCGATATTGTAAATTTGCTTTAACTCATTTCGGACTGCGCTATTTCCGCCTAATTTATATGTCAAATCATCTAAGCTTTGACTGATTAGCTCGGCTTCTATCTCATTTACTCGCCCGTCGCTTTTGGCGACTTTGGCTAAAAGTGCAGTTAGGTATTTGGCTTCTTCAAATGAGAGCGAATTTGCCCTACTTTTGCCGCCAAATACCCCGTCTTTGGACGCTATGATATATAAAATAATTAAAAAAACGATAGTCCAAAACGACATTT
This sequence comes from Campylobacter sp. CN_NE2, assembly GCF_027797465.1. NCBI lineage: Bacteria > Pseudomonadati > Campylobacterota > Epsilonproteobacteria > Campylobacterales > Campylobacteraceae > Campylobacter > Campylobacter sp. CN_NE2. The sequence goes on along the minus strand of NZ_CP115608.1, from coordinate 260,751 downwards.
TTAATCTTCGCTTCTAATAATCTCGCTAAATTTATTGTAATAAATCTCTCGCAAATCGCCTAAATTTCGGCTAACTTCGTTTATGCTAAATTTTTCTCCGCCAGTTACGCCAAGTTTTAGGAAATTTAAGCCCAAACTTTTAGCTAAATTTTCAAATTTCGCTTCATCGCTAACGCCAAAAATCGCGCGAGAAAAGCTCTCATCAAAAATATCTCGCTTATCATCGCACGGCATTTTAAACTCACCACCAACTTTGCCTACACACGCCATTTTAGCTAGTGTTATAGCAACACCGCCGACACCGACTGAATTTGCAAATTCAAAAATGCCTTGCTCGTTGCCTTTTATCGCCAAATTCCATAAATTTAGCTCTTTTTTATAGTCTAAATTAGGCAAAACACCACCGATTTTATTTAAAATCGTTTTCATATACAAAGATCCTGCAAACACGCCACCAGTGTCGCCAACCAAATAAACAGCGATATTTTCGGCGACAAAATGGCTAGGCAAATTTGCATTTTTATTTACGCCGACAGTTACGATCGCAGGGGTCGGCTGGATACTAACGCCCTCGGTTTCGTTATAAAGGCTCACATTTCCGCTCACAACAGGCGTATTTAGCTCTTTACACGCCTCTTTTATGCCTTCGCAACCTTGCGCAAACTGCCACATAACTTCCGGGTTTTGTGGATTTCCATAATTTAGACAATCTGTAATTGCTAACGGCGTAGCCCCGCTAAGAGCTACCTTGCGACCGCTAACGGCAACGGCTAATGCGCCACCGACGCGAGAATTTACAAAATTCATGCGGGTGTTACAATCCATACCCATTGCCAAATTCACGCCGTTTTCTTTCACACGCATTACAAAAGCACCCAAAGTTCCCGGTTGCTTTATAGTATTTGTGCCGATATTTGCGTCGTATTGATCGTAGATTAGATTTTTATTTAGTATTTCAGGTTCGCTAAACATTTTATCGAAAGCTTCGTTATTATCTATATTGCACTCGCAACCACAAAGGCTAAAATTTGCTATTTCGTCCAAATACGCTGGGCGTTTTGTAGGGCGGTCTAAAATCGGAGCTGCTTCGCTTAAAGGCTCGATTGGAATCTCGCCAGCTAGCTCGCCATGCCAGTAAAGCTCCATTTTACCGGTATTGGTTACTTCGCCGATGACTTCTGCGTCTAAATCCCACTTCGCAAAAATCTCTTTTATCTTATCTTCGCAACCTTTTTTCGCGCAAATTAGCATACGCTCTTGGCTTTCGCTTAGCATTAGCTCGTATGGCGTCATACCGCTTTCACGCATTGGCACTTTATCTAAGTGCATTTTCATACCGCTTCCGCTTCGTCCTGCCATTTCAAAGCTACTTGAAGTAAGACCAGCCGCACCCATATCTTGAATTCCGACAACATAATCAGTTTTAAAAAGCTCCAAACAAGCTTCCATTAAAAGCTTTTCGGCAAACGGATCGCCAACTTGCACGGTTGGGCGAAGAGATTTGTTTTCATCGTTAAAGCTATCACTTGCCATAACAGCTCCGCCAAGCCCGTCCCTGCCTGTTTTTGAGCCTACATAGATGACTGAGTTTCCCACGCCTTCTGCCTTGCCGTAGAAAATTTCATCACTTTTTACAATTCCCAAAGCAAAGGCATTTACCAAAATATTTCCATTAAAACTGCTATCAAATGTCGTTTCGCCACCTATCGTAGGGATTCCCATGCAGTTGCCATAGTGTGCAATACCGCTAACTGCGCCTTTGACCAAATATCTTTGATAACGATTTGTTTTGGAATTTCCCACGACATCGCCAAAACGCAGAGAATTTAGATTTGCTTCGACCCTTGCACCCATTGTGAAAATATCGCGCAAAATTCCACCCACGCCTGTGGCTGCGCCTTGAAACGGCTCAATGTAGCTAGGGTGATTGTGACTTTCCATTTTAAAAACAGCTGCCATGCCACCGCCAATGTCGATGACACCGGCATTTTCACCGGGACCTTGTATGACCCATGGAGCCTTGGTCGGAAAGCCGTTTAGGTATTTTTTGCTTGATTTATATGAGCAGTGTTCGCTCCACATAGCCGAAAAAATGCCAAGTTCTAGCAAATTTGGCTCACGCCCTAGAATTTCTAAAATTTTCGCATATTCGTCTTCGCTGATTTTGTGTGCTTCGATAGTTTTCTTATCCATTTTTAGCCTTTTTTGGAATTTATAAAAATAAAAGAATATAATACCCAAAAATAGCTTTAAATTTGATTTTGTGATTGTTTTTATTAAAATCGCAAATTTAAAAAAGCGAAAACTTTTTTAAATTTGCAACCTTGCAAAGCGTCGTCGGGGGTAAGGGGGTTGCAGGGGAAAGGGGAGCGACTTCGCAATTCAAGCCCCCTTTCCCCCTGCAAGGCAACTTCCTGCGTAATTAAATTTAAAAAATGATAACAATGCCAAATTTGATTGAATTTTTAAATTTGCAAATTCGCATAGTGGTTATTTTAGCTTTTGCTCTGCTACGCTTCGCTTCGCAAGAAACCTGCCACGCACTTTGGCGTGTCATCGCTTCGCTTGTTTTGGCGATTGCCACACTCGCTACGCTCGTTCGCAATGACAATGGAATAAAATCACAATTACAATGGATTAAAATTCATTTTCCTAAGCAAAAATTTGAAAACATTTCATCTAAAATTTCATCTCTATCAAACGGGCGAGAGATAGAAGAAATTTCTTTTATGGCGACATTTAATTCAAAGGCAAAAATTTCAAGTTCGCTTTCATTTAACTTTTCCTTTGCCCTTTGTATCGCATTTACGGCATTTTTACAAGCGATTATTTGGCGATTTGAGCTAAGCATAAGTCCGTCAAAATTTTGTGAATTTAGATACTCATTTAGCGAATTTATAAGCTCATCCGTGCCAAATTTAGCTGAAATTTTTATAGAATTTGGCAAATTTTTACTAAATTTTTGTTCTAAATCGCTTTTGTTAATAATATAAAAAACCTTTTTATCTTCATCTTTTAAAATTTCTAAAATTTTATCATCTTCGCCGTCAAATTCGCTACTTCCGTCAAAAACTGCTAATATAATATCGGCTTCTTTTACAGCCTTTATGGAGTGCGAAATGCCGATATTTTCTAAATTTGAAGCCCCATTTCGAATTCCAGCTGTATCTATAATGCGGATTATATGAGTGCCGATTTTAAGGCTTTCTTCTATGCGATCCCTTGTCGTGCCTGCTTCGTCGCTGACAATCGCCCTTTCGTAGTTTAAGAGTGAATTTAAAATGCTACTTTTGCCGACATTTGGTTTGCCAATAATCGCTACTTTAAAGCCTTCGATTAGCCCTTTTCTTTGTTCGCTAACTTCGGCTATTTTGCTTAGTTTGTGCGAGTTTTCATCTAGCATTGCGCTAGTTTTTTCTAAAATATCGCTTGGCAAATCCTCTTCGGCATAATCAATGCAAGTCTCCACAAAAGCCAGCGTCTTAACAAGCTCCGAGCGCAAGGTTTCGACATAGTTTTTAAGTTCGCCGTGCAGGTTTTTAGCTAGGATTTTTGTTGCGCTTTCGCTGCGTGAATTTATGAGAGCTTGAATAGCTTCTGCTTTTGTTAAATCCATTTTACCATTTAGATAGGCTCTTTTGCTAAACTCACCCGGGCTTGCAATTCTAGCGCCTAAATTTACAAGCTCGTCGATGATTAAATTTGAAATCACCAAACCGCCGTGCGTGTGAAATTCGACGACTTCTTCGCCTGTGAAACTAAACGGGGCTTTAAAATAAATCACAATGGCTTCATCGATAAATTCGCCATTAGCATTTTTTATCTCGCAAAGTGTCGCATAACGGGGTTTTAGAGAATTTTTATTTATAAGTTTTAGGGCAAGATTAAGCGAATTTGCACCGCTTAATCTCACTATGGATATACCGCCTGTGCCGTGCGCTGTGGCGACGGCGACAATATCATCATTCATTACTGTTGTCGTTTATGACTATGATTTTTCCGTTTTTGGCACTTTTTACGCCGACATATTTTTCCGGAAATTCAGCCCTTAATCTATCTACCGCAAATTTTACCAAAGCACCGTCATAAGGCTTAGTATAAGCCTTTCCTGCCGTTTTTACCTTTTCGATAACACCGCTTAAATACTCATTTAAAATTCGCTCTTGGTTTTGCAAAAATTCAGAAATTTCTAGGATTATCGAAAGGTTATATTTTATACTAATCCAGTTATAAATCATATACGAAAGTGCCTTGTAGCGGTAACCTTCTTTGCCGATAAGAAGAGCAGCATCTTCGCCGTCAAGCTTGATATAAACATTTTCATCATCGTATTTTTTCACTTCGACGACACTTACGGCAAAATCACTCGCGCTTAAAAGTTCGCCAAGTTTAATCTTAATCTCTTCTAAAACTTCATCGCTAACTTGCGATTTTAGCTTTCTTTCTTCTTTTTTGCGTGATTTTTTCGCAGGTTTTGGAGCAATTGCTTCTTCGCTATTTTGAGTTTTTAAATTTTGCGATTGCGAATTTTCCAAATTTGATGAATTTTCTAAATTTTGAGCTGAATTTTGGCTCGAATTTGCTTCTTTGTTTTCGCTTTTTTTAACTTTTTTATGCTGTTTTGCTTCTGCGTTTTCATGCGAATTTGGCTTTTTTCTAGGATTTTTTTGTTTTTTCTCAAATTTTTCCTTTTCGCCTTCGACTTTAACTTCTATAATCGCATTTTTACTAAATAATCCAAAAAGTCCGCCGCTTGGGTGTTGGATAACTTTTATATCAAGTTCGGTTATAGAACAATTTAGTTTTTCGGCGGCTTGTTTATATGCTAGTTCTAAATTTTTAGCTTCTATCTTCATTATGTTTCTCCGCTGCCAATTTTTTTTGTTTGTCAAAAAGTTTATTTATCGCGTATTGTTGCACGATTGAAGCCATATTGTTGATAGTCCAATACAGCGTAAGACCTGCCGGAAATGTCGCAAACAAAAATGTAAAAATCAAAGGCAAGAATTTCATAACCTTTTCTTGCATAGGGTCGGTAAATGTCGTAGGCGTGATTTTTTGTTGTAAAAACATTAAAATACCCATAGTTATCGGTAGGATAAAAAACGGATCTTTAATCGATAAATCTTGAATCCATAAAACCCACGGTGCGCCTTTTAGCTCGATAGCATTTAACAAAACTCGATAAATAGCAAAAAACACAGGAATTTGCAGTAAAATCGGCAAACAACCGCCCATTGGGTTTGCTCCGTGTTTTTTGTAAAGTTGCATCATTTGAGCTTGAAGTTTTTGTGGTTCATTTTTGTATTTTTCTTGAAGCTCTTTCATTTTCGGTGCTAAATCTTTTAGCTTATTCATCGACATCATACCTTTGTAGCTTAAAGGGAATAAAATCAAACGAATAATAAGCGTTAAAATCACGATCGCCCAGCCCCAGTTGCCGATATAATCGTGAATTGCACTTAAAAATTTAAACATAGGCCTAGCGATGAAAGTAAACCAACCATACTCGATGACATTTGTAAGTTTGCTATCAATGCTATTTAGCGTTTTGTACTCTTTTGGTCCGATATAGCCACCGGCGTTAAATTCGCCGTTACTTTTGGCAAAAACCTGCGTAATATCGTCTTTTGAAGTAAGCACGAGGCTTAAATCATTTCCGTTTGTGTAGAAAAATTTTGTATAGTATCTATCAGAAACTGCTGCGATATTTGCGTTATTTATGACCTCGTTTGATTTTACATCGCCGTCTTCGAAAATAGCCAAACTCTCATCTGCATTTCGCACCAAAGCACCATGAATAGTGTATCCATCAATCACTTCGCTAGGTCTGCTTCCAGGGCTTATATAAAAAACTGCATTTTTGCTTAAATTTACTTTTATATCGTAGTTTCCATTAGGATAAAATGTCAAATTTTTTGTAACTACAATATCGCCTAAATTTTGAGTTAAAACCAAATTTGCAGAGCCATTTGTGGCGTCTAAATTTGACGAAGTTGCCGTATAAGGTGTAGCAAACGCAAGATTGTTTAAATTTGCATCTTCAAAGCGAATTTCAAGCGGCAATGGCGACATATCTGCTTTAATCAAATTTATCGCTTCGCCGTTATCATTTTTGTATTTTTCTTCTTTTAAAACAAAAGAATTTATCCGTCCAAGCTCGTCAATACTTAAATCTGCTTTTTGTGTGGCGATTTTTACGATAGGTTCTTTAACTACCACACTTGTTGTAGGCGCAGGAGTTGCCGAGCTTTGAGAATTTGAATTTTCCACCTTTGGAGCGGCATTTTGAGTTTGAAGTGCTGTTTTGTTTGCTTCTAATGCCTGAGCTTCTCTGATTTTTGAAAGATAAAAATGATCATAGGCTATAAAAAATATAAAGGCAAGTGCCAAAGCCAAAACCAATCTTTTTTGAGCTGAATTATCCACTAAACTTCCTTTTATATAATTGATTTTACAACGAAATATCTGTTTTTTCCGTTTGGGATCAGCCAAAAATTCGGTTTTTTTACGCTAGTTTTTGAAAAAACGCTAATAGGCGAAAAATTCGCCTTTATAATCGGATAATCAATCCCGCCCTTGAAAAACTGATTACATTTTAAAATCCGTAAAATTGTCGCAAAAAATGCGCCAAAAAAACTATTATGTTTAAATTGCCAAAGCGAATACTCCGAACAACTCGGATAATGTCTGCAAGATGCCGGTAAAATAGGCGAAATAAAAAGCTGATAAAATCTTACAAATTTAATAAAGATAAATTTCATTTAACACAACCGATTTTTTTAAATGACCATCTCAAATTTTTCTCTATTTTATCAAAACTTACATCTTGTGTAATCTGTTTTTTGGCTATCAAAATGTAAGTTCCGCTTGCTAAATCGTCTTTTATATTAAAAAAAGCGGCTTTTAAAAGCCTTTTGGCTCTGTTTCTTACTACCGCTTTACCTACTTTTTTGCTTACGACTACGGCTAAATTTTTATTCTCGCTAGCCAAAAAATAAACAACTGCGGTCTCGCAGTGCCATTTTTTGGCGTTTTTGTAGATCTCGGCAAAAATCTTGCTATCGCTTATAGGAGCGAATTCACCTAAGCAGCCAATCTTTTTCTGCCTTTTGCGCGTCTTGCGTTGATAACTTTGCGACCGTTTTTAGTCTTCATTCTAACGCGAAATCCGTGTGTTCTCTTTTTAGGAGTTACATGCGGTTGATATGTTCTTTTCATGATTTTCCTTTTTCACAATATAAGAGTTGGATTTTATAAAAAAATTGCTTAAAAATCGGTTAATAAATAATTTAATCAGATTTTTAATATTAAGTGATAAAATAGCATTTGTTAAACTAAGATTACAAGAAGGAATTTGCTATGAGATCTATCAAATTTAGACTTTGGGATTATGCAAATAAAAAATTCTTAGGCAACTGGGAAAAGGAAAATTTTTATCTTGACATCGATAACGGCGTGGTTTATAAGCTAAAAGGCTACACTAGAAAAGGTTTTTTTCTAAGATACAAAAAAGAAGAGCTCGAACCGCTAAAATCGATTAAAATTTCGCAATCAACAGGTATGTTTGACAAAAACGGCAAAGAAATTTTCGAAGGCGACATTGTAAAAAACACAAATCAAACAAGCATGGCATTTAACGATGTCTCAGCCGTGCTATATAACGAAGTCATCGGCGGTTTTACCGTTTATTTTAAAGATATAGAACAATACAAAATGCTAGGAAGCTTTGATAGCCTTGAAATAGTCGGAAATATCTACGAAACCCCTGAATACAATGAAAATTTAGAATAACAAAAGGAAATAAATGAGTAAAATTTTAGGAATTTATCTGTTTTTACTAGCCGCTTTAATCGGCATAGAACTCGCTCTTGGGGCGTTTGTGGCTCCTACGATATTTTTTCCGCAAAGTTTTTTAGGCGACGGCGTTTTAAGCCACTTTCAAAGTGGTCAGCTTATGACACAAATTTTTTTAAAATATAACAAAATTCTTATGATAATCACGGTGATTTCGTTTATTTTTGAAATGGTAAATTTCAACAACAACAAATCGCAAAATTTCAATTTTCGCTTTTCAACGCTAATGTTAGCCGTGCTAAATTTGATACTTATGGTGCTTTTTGTTTTGGTTTTTACAGACTACATAGTCGAAGCGCAAAAAGCAGGTGCAGCCGCCACGCAAACAGCCGAATTTGCAAAAATTCACAAAGGTAGCGAATGGACGATGAAATTTATGATAATCGCGCAAACAATTCTGTTTTTTATGAAATTTCCACGCTCGAATTCGGCAAATTCGAGCCAAAATTCGGAGCAAAAATGAAATTTAGAGTTTATTTTGAAGATACCGACGCGCAAGGGATCGTTTATCACTCAAACTATATAAAATTCTGCGAACGCGCTAGAAGCGAAGCTTTGCTTAGAGCAAGGCTAAATTTGGATAAATCAAAATATATGGTTGTTGCAAATTTAAGTGCGAAATTCGTTCGCCCTGCCAAATACGGCGACATAGTAGAAGTGCGAAGCAAAACGCTTGAAATCGGCAAAGCAAGTGCCATCTTCGAGCAGAAAATTTACCGACTTGAAGACATCGACGGAAATAAATTTGACGAGCTTTTATTTAGCGCAGAGATCACAATCGCATATTTGCAAAACGGACGAGTTACAAAATTCGAACCTGAATTAATCAAATTTTTTAAGAAATTTTGAGCATTAAGTTGAAATTTTAGATTTTCGGTGGGCGAAAATGCCCACCCTATGATACTATATAAATCAAAAACCAAAAAATGCGCTAATTGCACTAGTTACAATTTGCGTTGTAAATTTTGTAGATATGTTAATTCCAGCTTCTATGTTCTCTTTTAGTTCTTTTTTATTTTTTTCTTTTTTTATGATTTTTTTAACTTGTTGTAATTTTTCAAGCAGTTTTTTGTCTTTTTGATTTAAATTTTTATTATTTTCTAGTATTTCTAATTCTTTTAACAGCATAGACAAAAAATTATTAGCTTCAATCTCAACAATTTCTTTATTTAAATGATAGTCCAAAGTATCACCGATAGCATTTTTTAGTTTTGTTTCTAATACCAAGCGGGTTGCAGGATTTTCTAATACAAATTTAATCTTACCTTTTTCTATACTTTCTTTAAATTTTATAAGATTATTTTTACAATCGTTTAAAAAATTTATAAAAATTTCATCATATTCATTTTCGTTCATAAATTTTACAGAAATATTTGTTTTGGCTGTTTTTATGCGAGTTTGCGAAACCTTTAAAAGCCTTGAATTTAAGGCATTGGAGTTAGTATCGAAAAAGTGGTTTTCATCATATTTATTTAGCAAATAAATCAAATAATCATAAATATCATTTTTCGAGTAGGCATAAAGCCCACTCGATTGTAGTTTTTCCCAAAGTTCGTTTATAAATTCACTTGATTTATCTATTTTAATCTTTGTGTTTGCCATATTAAATGCCTAATTTTGTTCAAACATATATTTAAAATCTCCACCATTTGTTTTTAAGATTACCTCTAAAACTTCTTTTGGAGAACACTCGTATGGAACTGCTAGAATTTTACCAAAATCTATTGGTCCCATAGGATAAATCGGTTTATAATCATACACTGAACGACTTTCATTATCTAAGCTATTGATATATGTCATTGTTTTATCATCATTAGCATTTAAAGAACGGTCGCTTACGCCTATAAGGCTTCCATCTTGTTTTTTAAGAGCTCTTTCTAGTTCTATTACAAATAATTCCCAATGTGCATTTCCAGCTTCACTAAGATTATCGGAATATTTATATGCGTATTCTTTTGCTTTTTCTTCTATGAGTTCATATTCTATGATAGTTGTTTGTTCTCTTATACATTTTTTGATTTTATTATTATCTTGTATATCGATACTATTATTTTCCCCTAAAAAATAACACTTAATAGATGATTCATATTGATTATAAGGAGTTTCGCCATAAGCTAATACAACTTTAATATTTACTTTTTTAAATAATGCTTTTATTTCATCATCCAATGAATCAAATCTTGCAAGATTTGATTTGCTATTATTATTTTTTCTTTCTTGAAGAATTTTCTGTAAGGAATCTTTTTTGTTACTACTATAAATCACATCGCCAAATTTCTTGCTTCTACTAGCTATACTATGATAGGCATAATCGTAGTATTTTTTATATAATGACGCCATATTTCCGTTTTTCATTTTAACATTTATTATTTTTCTTTCAAAGCCAGTAAAGCTAGTTGGTTTTTCTTTTGAAGTATAAAGTATAAAATTTTTTGGATTTTTTTGAAAATATTCATTTAGTTTATTTTTATTTATTTCATACTTATTTTGTTGTGATATTTGACAATTTCCACGATTTATTATAATTTCGTTGATTAAAGTCCCATTATCTCGTGATTGTATTATCAATGGATAGATAGTTCGCTTACCCCAAAAGTCATTAATTTGTCTAGCTTCTATACTTACAATTGGTTTTTCAAAATTTACCATTTGTTTGACTTCATCGACCTTATTTTCAACATTGTTTATAAAATTTTTAATTTTATCTTTTGCGTTTCCTGCAAAGCTATCGGCATTATTTTGGATATTATTTGTGTTGCCAGCAAATTCTTCATGATTGGCTTCGCTCTCAGTAGCGACATATTCTTCAACACATTCAAAAAGATATTCTTTTGTGCTAAATTTCTCTTTTGCGCCATTATCATTTTTAACAAAATTAAAAATATCATCTACTTTGCACTCATTTTGTTTGCATTTTAGTGCATAGACTATGGTTTTTATATCTAGTGGATTGTCGCCACCATAATCACAAGTTTGCGTAACTTCGACTTCATCTGAGCCTATTGCTTTGAAATCATATTTTGGTTTATCGCAAATTTCTTGTCCGCTGACAACTGGATCAAAATCCAAACAACCTGCTGCTTCACCATCAGAAATAGCAGTTTTAAATGAAGCTGTTCCAAATTTTTTTGCGTTTTCCGACAAATCGCTATTATTGTAAAAATTTTTTACAACATTTATTTTTATGTCGTCGTTGTTTTGTGCATTTACAAAACCCATTATCGCAATGATAAAACATAAAATCTTTCTCATTTTTTATCCTTTTATTTAAATTTATTAAATTTTTCTTTTCCTAATAGCCATAAATATTGGTCTAACTTTTTGATACTAAATTCTTCTAAGTCATAAAATTTTCTAAATTCAAATATTGCGTTTTTATATGTTGGATAATTTTTCAAATCGTTTTGACTAAATTTTGAAAATTTGTCTTTTTTGTCGAAATACAACAAGATTTTTGCGACATAAGAATCATAAATAGGAAATTCATCCGGATTGTGAAAAGAGCAGTATTTGCTAGCAAAAGAGTAGAAATTTCTCTCTTTTTCTTTTATCTTAATCTTCGCTATTTTATTTACCAAATTTGCGTCGCCTTTTTGCAAGCTTTCATCGATTTTTAGCTCTTTTATGTGCTTTGCCATTTCATAAATCGAAAATATATTTGTGCTGTAAAAGTCATTTAAAGCAGCCGATTTGAGCAAAATTTTAATCAAATCGGTGTTTTCAGAATAAGCCTGAAAAAGCTGATTAAGTGCCTTTTCTTGCACCCTGTAATGCTCGTTTTCTTTGTCATTATTCCAAGATTTTATGTATTTTTGCGCTTCTGATAAATTTGGTGTGGAAATTTGCAAATTTTGCTTTGTTTTTGACATTTATATCCTTTATAAAAACTTTTACATTATAATACCCCCCCCCCCCCAAGAATTTGCTTAAATTTTTAAGAATTTTGCTTTAAATAAAAATTTTGTGAAAATTTGTAACATTTATTTTATGAGTTGTAAAATTGGCATTTTTTTTGGCTACCTAGCTTCGTAGGATAAGCATATTACCCATCAAAAATTATACAAATTTTTCCATTGTCATTACGAAAAGTTGCGAAGCAACGACGAAGCAATCCAGCAATGCCGAAATGCGTTTTTAGATTTTGTAAATTTGAGCTATGAGCCTAAATTTTCTTTAATAAACGACTTCGCTGTTTGAACTGGATTGCCACGAATTTGCTACGCAAATTCTCGCAATGACAGATTAAACAAATTCGCAATGACAAATTTTCGTCATACTGAGCGAAGCGAAGTATCTCGTAAATTTAAATTCGCAAATAACTAACTCATAAATTCAAATAAAAGATTCTTCGCTACACTCCGTTTCGCTCAGAATGACAGGTTATGTAAATTCGGGTCGTATAGCAAAAACGATACGAAAATTTAAAATTCGCAAAGTTATTAAGGCTTATAAGCTTAAAATTCACAAAGACTGCTTAATTTTTTCTAAATCGCTTTTAAAATCATCAATCCTACTTGGGTTTGAAAGCAAAAAATTTACTCCAAATGTCGGTATATAGGTAATCCCGCTATCTTTAAAAAGGCTTCCGTGGATAATATCAAGGCTAGGCAGATTATCATTTCTAAGTAAAACTTTCGCGCAAAGTTCGCCAAAACTAAGCACTGCTTTTGGCTTTAAAATGCGAATTTCATCGCTTAAATACGGCGCACATTTTAGCAGTAAATTTCTATCGATTTTCCTATTTTGCGGAATTCTGCACTTCATCAAAAATGTCGTGTAGCACTCTTTTACACTCACACCGACGACCTCTTCAAAAATCTCAAAAAACTTCTCGCCAAGCTGTCCGTTGTAAGCCGTCGCATTTTTATCTGCGCTAAAACCGGGGCTTTCAAAAACTATCATTATTTTTGCGTTTTCATTTCCGCTTGGGATTAGCACATTGTTGCGTGTTTTGCAGAGTTCGCAAAGATTGCAAAATTTAAGCTCTTTTTTTAATTTATCCAAATCATCAAACCAAATATCGTAATCTTCGAGCAAAAAGCCTTCATCGACATACTTATAACCAAATGCCCTGTAACAATAAAGCCTGTAAATTTGCGATTTTGTCATTTTTTGCCTTTGCGTTTTTTTAAAATTATACCAAGTTTCTGTTTTTTGCGCTAAAACCGCGATCAAACCCTGCTAAATCTTTGTAAAAAATAGCGTGAAAATTTGCGTTTTGCAAAATTTTTTCCATACTCTCTTTTTGATCGTATCCCATTTCACAAGCTAAAAATTTTGCCCTAGTTTTGGCGATTTGCACGATTTTTTCTAAAATTTCGTTGCCGACTTCTCCGCCAAAAAGTGCGATTTTTGGCTCGTTTAAAACCCTAGCGTCTAGCTCGTAAGAATTTGCGATATACGGCGGATTTGAAACGATTATGTCAAATTCGCCTTCCACGCCGTCCATAAGCGAAGTGTGTCTAAATTCGATTTTTGCGCCGTGTTTTTTAGCATTTAGCTTAGCGACTTTGATCGCACTTTCTGAAATATCGGTTGCGATGATTTTTGCGCCACGCAAATTTTTTCTTAGGCAAATGCTGATTATCCCGCTACCTGTGCCGATTTCGCAAATTTTTGGATTTTTAAAATTTGAAGCGATATTTAGCACCTTTTTTACCAAAATTTCGGTTTCAAAACGCGGGATCAAGACCCTTTCATCGACAAAAAAATCAAGTCCGAAAAATTCGGCTTTATTTGTGATATATTCGAGCGGAACGCCACCGGCAAAACGCTCGACGGCGTGAGAAAATTTGTCAAAATCGCTAAGCTTGGCGTTTAAATTTAAAACCAAACTCTCATTTGTAAAATTTTCGCAAAATTTGATGATTTCCCTTGCGACGAAGTCTGAATTTACGCGAATTTTAGCAAATTTTAACGCTTCATTTATCGTCATTTTAGCTCTTCGATACGCTCATAAAGGCTTGGGTGCGAGTGATACACAGCCGAGTAAATTTTGTGCGAAATCGGAAACGCCTTGTTTTCGCTACCAAGCTTTGTTAAAGCACTTATCATATCATCTTTATTGCGAACGCTACTAGCAAATTCGTCGGCTCCAAACTCGTGCATACGGCTAAATTTAGAAACCAAAGGCTCTAAAAATGCCTGTAAAATCGGCAAAAACAAAATCATAAAAACCAAAATCGCCCCGCCGTCAAGCTTTAAATTTAGGCTAGAAAAAACGGAACTTGGCATATTTCCAAATACCGCAAAAATCACGCCCAAAAGCACAAAGCTAAGTGCGATATTTTTCAAAATATCGCCGTGTTTAAAATGCCCTAGCTCATGCCCTAAGACCGCAAGAATTTCATTTTGAGTTAGTTTTTCAATAAGCGTATCAAACAACACAACCTTTTTTGTTGCACCAAATCCACCAAAATAGGCATTTAAGCGTTTATCTCGTTTGCTTGCGTCCATGACAAAAACACCGCTTGATTTAAATCCGCATTTTTGTAAAAGTTCGCAAATTTGCTCTTTTAATTCGCCGTCTTGCAGTGGCGACATTTTATTAAACATCGGCGCGATAATGGTCGGATAGATCAAATTTATAAGCAAAATCACGCAAAAACTAAACAAAAACGCCCAAATCCACCAAAAATTCCCTAAATTTTGTATGCAAAATATCAACGCACAAACAAACAACGAGCCAAAAATAAGCATTAAAAGAAGCGATTTTAGCGTGTCGATGATAAAAATTTTTGGCGTCATATTTGAAAAACCAAGCTTTTTATCTTTTACAAACGAGCTATAAATATCAAGTGGCAAACTAAGAAGCGAATTTATTATCAAAAATGCTACGACAAGGGCAGTTGCTTTAAAAATTTCGTTTTGAAAAACGCCACTTTCATAGATGAAATTCTGCAAAAAACTAGCCCCAAAAACTATCCAAAAAACGGCAACTAAAAGCCCGTAAAAATCGCTAAAAATGCTAAATTTTTGATTTATGATTGCAGTTTTTGCCGCTTGTTTATAATCTTCTTCGCTTAAAACTACGGCTTTTTCGTTCATTTTCTGACGCACAAAATTTAGCTCTAAATTCGACAAAAAAATCTTGTAAATCGTGTAAATAATGTATAAAAACACCAAAAACCAAACCATTTTTTTCCTTTTGTAAATTTTAAATTTGCAAATATTAGCACGAATTAGTAAATTTGGATTATTTTAAATTCTCAGCAATCGATAAAACTTCGTAGTATTCGTTTTCCATATTATACAAATCGCCTTTTTTCTCTTCAAGCTCTTCAAAAAGCGTTTGAATTCCGACTTCTTGGTAAATTTCAGGCGTTGAGAGTGCTTTGTTTAGCTCTTTTATGCGAATTTCTAAGGCTTCGATTAGGGCAGGATATTCTTCAAGGATTTTGCTTTGTTTGTATGAGAGTTTTGCGCTTTGTGTTTTTTCTTTTTTGTTTGCGTCGTTTGGCTTTTTGCTATCGAATTCTTTTTCGATTTCATCAAGCTCTTTTATCTCATCTTCATACTCCAAATACTCGCTATATGGCACATAAATTTGATCTATATTTCCGTTTTCAAACGCCCAAAGTTTATTTGTGATTTTATCGACAAAATATCTATCGTGGCTGACGACGATAACGGCACCTTCAAAACTCATCAAATACTCTTCTAAAATGTTTATAGTGGCGATGTCAAGGTCATTTGTCGGCTCATCTAAAATCAAACAATCAAACTCTTGCGTAAAAAGCTTTGCCAAAGCTAGGCGATTTCTCTCGCCACCGCTTAACACGCTTACAGGCTTATCCAAAAACTCTTTTGGAAATAAAAAGTTTTTAAGATACCCATAGACATGCATATAATGCCCTCTAACCATTATATGGTCGCCGCCGTTTGGGCAGAAAATTTCAATCAAGCTCTTATCATCGCTAATGCCCGTTCTGCTTTGATCAAAATAGCCGATTTTAATATCGCCCCGTTTGATTTCGCCGCCGTCGATTTTACTCTCGCCAAGCATAATCTTTAAAAGTGTGCTTTTGCCTGCGCCATTAGCCCCTACTATGCCGATTCTCTCGCCTTGCAAGACCCTAGCGTTAAAATTTGAAAATAGCGTTTTTTCGTTCTGTTTTTTGCTGACATTTTTAAAT
Source organism: Campylobacter sp. CN_NE2 (assembly GCF_027797465.1). Taxonomy (NCBI): domain Bacteria; kingdom Pseudomonadati; phylum Campylobacterota; class Epsilonproteobacteria; order Campylobacterales; family Campylobacteraceae; genus Campylobacter; species Campylobacter sp. CN_NE2. Next base: position 244,759 of record NZ_CP115608.1, on the reverse strand, counting down.
TCAAAAAGCATTTTACGGCGATTTTCATCAAGTCCGCCTTTGTTAAAGCTCTTGTTTGCGCGTTCGAGTTCGAGTTTTACTTTTCGGATTGCGCCCGGATTTTTTTTGGCTTCTTCTCGCATAGCTAAAATTCTAGCTTTTCTGCCTTCGTTGCGTTTAAGCCTTGCTTTTACGCCCCGTCTAAGCCACTCTTCTTCGTATTTTAGCTGTTTAAGTAGTGTTTCATGGGACTTTTGAAGACTTGCTAACATTTCTTGTTTTTTTTCTAAATAGTTTGCATAACCGCCGTCAAAATTGCTTAAATGCCCGTCTTCAAGCTCCACGCAACGCGTCGCAAGTCTATCGATAAAATATCTATCGTGCGAAATAAAAACGATAGTTTGTTTTGAATTTAGTAAGAATTCTTCCAAAAATTTAACCATATAGACATCAAGGTGGTTTGTCGGCTCATCAAGCAACAAAATATCAGGCTTTTTTAAGATTAGTCCCCCAAGAGCAACACGACGAATTTCGCCGCCGCTTAGTGTGCAAGCAGAGCGATTTTCATACTCTTTTAGCTTGAAATGCACTAAAATTCGCTCGATTTTATTGTCGATATTCCAGCCGTCTTTTGAATCTATAAATTTAATAAGTCTATCTTGATACGCAAGTAAATCTTTATCATCCGGCTCGTTTGCGATTTGATCTAAAATCTCGCCGTATTCGGCTATGGCGTTATAAATTTCCTTTGCTTCGTTTCGTAAAACATCTTTTACGGATAGATTTTCGCTAAATTTTGGGGCTTGTTCTAGCATTTGGATATTTATGTTATTTTGCGTTACTACTCTGCCATCATCGACTTCATAAATTCCACATAAAATTTTCATTAAAGTTGATTTTCCGCCGCCGTTTTTACCGATGATAGCGATGCGTTCTTTGTCATTGACACTAAAATTTACAGCGTCCAAAACGACATTTGAACCGAATTTTTTAGTTACATCAATCAAATCAACTAATGCCAAATTTAAATACCCTTGCTGAATAAATTTTTTAATTTTACAGAAATTTAGTTAAAAAATTTATTACAAATAAAGATTTTTTGCGAATTTGCTTTAAATTTATAACTTTTAGCTAAAATATCAGACCAAATTCACAAAAATTCCAAATTTACAAAAGAGAGTTGATGAAAGAAGTTTCGCTTTTCCGCCTAAGCGGTGCCATTTATATCGATATGTCATTAAGGCTACTAACTGCATTAATAAACACATATATGATAAGTTTGGTAAATGTAAAACTAGTAGGCGCTCTTGGTGCGGGAAATCAAATTTTCTTACTTTTTATCACCATTTTTGGCTTTTTAGCCGTCGGTTGCTCAGTCGTAGTCGCACAGGCAATCGGCGCAAAAAATAAAATCCTAGCCCTAAAAGCAATCCACACAAGCATAGTTTTTAACGCATTTTTGGGGCTTGTGTGTGGTGCTTTTGTCTTTGCTTTTGCACCGAATTTACTAAGACTTTTGCAGGTGCCTAGCGAGCTTTTAGCAGATAGTGCGATTTATCTTAAAATCATTAGCATTGTTTTTGCAATCGATGCTTTGGCGATTTTAATGTCAGCTGTGGTGCGGGTCTATGGATACGCAAACTATATTATCATTATCGCTGTGATTATGAATTTAATCACACTTACGGGAAACTATATCGCCCTATTTCAGCCTTTTGGACTGCCGTTTTATGGTCTAGCTGGTATTGGCATTAGCACCATAACAGCTCGTATCATCGGCGTAACGCTATTTTTCATAATCGCCGTAAAAGTGATAAAAATCAAATTTTATCTAGCTATGTTTTTAAATTTAAGCACCACGATTTTACGCAAAATTCTCTCCGTCGGACTTCCAAGTGCCGGAGAAAATTTGCTTTGGATAACGCAGTATATGGTTGCTTTTGCCTTTGTAGCGAGTATGGGCGAAGCAAGTCTTACCGTGCAAACCATTTATTTTCAAATTTCAAGCTTTATATTTTTTGCAGGAAGTGCGATAAGCATGGCAAATGAAGTCATCGTCGGTCGCATGGTTGGGGCAAATGCTATGCAAGAAGCCTATAATCACACTTTTAAAGCTCTTAAATTTGGTCTAATAGCCACTGCGTTTTTCATAGCGATCGTATTTTTTGGGCGTGAAATTATAATGGAAATCGTAAATTTAAGCGATGAACACAAAAGCGTAATGCGTCCGCTTTTTTACCTTACAATCGCCCTTGAAATCGGGCGAACGCTAAATATCGTTTTTGTAAATGCACTTCGTGCTAGCGGGGACGCTAGATTTCCGTTTTACATGGGATTAATTTTTATGTGGGGCGTGTCAATCCCGGTTGGATATTTGCTTGGAATTCACTACGGAGTTGGAATTTTAGGCGTTTGGATAGGATTTTTTTGCGATGAGTGGCTAAGGGGATTAGCAAACACACTTCGCTGGAAGAGTAAAAAATGGCAAAACAAACGGCTAGTTTAGAATTTGCAAATTTTAGCGTTTTAATCGAATTTAAGGCTGTAAAATACGCTAGGATTAAAATTTCTAAAAACGGCGAGATAAAATCGAGTGTGCCAAAAAGTTTTACTTTGCAAGATTGTAAGGATTTTATAGATAAACACACGGCGTGGGTGGAAAAAACGCTTTTAAAAGTGGAACAAAAAAAGATAGAAAATGACGAGATAAAGCTATTTGGCAAGGTTTATAAATTTGAGCTAAATGATAAATTTAAAAATGTTGAAATCACGCAAGATAGGATATTTGCAAAAGATAAAAACGAAATTTATAAATTTGCACATTTAGAGCTTAAAAAAATCTGCAATGAATTTATCGCTCAATTTTTACCCTTTGTAAATCGCCCTGTAAATCGCGTTGTATTTCGCAAAATGGAGACTCGCTGGGGCAGCTGCAACCACAAAAAAGGTTATATAAATTTCTCTTTAAATTTGGTAAAAAAAGATTTTAAATTTATCGAATATGTCGTTCTGCACGAGCTAACACATTTAATCTACCCGCACCATAGAAGCGAATTTTACGAATTTATCGCTAAAATCATGCCTGATTTTAAAGAACGCATAAAAACTGCAAAAATTTAATCAAATTTCATTATAATAACGCAAAAAAAATAAAGGATAAAAATGAGAGCATTTGGCGAATGGGAAAGACAAGATGGCCTTTTTGTGGCGTTGCCACATAAAGATACCGACTGGGCGGAGTATTTGGACGAAATTTGGGCTAGTTATAGAGAATTTATAAAGGCAGTTGCGAGATTTCAGCCTGTTTTTGTGATTACGCCAAATGACGATGATTTTAGGCGAATTTGTGGCGACATAGCAAATGTAAGGCATTTTAAAATTCCGACAAACGACACTTGGATTAGAGATTATGGTGCGATAAATAGGGAAAATAACGGCAAAATTGAGAATTTAAATTTTAAATTCAACGCTTGGGGCGGAAAATTTGAGAGCGAAAAAGATAACGCCGTAAATGAAAAACTTTTTAAGATTCTAAGCGAAAATTTGATAAATTTGGATTTGATTTTAGAGGGCGGAAGTATCGATTTTAACGGGCATGGCGTAATGCTAACGACAAAAGCGTGCCTGCTAAATGAAAATCGAAATTCACACCTAAACCAAAACGAACTTGATAAAAAGCTAAAAGAAATTTTCGGGCTTGAAAAAATCATTTGGCTAGATCACGGCTTTATCAAAGGCGATGACACCGATAGTCATGTCGATACCCTAGCGAGATTTGTTGATGAAGAAACGATCGCATTTAGCATTTGCGAAGATGAAAACGACGAGCATTTTGCAGAGCTAAATTTGCTAAAAAACGAGCTAGAAAAAACAGGATTTAATCTCATCGAGCTTCCGCTTCCAAGTCCGATTTTTTATGAAAATCGTCGGTTAGGGGCTACTTATGCGAATTTTATCTTTATAAATGACGCTTTAATCGTGCCGACATACAATGACAAAAACGATAAAATCGTGCTAGATCGCCTTAAAAAAGCGTGTCCAAATCGCGAAATAATCGGCATTGATGCACGAGTTTTTATCCGTCAAAACGGAAGTTTGCACTGTTCTAGTCAAAATAAATTTGCACTTTAAAATACAAATTTAAGATTTTATTTAAAAATACTTTATTAAAACATTGTTGTATAAATTTAAATTGCCTTGTAAGGGGGAAGTGGGCTGACTTGCGAAGCGCCCCCTTCCCCCTTACAATCCCCCAACCCCTGCACGCTAGAAGTGGCAAATTTAAAAAGCAATGCTTTTAAATTTGCGAATTTTTACTGACAACTTAGTCGTGTTTTAAAAATAAAAATCTAAATACTTTACTTAATAAAGTCTAATAAAAAATATTTTGCTATAATTTTGAAATTTAAAATTTTAAGGAAAAGTTATGAAAAATTTGCAAGTCGGGCTTGTAGCACATAAATTTATGGGAAATAAAGAAAAAACTATCCAAAAAACGCTAGATTTAATAGAAAAGGTTGCAAAAAATGGCGCCCAGCTTGTGATTTTGCAAGAACTTCATCAAAATTACTATTTTTGTCAAAACGAAAGCGTTGAGTGTTTTGATTTGGCAAATTCGTGGGAAGATGATAAGGTTTTTTGGGGAAAAGTGGCGAAAAAATTCGGCATTGTTTTGGTAACTTCGCTTTTTGAAAAACGCACCGCAGGGCTTTATCATAATACTGCCGTGGTTTTTGAAAAAGACGGCAAAATCGCAGGAATCTACCGAAAAATGCACATACCTGATGATCCGCAATTTTACGAAAAGTTTTATTTCACGCCGGGTGATCTTGGTTTTGAGCCTATCGATACGAGCGTGGGGCGACTTGGCGTTTTGGTGTGTTGGGATCAGTGGTATCCGGAAGCTGCGCGTTTGATGGTATTAAAGGGTGCTGAAATTCTCATTTATCCTACTGCTATCGGCTGGTTTGACGGAGACGAAAAAGATGAAAAATCACGCCAACTTGAAGCGTGGGTTGCCGTGCAAAGAGGTCATAGCGTGGCAAACGGAATTCCCGTAATCGCCGTTAATCGCATAGGTTTTGAGCCACAAAATATAAGCGAATTTGAAAAATGCAAAAAAACTAAAAATCCAAAAGAAAACGGAATTCGCTTTTGGGGAAATAGCTTTGTTTTCGGAAGTCAAGGGGAGCAAATTTTTCGTGCAAACGACACGGACGAGCTATCGCAAGTCGTTACAATCGATATGCAAAGGTGCGAAAATGTCCGTCGGTGGTGGCCGTTTTTACGCGATCGTCGTATCGAAGCGTATGGAAATTTGACAAAAAGATTTATCGATTAATTTCGGAATTTAGATGATTTTATAAAATCATCTAAATCTTATCCGATTTCTACAAAATTTATTACTTTTTTATAAAATGATTGCTATAATCAAAAAATTTTTTTGCAAGGCAAATTTTGAAAAACGATAATATTACACTTGATAAATTAAAAGTCGGCGAAAACGCCAAGATAACCGAAATAAAAGGCAACGGAAAGCTTAGGCAGAGATTTTTAGATATGGGGCTTATCCCGCAAACCACTATAAGCGTGATTAAATTTGCGCCTATGGGCGATCCGATTGAGCTAAATTTGCGTGGTTACACGCTTAGTTTGAGACTTAACGAAGCAGAACAAATCGTAGTGCAAAAACTTAGCGATAAAGATTTAGCTGATAATGAAATAAAATTTAGCGATGAAACTACGCTAAAACAAGAAATAGCCCACCCAGGGCTTGGCGAAGAAGGAATTTATCACATCGATGAAGGTGGCGAAAAGATCAACGCCTGTGAGCTTTTATCTTTTGCCTTAATCGGTAACCAAAATAGCGGAAAATCAACGCTTTTTAATCAATTGACAGGGATAAAACAACATATCGGAAATTTTCCCGGCGTAACAGTCGAAGGCAAAAGCGGTAAGATAAAAAATTATCCAAACACGATTGTAACGGATTTACCGGGCATTTACTCGATGACGCCGTATTCAGACGATGAAAAAATCGCAGTAAATTTCTTGCTAAATCATAAACCGCACTGTATTATAAATATCATCGATGCAAGTAATATCGAGCGAAATTTATACCTTAGTATGCAACTTTTAGAACTAAATATTCCGATGATTGTAGCGCTAAATATGATAGATGAAGTAGCCGGTAATGGCGGAAGCATAGATATAAATACTATGGAACACCTGCTTGGAGTGCCTGTAATCGCTATTTCTGCTGTTAAAAATCAAGGCGTAGATGAGCTAATTCGCCATGCTGTGCATATCGCTCATTATCAAGAAAAACCGCAAATCGGAGATCTTTGCGACAAAGACGACAACGGCGGAGCCGTGCATAGAGCCTTGCACGCAGTTATTCATCTAATCCACGATCACGCCGTAAAAGCTGAAATTCCGGCAAGATTTGCCGCCGATAAACTTTTAGAAAGAGACCAAACAATCGCCCAAAGGCTAAATTTAGACAAAAACGAACATGAAACAATCGAACATATCATTTTGCAAACCGAAAAAGAACGCGGACTAGATATAAATTCGGCCATTGCCGATATGCGATTTTCATTTATTCACAAGGTCTGTGCTAAAACAGTAAATAAACCTAGCAAAAGCAAAGAGCGACTTCGTTCGCAAAAAATCGATAGCGTGCTTACAAATAAATATTTGGCTATTCCGATATTTTTTGCCGTTATGGGGCTTATTTTTTATGCTACTTTTAACCTTGTCGGAGCAGGTTTGCAAGATATTTTGGCGAATTTAATAGATAAATTTACAGAATTTTGCGATGAAAATTTAAGCGCATTAGGCACAAACGAAGTTTTGCACGGGCTTATTATTGACGGAATTTTTGCAGGCGTAGGAAGCGTTTTAAGCTTTTTGCCGATTATCGTAACCCTATTTTTCTTTTTAGCGATTTTAGAAGATACAGGTTATATCGCTAGGGTTGCTTTTTTTATGGATAAACTTTTGCGTGGCATTGGCTTATCGGGTCGCAGTATCGTGCCTATGCTCATCGGTTTTGGCTGTTCTGTTCCTGCTATTATGGCGACACGCACACTTCCAAGCGATAGAGATAGAAAGATGACGATCTTGCTAACGCCGATGATGAGCTGTTCGGCAAAACTGCCGATCTATGCCTTTTTTGTGGCAGCGTTTTTCCCTAAAAACGGCGGAGCGGTTATGCTTGGATTATATTTGCTTGGAATTTTAACGGCGATTTTAATTGCATTTTTATATCGCAAAACGCTGTTTAAGGGCGAACCTGTGCCGTTTGTAATGGAGCTTCCAAATTATCGTTTTCCTAGCCTTCGCAATATAATCCAACTTCTTTGGGAAAAGGCAAAAGACTTTATCCAACGAGCCTTTACGGTTATTTTTATCGCTACGATTATAGTTTGGTTTTTACAAAGTTTCGATTTGCGTTTAGACTTAGTGGAAGATTCATCAAAAAGTATCTTAGCAGGAATCGCAGGATTTTTAGAAGCTCCGCTTTCTCCGCTTGGACTTGGCGATTGGCGAATCGGGGCGTCGCTTATTAGCGGATTTATGGCAAAAGAAAGTGTTGTTTCTACAATCGAAGTTTTGATGGGTGGAAATTTAAATTCGCTTTTAACACCGCTATCTGCGATTTGTTTGCTTGTTTTTAGTTTGCTCTACACCCCTTGCGTGGCTGCGATTGCTTCTATTAGAAGAGAGCTTGGCACAAAATGGGCGATTTTTGTTGCACTTTGGCAATGTGTGATTGCTTGGATTGTGGCGTTTATTATTAAAATTATCGCTACGATTTTTGGATTTTAATATGAATATAAATTTGATTATTTTAGCTATTTTACTACTTGCTGTTTTGTTTGCTCTTCGAAGTATCATTAAAAAACGCAAAAACGGCGGTTGTTGTGGTGATGGTTGCTCTGGGTGCAGTAGTGCTTCTTTTTGTTCGTCTGCGAAAATTTGCGATAAAACATGTGAGTGCAAAAGATAAATTTACATTTGTAACATATAAATTCGCTAAATTTGACAATGTTACAAATTTTCACACTAGATTATTAAATTTGGCTTAAAATTTAATAATTTTATCTCAATTTTATGAATAGAATGCGATACTTTTCTATAAATTTTTTTAAGGAGAATACTGATGAAAAAAATTTCAGCAGTTGCTGCTAGTTTGGTATTAGCAGGTTCATTTTTGGGCGCAAAAGAATTCGTTACTATTGGCACTGGTTCTATGACGGGAACTTACTATCCGGTTGGCGGTGCGATTTGTCGTTTGGTAAATATGAATAAAGATATGAAATGTTCGGTGCAATCAACAGGCGGTTCTGTTTATAATGTAAATAATGTTTTGAAAAAAGAGCTAAATTTCGGCTTTGTTCAAAGCGATGTTGTTTATGACAAATTTAACGGAAAAGGCAAATTTGAAAACGACGGCAACCAAGACTTACGCTCTGTTGTTTCGATTTACCCTGAGCTTCTAGCTTTTGTCGTTTCAAAAGAGAGTGGCATTAAATCATACAATGACTTAGAAGGCAAAAAAATCAATGTCGGAAACCCGGGCAGTGGCAACGAAGTAACAGCTCTAATCGTTTATGATCAATACAAATTTGATGTAAATAAACTAGGTCATCGTGGCGTTTTAACCGTAAATGAATGCCCAATGGCACTAAAAGATAAAAAAATAGACGGATATTACTTTATGGTTGGACACCCAACAGCAAATGTAACAGATGCCGCAACTTCACTTCCGATTGATTTAGTAGGTATCGAAGATGAGCAAATGAACGCACTTTTGGAAAAATATCCATATTTTGCAAAAGGTGTGATTCCTGCAAATATGTATGAAGGTGTTGATCACGATACGCAAACTGTCGGCGTAAAAGCTGTTTTGGTTGCTAGCAAAAATCAAAGCGACGAAAGCGTTAAAGCCGTAGTTAAAGCGATTTTGGATAACTTTGATGAGTATAAAAAACTTCACCCAGCACTTGGCTTGGTTACAAAAGAATCGCTTGTTGAAGGACTTTCAGCTCCACTTCACCCGGCAGCAGAAGCTGTCTTTAAAGAAGCAGGAATTCTTAAATAATGGCTGAAACTAAGGACGAAAAATTTGTGGAAGTAAAAAATCGTGAATTTACTTCCACGAAACTTGCATATTTAGTTACGGCAATATGCTTTTCTTGGTCGGTATTCCAGCTGTATTTAGCATTTTCGCCGACAAATACGACGATTGCTCGTTCTATACATGTGGCATTTGCTGTTGCGATTATATTTTTGTATTTTCCGTTTAGTTCCAAAAAACTTTCGACTTATGTTCCGATTTACGATTGGATTTTATTTATAGTTGGCGTTTTGGCAGTGCTTTACCCTGCGCTTGCGTTTTATTCGCTTTCGCAAAGACCAGGAGATTATACGCAATTTGACATTATCGTAGCTTTTACTGCTCTAATCGTGCTTTTTGAAGCAGGACGGCGCATGGTAGGACCTGCACTTCCGATAATAGCGGGAATTTTCTTGTTATATTGCTATTTTGGGCAGTATATGCCAGATCTTATTTCTCATCAAGGCGCTAGTATAGAACGCCTTGCAGGGCATATGTTTTTGACAACCGAGGGCGTTTTTGGCGTTCCTGTCGGAGTTAGCACGAGTTTTATTTATCTGTTTGTGCTTTTTGGAGCATTGCTAGAAAAAGCAGGTGCCGGGCAGTATTTCATAAATGTAGCCTTTGCTTTGCTTGGTAAATTTAAAGGTGGTCCTGCAAAAGCAAGTGTGATAGCAAGTGGATTAACTGGTATGATAAGTGGAAGTTCAACCGCAAATGTCGCAACTGTCGGCACTTTTACGATTCCGCTTATGAGAAGATCAGGGCTTACGGCTGTAAAATCAGGCGCGATTACCGTCGCAGCAGGTGTAAATGGTCAGCTAATGCCGCCTATCATGGGGGCAGCGGCCTTTATCATCGCCGAATTTTTGGGTATGAGCTATACAAATGTTATGATAGCAGCGGTGATTCCTGCGTTTGTCTGTTATGCAAGTTTGGTTTATATCGTGCATTTGGAAAGTTGCAAACTTGGGCTTACGGGCAATGACGATAAGCTTAAATTTATAGAAAAACTCAAAATTATACTTAGTGGAATTCACTATTTAATCCCTGTTTTAGTGCTTTTATATACGCTTTTAATCGCCAAAGAATCAGCCATTTCAGCGGCTTTTAACTCGATTTGCGTTTTGTTTGTGATGATTGTTATCCAAGAGCCGATTCGCAAATTTATAATGAAAGAAAAAATCGAAAAATCAGATTTCACGCGCGGATTTAGCGATATTTTCTGGGCGATGGTCGATGCAGCCAAAAATATGGTAACGGTTGCCATAGCAACGGCGTTAGCGGGTGTTATTATCGGTTCGATTTCGCTAACGGGACTTGGGCAAGTGCTATCTGAAATCGTCGAAGCAATCGCAGGAAATAGCATAATTTTGATTTTGCTTTTAACGGCTGTAATGAGCCTTATTTTGGGTATGGGCTTACCGACAACGGCGAATTATATCGTGGTTTCTAGCCTAATCGCACCCGTGATTTTGCTACTAGCAGCCAAAAACGGCTTTTTAGTTCCTGCAATCGCCGTGCATATGTTTGTTTTTTATTTTGGAATTTTAGCTGATGACACCCCGCCTGTGGGAATCGCAGCTTACGCAGCAGCAGGAATCGCAAAAGCAAATCCCGTAACTGTGGGCGTTCAAGGCTTTATCTATGACCTTAGAACAGCACTTTTGCCGTTTGCGTTTTTCTTTAATAACAAACTTTTACTTATAGAAAGCGTTGGCGATGCGATGGACGCAAAAAGCATAGTTTGGATAAACGATCCGCTTCAAATTTGCGTGATTTTTACGACTGCACTTTTGGGTATGTTTGCCTTTTCATCGGCTTTGCAAGGTTGGTTTGTAACCAAATGCAACGCGGTTGAGCGCATTTTATTACTAGCTGTTACGCCGTTTATGGTCGTGCCAAATATCTGTGCTAAATACTTCTCTTTTGTCGCAAACGAAACTATGAGTTTTGGCGTAGGCTTGGCTATATTAGCCCTTGTTTTTGCCAAACAGTGGGTTTTACGCAAAAAAACTACAACGCAAACTGCGTAAAATTTATTTTATTCTTTATGATATAGTGGGCATTTTTGATCACTATATCATTTCTTAATTATCGTTGCGAGAATTTACATCACAAAATCTAAAATTTACAATCAAAGCTCTATGCTAAAATAGTGAAAAAATGGGCTTTTATTATAAAAATGCAAATTTTTTAAAAAATTCCACAAATAAATTTGCATTTTTTAAAAATTTTGGGTATAATTCGAGTAACATTTTACATACAGGTATGTAAGGTGAAATTTATTTTAAGGAGTAAGCCATGAAAAAAGGTTTCACTATGATCGAATTGATCTTCGTTATTGTTATTTTAGGTATCTTGGCAGCTGTTGCTATCCCAAGACTTGCTGCAACTCGTGATGATGCTGAGATTTCAAAAGCAGCTACAAATATTCAAACTGCTATCAGTGATGTTGGTAGCTACTATACATCACAAGGTAAATTTGGAACAATTGCGGAAATGACTAATGTTCCAAATCCTATTATGGCAAAAGGCTCAACTTGTTTGACTTGGGGAGCTGGTGATGACACAGAAGGAAATATCACAGTAACTCCTGCGACTGCTGGTCTTTGTGATAAAGTATGGAAAATGCCTGGTTTAGAACAAGTTAAAGCGCAAATTGGTACTGGCAATGCATTGAAATTTGGTGGTCAAGGTGTTGTTTATACTCCGGCAGCTGGCACTAACACTCCTAGCAATCCAACCCCAGCTCCAGCAAATCCATAATCGCAGTTAATACAATAGTTTTGCCCCCTTTTAAAGGGGGCTTTTTAAATTCTACACAAATAAAAAGTATCCCTATAATTATTACAAGATTTTGATTTTATTAATATGGTTTCCACGAATTTGCAAAAGATTCTCCATTAGATTTTACAAAATAACATTAGAAAAATTAGATACTTGATTTTTGAAATCTGAACAGAAAGGATAAATTTTATTATTCTCCAAATGCAAATATGACGAAATACTAAAAACACTAACAGATAGTAAAATTTTGGTATTTGCAAAAAATTTAGACACCACTATCTTAAAAAATTTTTATTATTATAAAAACTATAATTTTTTATATAATTTACTAGAAAAATAATACAAAAAACAATTCTCACTTTGCTTTTATACTTTGAAAAATTTCGTCTGAAATTTGCTCAAAAGAAGCGTTTATGTCGTTATTTAGTGAATTTTTAAATTCGTCTTTGCTTTGTAGAATTTGATTGTAAATTTGGCGTTCGAAATCGGCACGATTTAACGCTTCATCGCCCTTTGCAAAAATGTAATCAAACCCAAACCAAGTCGCCACAGCTAGCATTGGCACGCACACGATCGCCCCTGCACCGCACACTACGCCACTACTGCCAGTGGTCGCACTGGCTGCTAGTTTAGCATTTGTTTTAGCTAGGGATTTTGCGATTATTTTTAGTGTTATCGCGCTTCCCACAAAACCTGCCCCCATAGCACTTCCTTGCACCCTAGTAAGCTTATTTTGTAGCAAAAATTCATTTGTAATATTTAGATCAAAACTTAAATTTCCGCTAGTTTTAACTAAGAGCGAATTTAGATTTTTCTCATATTCGCTAATGCCTGAAATAACGAGTTTTTCGATATTTTCGTTGAAATTAGACGGAAAACTTTCATTTAAAAACTGCGTAAATTTATCATTTAAAAATTTGCTTGAATTTTTATCGACCACTCCGTGAAATAGCACCAAATAATCACTCATTGCCGAATAGTTAAAATCTGCCGTTTTTTTCGCAACAAGCCTTGCGCCGTTTTCAAAAACGCTGTCTATGTAAGCATTTAGCGCATTTATCGTGATATTTTTGGCGCTAGTTTTTGTAGCGTTAAATTCATTTATAAATTCGCTAACTTTTTTGCTTTCAAGCTCGAATTTTACGCCATTTTTAAGTATGAATTCAAAAGTTTTTGCACTTATCGTTTCTTGTGAATTAAAATTTTGCAAATTCTTTTGCGTTTTTGGGGCTAAATTTAATATCAAAGTAAAATAAGCCAAAGTTAAAATCGTGCCGATAAAAAGTCCAAATTTAGGCAGTTTTTCGCTTTGTCTTGTTCCAAAAAAATAAGAGATAAAATGCAAAATAGCGACAAAAAACAGAAATTTATTTAAACTGATAAAAAGCAAAATAAATGCCTTTTCATCGCTAAAATAGGCATTTTGCAGATAATTTTGCGCTTCGTTTATGTAAAACGAATAAACAAAAATTTCATTTAAAATCCGTGAAGCAAAACCTGCATTAACGCTTAGTGAAGCTAAATACGACCACAGCGAAGTTTGTTTTGAAATTTCGCCTGTAAAATTTGCATTAAAATCAAAAACCAAATTCAAAATAAAAAATATCAAAATGCCTAAAAAAGCTGTAATCAAAATTACCCATTTTTTGGTAGCAAAATGCAAATTTTTAACTTCGTTTTTGAAAATTTTTAAGATAAAAAATCGCACCAAAACAAACAAAACAGGCAGTATCGTAAAAACAAAAGCAAACTCAAAAGGCAAAATGCTAAGCAAATTCAAAATCAATGAAAAAGCTAAAATAACGGCACTAAAAAATGCAAAAATCGTACTTAAAATTTTGCCTGAAAGAAGTTTGCGAATTTTGCTTTCGTTTTTATAAAAACCCCTGTGCAAGGCGATTTTACGAGCATAAATATAATCAAAAATCTCTTTTGCAATAATAAAAGTCCAAAATACAAAAAAGGCAAAAACGCTTATGTCGCCAAATTCGGCACAAAAAATCGCAAAGACAAAAAGCGAAGCAAAAATTACGATTTTTACAAGCAAATTCGCCATTTTTTTCCTTTTTTTTCTTTAAATTTTGCAATAAATTTGCTTAATTTGCAAATAAATATTCAAGACAGAGTGGGCGTAGTAATTTAAAAAATTTCACGCTTCCTAGCGTAGCACACTTTGTCGTGTGTGAGCGACGGAAGCGTAAAATTTTTTAATTTAATCCGTCTGGTATGGGGAATTTTAGCCCTGAAACTCCACAGCTTCGAGTGGTTCGATATTTGTCGGCATAAAACTATTATCGACAAATCTTGTAAATTGCTTTTGAAAAACCACTTCGACCGTGCCAAGTGCGCCGTTTCGGTTTTTGCCGACTATGATTTCGGCTTTTTCTTCGTTTGCGTTTGGTATAAATTTGCGTTCATACTCGCGTCCTTCGTTTCTAGCGCGTTCTTCTCGCTCTTTTTCTTCTTGTTCGGCGTAAAAATCGTTTCGATAAACAAATAAAATCACATCGGCGTCTTGCTCGATCGCCCCGCTTTCGCGTAAATCGCTTAGCATTGGGCGTTTATTTGCCCTACTTTCTAGCCCACGATTTAACTGCGACAACGCAACGATTGGCATATTTAGCTCACGCGCTAAAAGTTTCAAGCCACGCGAAATTTCAGCGATTTGCAAATGCCTTTCGTTATATGTGCTAGAACTCGTCATAAGCCCGATATAATCGATCACACAAAGGCTAATATTAGCGTTTGCGGCTTTTAGTTTGCGAAGCTGGGTGCGAATTTGGTGGATATTTACATAACCGCTATCATAGACAAAAAGCTGTTTGTCAAGCATATCGTTAAGAGCGTCGTTAAAACGGCTAAATTCGTCATCTTCCATTTTGCCCGTCATTATATTTGAAAGTGGAATTGAAGTTTTTGCACTCATTATACGCATCATCAGCTGAGCTGCCGACATTTCGAGCGAGAAAAATGCTACGCCTTTATTTAATGCCAAAGTTTTCATAATGACATTTAACGCAAACGCCGTCTTTCCCATACCGGGACGAGCCGCTATGATGATGAGTTCGCCGTCTTTAAAGCCTTTTGTGTATTCGTTTAGATAGCGAAAGCCCGTGTCAAGCCCGATTAAATCTTGATCGGCAAGTTCTTTTTGTTTTTTGATTTCATTTGCGACTTCTGTTAAAATTTGCGGCATTTCTTTTATGGCTGAGCTATGCTCGTCATCGACAAGTGCGTAAATTTCGGCACTTATGTCATCGACCATATCTTTGCTAGGTTTTGGCTCATTTACTTCGTTTGGAATTTTGTGAGCGATTTTCACAAGTGAGCGTTTGATAGATTTTTCTTTCAGCTCTTTTGCGTATTTTTTGACATCGATTAACGAGCTAGTTGCCAAAATCTCGGTAAATACGCTCTCGTCGTATCTATCCCCTAAGCGTTTTTTCGCAAATGCAGGATCTATCGGCTCGTCGTTATTAACGCAATCAATAATTGCAGAAAAAATGTCGCTATGCCCTTTAAAATAAAAATCTTGCGAATTTATAATATCCAAAATCTCGCTAAATCCGTCATCGTTGTAAAAAATCGAGCTTAAAATCGACCTTTCAAGGTCAATATCATATAAATTTGATGAAATTTCAACATTTATTTTATCATTTTTCATAGTTTTTCACCTCATCTTCTACTTCTTGCAAAAATCTCTCTACGAGTTCGCTCTCTTTTAGCTTTGCCACTATTTCGCCACGCCTAATCACTAGCCCGTTTCCCTTGCCAAAGGCGATAGCGACATCTGCACCTTTGGCTTCGCCAAGCGCATTTACCACGCAGCCCATGACTGAGATGTTTAAAGGTGCTTTTATGTGCTTTGTGCGCTCTTCTACGATTTTAATCGCACGGACTAAATCGCTTTGCAAACGCCCACAAGTAGGACATGAGATGATATTTATGCCGCTTTTTTGCACTCCGGCATCTTGGAGTATCGCTTTGGCGACTTTGATTTCTTCTTCGAGTTCGCCGGTTATGCTTACTCTCATCGTATCGCCGATACCTTCTAATAAAAGCGTTCCGAGCGCGATTGCGCTTTTTATCGTCGCGTGGAAGGTCGTCCCAGCTTCGGTAACGCCTAAGTGAAACGGATACTCGCAAAGCGGACGAAGTGTGCGGTAGGCTTCTACGGTGCGGGGCACATCGGAGCTTTTTAGCGAAATCGCAATGTCGGTAAAATCAAAATCTTCGAGCAATTTAAAATTATAAAGCGCACTTTGGATCATGCCTTGCGGGGTTCTGCCAAATTTGGCTTCAAACTGCTCTTCGAGTGAGCCCGAATTTACCCCTATGCGAATCGGCAAATTTCGCTCTTTACACGCTTTTACCACTTCTTTTATGCGCTCACTTCCGCCGATATTGCCCGGATTTATGCGAATCGCATCGACGAATTCGGCGACTTCAAGCGCTAAGCGATAGTTAAAATGAATATCCGCAACTATCGGCAAGGGCGAGTTTTTCTTTATCTCTGCCAAAGCTTTTGCGTCGTCATGATCTAGCACAGCACATCGCACCAAATCAGCCCCCGCAAAATAAAGGCGATTTATTTGCGCAAGAGTGCCATTTATATCTTTTGTCTTTGAAAATGTCATCGACTGCACCGAAATCGGCGCGTCCCCGCCGATAGCAAGGGAGCCCACTTTTATCTGTTTTGTCTTGTATCTCATCACTAAATTTACCTTAAAAATTTTAAAAAATTTGCATTTTTGGATTTTACCAAAATGCGGTTTAAATTTTGATTTTTTGCACTAATCTACTTTAAATTTAAAATTTACTTTTCTTTTAAAATTTTATTTGCGATTTTTTGCATTTGTTTTGCAAGATATTTGTTTTCGCAAAAGGCGTTATAAATGCCGTCTTCACTGAGTGCGCCACTATTTATAGACTTTGGAATTTTGCTTTTTTCGTCAGCTTCGTAGTCCTTTCGCCATACGCCGTCAAAATAGTATTTGCTAAGTTTTTTCATCATTTTTTGCGAATTTTTAAAATTTTCTAGTGCGATTTCAAATTCTTTTTGTGCATTTTCTACTTCTTTTAAAAACTCGCTCATTTTTTCTATTCGCTCGATTTGGTTCATTTTTTCTGCCTTTTTTGCCTAAATTTGGTGCAAATTTTAGTTTAAAATTTATAAATTTGCAAATTTCAAAAATCAAAAAAAACAATAACCGAATTGTATAAATTTTTGCAAAAAACCAAATTCTAAATTGAATTATTGGCGATTGCTTCAAATTTGCTACGCAAATTCTCGCAATGACAATGGAAACGAATTTACCCAATTTGTCATTGCGAGATTTTCGTAAGAAAATCGAAGCAATCGCCAATGATTAAATTTCCTGTTTTTTTTGCAAATTTAAAAAAATATTTGATTTTAAATTCTATAAATTTGCAAATTTACATTTTTATTATTTTATCACTGGCGATTGCCACGAATTTTTGCTAACGCAAAAATTCTCGCAATGACAATGGAAAGATTTTAAATTTGTGATTTTGAAGTATTTTGAGTAAATTTCGAGAGTTGTGAAGTAAAAGCGAACGAAGATAGAACAGAAAAGTTCATCGAGAGAGCTTTTACGAACTCTCTCGAAATTTGCCAAAAGACGAAATAAAAAACTACATCATTCCGCCCATGCCGCCCATTCCGCCCATATCCGGCATCGCTGGCATTGCAGGTTTGTCTTCTTTTATTTCGCTAACGGTTGCTTCTGTCGTTAGTAGCAGACTTGCTACGCTTACGGCGTTTTGAAGTGCGATTCTTTCGACTTTTACAGGGTCGATGATACCTGCTTTAAACATATCGACATATTCGCCGTTTGCTGCGTTAAAGCCAAATTTCTTGTCTTTGTTTTCGGCTACGCCGTTTGCGACTACACCTGCGTCAAATCCTGCATTTTCTGCGATTTGGCGAAGTGGCGCAAAAAGCGCTCTTTTTACTATATCGGCACCGATTTTTTCATCACCTTTTAGATCTAGTTTTACGCTTAGACTTGCTTTTATTAGTGCAGCTCCGCCACCTATGACGATACCTTCATCAACGGCAGCTTTTGTCGCATTTAGCGCATCATCAACGCGATCTTTTTTCTCTTTCATCTCTGTTTCGGTTGCTGCGCCTACTTTTATGACAGCAACGCCGCCGCTTAGCTTAGCTAATCTTTCTTGCAATTTTTCTTTATCATAATCGCTTGTAGTCTCGGCGATTTGAGCTTTTATTTGCGAAATTCTAGCATTTATCGCTTTTTTCTCGCCTGCGCCATTTACGATTGTTGTGTTATCTTTGTCGATGACAATGCGTTCAGCTTTACCAAGATCGGCTAAACTAGCACTTTCTAGCGTTCTGCCTAGCTCTTCACTGATAACCGCTCCGCCTGTTAGTATCGCAATATCTTCAAGCATTGCTTTTCTTCTATCACCAAAGCCCGGAGCTTTTACAGCTGAAATGTTTAACACGCCACGAAGCTTATTTACAACAAGAGTTGCCAAAGCTTCGCCCTCGATGTCTTCTGCGATGATTAAAAGCGGTTTGCCTGTTTTTTGAACTTGCTCTAAAACAGGAAGCAAATCTTTTAAATTTGTGATTTTTTTATCAAATAGTAAAACAAGAGCTGAATTTAACTCAACTATCATTTTATCAGGGTTTGTGATGAAATACGGGCTTAGGTAACCGCGGTCAAACTGCATACCTTCGACGACATTTAGCTCATCGTTGATTGATTTTGCTTCTTCTACTGTGATAACGCCGTCTTTGCCGACTTTTTCCATAGCTTCTGAAATAAGATCGCCTACTGCACTATCGTTATTTGCTGAAATTGTCGCAACTTGTGCTATTTCAGTTTTTCCACTTACTTTTTTAGAAGCTTTTTTTAGCTCTTCGATAACAGCAGCAGCGAATTTATCCATACCGCGTTTTACTTCGATAGGATTTGCCCCTGCTGTTACATTTCGTAAGCCTTCTTTGAAAATAGCGTGAGCTAAAACGGTCGCAGTCGTTGTGCCATCACCTGCTTCGTCGTTTGTTTTGCTTGCAACTTCTCTAACCAAACTTGCACCCATATTTTCGATAGTATCTTTAAGCTCGATCTCTTTTGCCACGCTTACGCCGTCTTTTGTGATAGCAGGTGCGCCAAAACTTTTTTGGATAAGCACATTTCTGCCTCTTGGTCCCATTGTAACTTTTACTGCATCATTTAGTTTTTTAACGCCATTATAAAGCTTGTTTCTAGCGTCATCTGAAAAATTTATCTCTTTTGCCATTTTCTTTCCTTTACTATTTTATTATGCCTAAAACATCTTCGAAATTTAAGATAAGATATTTCTTATCATCTAGCGTGATCTCGCTACCTGCGTATTTTGCAAATGCTACCACATCGCCTTTTTTTACGCCGTCGCACTCCGTGCCTACTTCTACGATTTTACCTGTTGATGGTTTTTCTTTTGAAGCGTTATCAGGTATGATAATGCCAGAAGCCGTTGTTTTAACCTCTTCTTCGCGTGAAACTAATACGCGTTTTCCAAGCGGTTGAAATTTCATTTTTTTTCCTTTTATTAAGAATTTTTGTTTTTGATTTTTTAGCACTCTTTTAAATTGAGTGACGAAATTATATGTAAATTTTGCTTTTTTGTCAATACCTAATCAAAAATTTATCATAAAATTTTAGTCCTATCGGCTCAACTTTGTAAATTTTTAAATTTACTATTTCTTACATATAAAAGAGTATAATTATACGATAAAAATGTTTAAAAGGATTTATAATGAAAATTTTAGGTGCGATTTTAGGGATAATTTTGATACTTTTAGTCGGTGCTTACACTATTGCTTTTACGGATTTTGGAAATTCTATCACAAAACCTTATGTCGAAAAAATCTTAAAAGAAAAAACAGGATATGATATAAAGCTTAGAGAATTTGATTTAAATATCGATGATTTCGACATTACGGCTGAGTTAAATAGCGAAATCGCA
The DNA here is from genome assembly GCF_027797465.1 of Campylobacter sp. CN_NE2. Taxonomy (NCBI): domain Bacteria; kingdom Pseudomonadati; phylum Campylobacterota; class Epsilonproteobacteria; order Campylobacterales; family Campylobacteraceae; genus Campylobacter; species Campylobacter sp. CN_NE2. The sequence continues at coordinate 224,865 of NZ_CP115608.1, read as the reverse complement.
GCAAGAGCAAAGGGAAAATATTTTTTGTTTGATAAAAGCTTTGATTTTGATTATGCCCTAGAAGTTGCAAATTTAAAGAGTTTTGGCGTAGAACTAAATGAAAAGATGAATTTAAACGGAAAAGCAGTCGGAAATATCGATAAATTCGCCGTAAATGGTAGCGGAAAAGCATTTGACAGCGACATTAAATTTTTAGCAAATTTGCTCGAAATGAAGCCGACTGATTTGCAAATCGATGCTAAAAATTTAAGCGTTGAAAAGATTTTGGCAGTGGCAAAACAGCCGATTTACGCCAAAGGAAATTTGGACATCATCTCAGACATAAAATCGCAAAATAACGAGCCAAGCGGAACGGCAAACATAAAAAGTGCAAATTTAGTGCTAAATGAAAAGGGTTTTGCCGATATGAATTTAAGCATACCTGCAAACACGAAAGTTGCGTTAAATTCAGACATACGCGTCGCAAATTGGATAGCTAACGCCAAAAGCGTGATAAATTCAAACTTAGCAAATTTAAGTGCAAACGAAAGCATTTATGACATAAAAAATAACACGCTTAAAACCGATTTTGCCCTTAAAATCGATGATTTAGCAAAAATCGCAAAGATTATAAACTATGAAACTAGCGGAAATTTGATCGCAAACGGAAATTTGCAAACTGATATGAAAAAATTCGAGCTTACAAATACTGCCATAAAAGCCTTTAATGGCGGACTTTTGGGCGATTTTAATGGAATTTATGAAGTTGCTTCAAAAGACGGAAAAATAAACGGCGACATAAATATCGCTGATTTTTCAAAGCTAAAAAATCTTACAAAGCAGGATTTAAAAGGCTCAGCCAAAGGCAAACTTGATGCTGTGCTAAAAAAAGGCGAGTTAGAAAATTTAAATTTAAACCTTGATGCTTTGGGTGGAAATCTCGTCGCAAAGGGAAATTTAGGAAATTTAAATATCAACGCAAAAAGCCTAAATTTAGCAGTTATCACTTCGTTTTTGGGGCTTGAAGCTATGGCAAACGGAAATTTAAACGCTACTGCAAAACTTGATTTGCGAAAAGATATAAACGGAAATGCTGAATTTAGCGTAGTTAGCGGCACGGCGTATAAAAAATTCCTTGATAAAACCACAGGCAAGACTTTTCCAAGCGATGTCAAATTCTCGCTAAACGGCAAAACAAATATCAAAAATTCTGTTGCAAATTTTAACTCCATTATAAACACAGATTTGGCAAATATGGAGAAATTCGACGGCTCGTATAACATAAAAAATGGTGCGTTAAACGCAAATTATATCCTAAATGCTCCAAGCCTAGCAAAACTTAAATTTATCGTTGAACGCGATTTAAAGGGCGGTTTTAAAGGCAACGGCGAAATCAAAAAATCTGGCAAAAATTTCAGTGCAACGCTAAATTCGCAAATCGCCAAAGGCACACTAAATGGCTCGATCGTAAATGACGATGCGACATTTAAACTCAGCAAATTTGATATAAAAAGCTTGACAGATTTCCTAAATTTGGGCTATTTCTACGATGGCGTTGGGGACGCAAATTTAGTTTATAACACAAAAAGCAAAAAAGGCAAATTTGACGCTTTGATAAATCAAGGCAGACTAGCTAAAAAAGGGCTTGTAAATACCGTTAGCTCGGTGCTTGGTAGGGATTTAGCAAGTGAAGTTTATAACAACGCCACTTTAAATGGAAATATCGTTAAAGATTTGGTTGATTTTAAGGCTAACATGCAGGCTCAAAAAAGCAAACTTATCATCGAAAAAGGAACGCTAAATTTGGCTAGTAAAGCCATAAATATACCGATTTCGGCAAATATCGAAAAGACGGATTTAAGTGTGCAAATCACCGGCACAACCGAAAATCCTAAATATGCCGTTGATTCAGCGTATCTAAAACAAAAAATCGGCAAAGAAATCGGACGGGGCTTGGATAGACTTTTAGGCGGTAAAAAAGATAGCTCAGGTGGTGCGACCACTGACGGCACTACTGACGGCGGCGCAAACAACGCCAAAGATAAAAGCTCAAAAGAAAAGGCAAAAGACGCCGTTAGGGATATTTTAAAAGGGTTATTTTAGATTTTGATTTGTAATTTCGGCAAATTTAACACCAAAATTTGCCGAAATTAAATTATTTAACTTTGAATTTGCTTATTTTCTTCTTTTTTTGGCAAAAATCCTTCATTTTCTAACGCACTAAAAATTTCGTTTTCATACTTTTTATACTCTGCATTACGGTATTCTACCCAGTTATTTAGTTTGGTTATATCTGATAATTTTCTTTTATACTGATAATTAGCATCCTTAATCGCGTTATAGGCCCTACGACCAAGAAGAAAATAAGAAGGAACCCAAAAAATAATACCAAAAGCAATAAGGCCAGATAATACTTCTTCTGCTTTTACACCTTCTTCTTTTTCACCCATTATTAATATTAATGCTAATCCAGATATAAATAATATAAATACAAATATACACAACATACCAATATCCGCTATCATTCTTGGTTTTTGTGGCAAATTTCTTTTATTCAAATAACCACCAGGAAACCAACTTGGTTCTGAATATTTTTTTGTAGCATTTAAAATACAATAAGCTAGATAATAAGCTCCGTCCCTAGAATAACTCTCAACCACGACAAAATCGCCATTTTTTAAGCTCATTGTATCGCTTATTAATTTAAACGAAGTATCGCCTATATCAAAAGTCCAAATGGTGGCATGTTTTGTTTTTGAACTAATCCTGCCGCCACTGGTATGAGTATAGGCGTCCATGGAGCTGGCTCCAACGCTTGTAGTCGTCGTGGTTCTTATAGGTTCAGCAGAAATGTTAAAATCAGTAACGACTTCTCTTTTTACATCTTCGATATATCCCCAAAAAAACATTTTATATCCTTTCTTACAAAAAATAAAATATCATACTATATTAATTCTTTTTGCCGTCTGCTTTATTTTTAACAGCAATATAAAGTGTGTTTAAATCCGCAGAATTTAGCCCAGTAAATTTCTTTGCAGCGCTGATTGTCTTTTTCCCAAAAACGCCATCGGCTTTGAGCTTATAGCCGTTTTTGATAAGAATTCGCTGGATTTGCATGGTTTTTTCTCTATTGCTTAGATTTATACTTTTGATAACCTTGTTATCTGTCGGTGTATTCGAGGATGTGTTATCGCCTGAAACAAGCCATATAAAACCAACTATGAGAAGTAATCCAAGAATGCCTCCACCACTGCTAACTTTTTCATACCGATTTCCCCACATGTCATAATAAGCCATATTGAACCTCTAATATCACATAAACGATTATTTGTAGGTTTGGATACCTACAAATAAACAATAGAATTAACGAAATTCTCGTCGACAAAAAAATAAAGTCTTATTATACCCCCCCCCTCCCCCCCCCAAGAATTTGCTTAAATTTGATAAAAAATTTGCAAATTTGAGTAAATTTGAGTAAAAATAAAACAAAATTTACTTCCCAAAAAACAAAACTTTTTTATTTGTAACCTTATCACAGATTAAAATCAGCAAATTTTGTATTATTTCAAAAAATTTAACAAAAGGATAAAAAATGAAAGCAAATTTAAGCAAGAAAAAACGCATTAGCAAAATCATTATCGGCATAGCCCTGATGATAGGACTATATTTTGTCAATCCTTGGCTAAGCCTAATCGGTTTAATTCCGATTTTAGTCGGTGTTACAGGCTTTTGCCCTGCGTGTTATTTTTTAAATCGATGTTCTTTAAATAGATAGCAAATTTGGCAAATTTGCTTATGCTTAGTAAGCCAAATTTGCTATATGAGAAACTCATTTTCTTTGTATTTGGGCGAATTTATAAATGCGGTCTTTAAATTCGCCCGAATTTCTTTTTCAAATAAAATCTGTCCAAATTTCATAAAAAACTCGGTGTCAAAACGACACCGAGAATTTTTAACTCTCTTTTAAAAGTTTTGTTGCCAAAACGCTAGAATCGTGTTTTCGGATATTTTTGTAAATTTCGTTGTAGTAGTTTTCAAAAACTTCGTGGCAATTTACCACGCTTTCATTTTCTTTTGGCTCTTTTTTAGTATATTCGCCATCGCTTCCAAGCTCGAAAGCAAGGACATTATCGCTTAATTGAAGTTTAATAATCTCTTTTAATTTATTTTGCAAATTTTCATTGTAAATCGGCGTCATCAGCTCCAAGCGGCGTTCTAAGTTTCGTGGCATCCAGTCCGCACTTGCGATATAAATTCCAGGGCTACTATGTTTAAAATAAAAAATTCGTGCGTGTTCTAGGTATTTTCCTACCACCGAAATCACTTTTATATTGTCGCTAACGCCTTTGATACCGGGACGCAAACAGCAAATTCCACGCACTATCAAATCAATCTTAACACCTGCTGCACTTGCCTTACAAAGGGCTTTTATCATATCGCTATCAACCAAAGCGTTCATTTTAGCGATAATTCTGCCTTCGCTTCCTTTACCTTCTTCGACTTTTATCATTTTCAAAAGTCGCTCTTTTATCTGCATTGGCGACATTGAGAGTTTATCGAGTTTGCGATTTTTATTATATCCTGAAAGTATATGGAAAAAATTCGTCGTATCTTTTGCGAAAATATCATTACTTGTAAAATAGCTAACATCTGTATAAATTTTTGCACTGCTTCCATTGTAATTTCCCGTAGCCAAATGTATATAAAATTTTAGCTTTCCGCCGTCTTTTTTGATGATTTGCGTAACTTTTGCATGAACTTTAAAGCCCGTAATACCGTAAATCACATGCGCTCCTGCGTTTTCTAACGCTTTTGCCCAGTGGAGATTGTTTTCTTCATCAAACCTAGCTTTTAACTCAACCATAACGGTTACTTGTTTGCCGTTACTAGCGGCTTCGATTAGGCTTTGCACTATCGGCGAATTTTTCTCCACGCGATACAGCGTCATACGAATAGAAATCACCTTTGGATCGCTAGAAGCTTCTTTTATGAGCTTTTGAACGGGATCAAAGCTCTCAAACGGGTGAAAAATCAGCACATCTTCTTTGTCAATGGTAGAAAAAACCGAAGTGTTTTCATCAAAGGGCGGAAGCGTTTTTTGCAGATATTGTGGGTGCGCTAGAAAGGAAAAATCCTTATTTCCTGCTATCTCCCAAAGCCCGTCAAGCGTAAGCGGAACGGAGTATTCATAGACATCTTTGTGAAAAATTTTTAAATGCGAATTTAAAAATTCCACTAGATCAGAGTCTGCATTTTTTTCTATTTGCAAACGCACAAAAGCACCTTTTCTGCGAAGTTTCAAGCCCTCTTCAAGAATCATCATAAAATCATCTGCTTCTTCTTCTTCTATCGTAATATCGGCATTTCGCGTAACCCTAAATGCAGCCGAACTTAAAAGTTTAAATCCCGGAAAAATCTCTTCTGCGTGGCGACGAACCAGGCTATCTATCGGCACATAAACGCTTTTATCGACCTGAACAAATCGTGGCAAAACACGCGAAATTCGCACCATACCAAAATGTATGCTTTCTGGGTTTTGTTTATCACAAAGTTTAACAGCTAGTGAAAAACTAAGGTTATTTAGGTGCGGGAAAGGGTGCGTCGAATCCACTGCAATCGGGATAATAATCGGCATAATCTGCTCAAAAAAGAATTTATCAGCAGAAGCTTTTAAATTTTTATCAAGCTCATCGTAATTTTTGATAAAAATGCCGTTTTTGGCAAGTTCAAGTTTAGTGAAAAAATAGTGATCTTCAAGCTCTTTTTGCTCTTTGTTTAAATACTCTCTAATCTCACGCAACTGCTCTAATGGCGTCATTTTATCGTCCCCACTTGTGATGACGCCGGCTGTGAAAAGCTGTTTAAGACCTGCAACCCTAATCATATAAAATTCATCTAAATTTGTGCTGTAAATAGCCAAAAATTTAAGCTTTTCGATTAACGGAATATCTTTGTTGCATTGCGCTAAAACACGCGAATTAAAACGCAACCACGAAAGCTCTCTATTTATAAAAATACTTTGTTTTTCAGCCATTTTTTATCCTTTTTATCAATTTTTAAATTCCATTATTATAGCTAAATGGCGATTAAAAGTTGCTATAATTTCACAATGAAAAAGCTTGAAATTTTTGAAAACAAACGGGAAATTTTGTTGTTTTTGCTTTTTGCGTTATCTGTTTTTATCTTAAATTTGGGCTTTTGTTATAAAGATTTTTATGAATTTAAATCTCAAAAATATAGATTTTATAATGCGCAAATTTTGCAAAATTATGAAAAAACAAATGCTAAGGGCAGAAGCTACCAAGTTTTGCGCCTTAAAACTAGCGAATTTGAGTTTTACACCACTACCAAAAAAGATTTTAAAACCAACGGCGCAAAGTATCTAAATATCGGCGTTATCACGCAAAATGTTAAATTTATCGATTTTGTAAAAAAACGATTTTATATGCCAAGTTTTAAACTAAAACCAAAATTTGAAAATTCGCCAAATTCGGAGCGAAATTCGGCAGAGACCATGCAAAATTCGTCAAATTTTAAAAACAAATTCGCAAATTTAAAACAAAATGCGATAAATTTTATAACCGCCCAACACCAAAATTCAAAAATGCAAGAGCTTTACTCGGCGTTATATTTCGCAACGCCCATTTCAAGGGAACTTCGCGTAAATGTTACAAACTGGGGAATCGCGCACATTATCGCCATTAGCGGATTTCATTTAGGCATTATTTTTGGAATTTGTTTTTTTATTTTTAAGCCCGTTTATAAATTCTTTCAAAAACGCTATTTTCCGTATCGAAGCGTGAATTTTGACATTAGCATTTTTGTTTTTATTTTGATGAGTTTTTATCTTTTGGTGCTTGATTTCACGCCAAGTTTCCTTAGAAGCCTTGCTATGGCGTTTGTGGGGTTTTTCCTTTTAATGCGAAATTTTAAAATCATAAATTTTGCAACACTTTTTATCACTATTGCCTTTTTGATTGCGCTATTTCCGCATTTAGCTTTTTCTATCGGATTTTATTTTTCGTGTATGGGAGTGCTTTTTATTTTCATTTATGTTAAGCATTTTAAGGATAAATTCGGACTTTTTGCTCACTTGATTTTTTTTAATCTTTTTGTTTGGCTTTGTATGAATGTGCCTGTTTATTATTTTTTCTCTACCCTTACCCCACTTCAAATTTCAGTCGTGCCTATAAGCTACACATTTATTATTTTTTATCCATTAAGCGTAGTTTTGCATATTTTTGGCGTGGGATATATTTTTGATGAATATCTGCTAAATTTTTTGGAATTTTCGCTTAGTATTTATAAAACGCAAATTCCGCTGTGGCTTTTTGTGATGGCAAATTTATCTGCAATCTTAGCGATAAAATTTAAAAATTTTGCCCTACTTTGTGCCTTGCTCGGCTTCTTGCCTATCTTTTTTATCGTTTAAAAACACACAAACTTTCACGCCGTATAAAAACAAAATCCAGCTAATGTAAATCCACAAAAGGAAAAACAAAAGCACAGAAAACGAGCCGTAAATGCTAAGATAAGTTTTGTTATAAAAAACATACTGCACGAAAAGAATTTTTAAAATCCACCAAAAAACGCTTGTGATAAACGACGCTATCATTATCGCTTTTGCCGATATTTCGCGGTTTATCGATACGGCGTAAGTTACCGCAAAAATCGCCCAAATGATAAGATACGGCAAAATCGCTAGTAAATTTATCCACCTTGTAAATTCGGTTTGATTTAACAAATTTTGCAAAACGCCACTTACATAAAACGACCCGCCAAGCCCGACGGGAGCTAGTGTCATAAGCGTCCAGTAAGTGCTAAGACTAGCAAAAAAGCTTCGTTTTTTCGCCCCTGAAATATTGCAAATAACCCCTTCAAATTCGCTAAAAAACATAACCGAAGTAAAAATCACCGCCGCGAAGCCCGTGATACCAAGCCCGACACTATTTGCCAAAAACTGCTCGATATACGATGAGAGCGTGTCTTGGTGCGTAGGAAGCAAATTTGCAAATATAAATGTTTTGATTTTTTCGTAATACGCCTTAAAACTTGGCATTTGCATAAAAATGCTTAAAGATACCATTAAAATCGGAAGTAGCGAAAGCATAGTGTGAAAACTAAGGCTAGAAGCATATCGCATGATATTTTTATCATAAACATTTGCGACTTTAAGGGCGCTTTTTAGCGAATTTAGCAGTTCTGTAATCTTTTTCATCATTTTCTCTTTTGTTTTTTGTAATTTTACTTAAAATTTGGGGAATTTGGCAAATTTTTTGCTTATCATTGCAAACGAGTGAAGCAAGAGTGGCAATCTAACAACGCCGATAGAGTTTTTAAAATTCAGCACCGTAAAGTAGGTATCCTTCTTAGCCAAATTTTTGCATTTATTAAATTTTCATTTTTAATATCTTAATTAACCATTGTGGTGGGCAAGGATGCCCACCCTACGATACCATTTAAGTATAAATCTAGTTAAATGTGATAGAATTTCAGAGTTAAAAATATGAAAGTTCAAAGGATAAAATTGAATTTACGAAGCAGTTGGCTAAATAGCTATATTTATTTGATTTTTTATTACCGAGTTTTTAAAAAGCCAAAATCTGTTTTTAGCTCCGTAATTTCGATAATGTCATTAGGTTTAATCGGTTGTTTTCTTTATATGATAGTATTAAATTATTTTGATAATTTATCTTACAATCCAAAAAGACTTGAAAATCTCGACACAAACGAAGGAATTTTACAATCAGCTTGGTATAAAGCAAAAGGCACTGGTGGGACTTTGCGATTAGATTTAAATGAAAAAAATCATAAATTTTATCAAATTCGCAAAAGTGAACGCGAAATTTACGCAAAACTTATTGGCGAGAAAGTTAAGATTTACAGCGAACCAGCTATTTTATTTTACCACGATGAAATATTACAGCTCGAAGATAAAAATGGAATAATTTACATAAAATACGATTATGAAAACAAACTTAAAGAACCAGAAAGACGAGAAAAAATGACAACTTTTTACTTAAAGGCAAGTTTGTTTTTTCTGGTTTTGATTTTCCTTTTAAATTTAAAAGGAAATACGCCAGAAAATTTTAAAAAGGAAATTAATGAATAAAAAATATATTTTAACTTGGATATTTGTAATTTTTTGTCTAATTATTAGCACCGTAGCACAGTAGGGTAGGTATCCTTGCCCACCAAATTTTATATTTTTATCAAATTTCATCATTGTTTCAAACCAGCACCGTAGGGTGGGCGTCCAGCCCACCGAAAAATTTAACGAACATTATGGTGGGCAAGGATACCCACCCTACGATATAAATTTAAATTTGAACTACAAATGCCGACGATTTTAAGCGTTTTGGAGCTTTTACGAGCTGAGCTAGACTGGTGTCTGCGAAGCGAAGTAAAAGCGAACAATCGCTTAAAAGCTAGGCTCATTTCAATCTACAAAACAAAACTTAAAGCCCCATTTTGTTTGGGTTTAATATGTTGTTCGGATCAAAAGCCTTTTTTATCGTTCTAAAAAGTTCCATTTCGGCATCGCTAAATGCTAAGCCCATATACGGGGCTTTTGAGATTCCTATGCCGTGTTCGCCCGAAAGCGTCCCGCCCAAATCAACAGCCGCTTTAAAAATCTCTTCAATAGCGCTGTATCCGCGTTTTACTTCATCTTCGTTATTTTTATCGACCATTACATTTGTATGGACATTTCCATCTCCTGTATGCCCGAAGCATGGCGTCGTAACGCCATATTTATCGGAAATTTGGCGAATTTGGTGCAAAAGTTCAGGAAGTTTTGAGCGTGGCACGGTTATATCTTCGTTTAGTTTTAACGAGCCATAGCAGGTAATCGACTGCGAACAATTTCGCCTTGCAAACCACAAATTTGCGCTCTCGGTTTCATTTTTTGCAGTGATAAATTCACTGGCTCCGTTTTCTTTAAAAACTCGCTCGATGACGCTTAGGTCCTGCTCGATTTGCTCTTGCAAATTTCCATCAACATCGGTAATCAAAATCGCCCCGGCATTTACAGGCAAACCTTTATTAAATTTTTGCTCGACTGCTTTTATGCTAAGATTATCCAAAAATTCCATCGCCACAGGGGTAACTCCTGCTGCCATAGTCTTATAAACGGCGTTCATAGCGGCTTCCACGCTAGGAAAAACGCCCATTGCGGTTTTTTTGAATTTTGGCTTTGAAAGAAGTTTTAGCGTGATTTCGGTTATAACGGCAAGTGAGCCTTCACTAGCGATTAAAATTCCTGCGACATTGTATCCTGCGACATCTTTTATGGTGCGTTTGCCAGCTCTAATAATATCGCCGTTTGGAAGCACGGCACGAAGCGCCATAACATAGTCTTTTGTAATGCCGTATTTTGCAGCTCTCATGCCGCCTGAATTTTCGGCGACATTTCCGCCAAGTGTGCTGTAATTTTCACTAGCAGGATCAGGCGGATAAAAAAGCCCTTTTTCCATAGCGGCTTTTTGCAAATCCATATTTATAACGCCCGGTTGCACGACTGCGACCATATTTTCCATGTCGATTTCTAAAATTTTATTCATGTGCTTTTCAAAAGCTAAAACCACACCGCCGTTATGCGCTAGACTACCGCCTGTAAAGCCACTTCCTGCCCCACGCGGTATAATAATGATTTTATTATCGTTGCAATATTTTAAAATTTTGCTAACATCATCTTCATTTCGCGGAAAAAGCACACCGTCTGGCTCGTAGCGTTTTCTAGTCGCATCATAGCAATACGCAAGTTTGTGCGCTTTGTCGAAATATGCGTTATCGCTACCTAGTAAATCTGTAAAAAAATTTATATGTTTAGTTTCCACTTTTTTGTCCTAAAAGGTATCTATAATGTCTGTCATAGTCGTTGATTTGTCCGTTTAAAACATCAAAAAACATAGTATCAATCTTACCTACGCGTGAGTAAAACGGAATTTGATAGTAGCTTACTTCGCCACTAGCAAAAGTTTTAAGTGGCTCGAAACTGCCACAATCAGCAAATAAACTCTCTTTATCTAATGCGATAAAAATAAGCCCTGCTGCGTTGTTTGAACACATTTTTCTAAAATCATCTCTGCTTGGATTTGGTTTGAAATTATAACTCAAATGCGCTCCTGCAAGATCAGGGTGAATAAAAGTGATATTTGGAAACGCCGCAACGATTTGCTCGTAAATTTCGGCATTTGGCACGACAAGCAAAGCTCTGTTATATAAAAAATTTAAAATCACGGTATCGCCTTGTGAAGGCAAAACTTTTGGCAAAGGAAGCGCTTTTTGTTCTAGCGAATCAAAAACTTCAAATCTAACTTTGGCTAAATTTCCCATTTTTTCGGCTACAACTGCCCTTGCGACGATCGAGCGATCGCCGTTTGCAAATTTATGCATTACCACGCCACTACTTCCGACTGCGATGTCTGAGCTATTCATTATGGTTGCGTAGCCATCTTCGACTTCTAAAAGCGGAGATTCGTAAGTCGGCATACTAAATTCCGCCGCATTTGCACTAATTCCAAATAAAAATAAAAAAGCTAAAATCAATCTTTTCAAAATTTGCTCCTAAAAATAAAAAATTTGCTAATTATACATAAAAATTGGTAAATTCTTGGTTTTTGCCAAATATAAGCGTTAATTTGCTACAATTTCGGCTTATGTAATAAATAAAAAAATAAAAAGCGATTTTCCATGAATAAATTTATATTGATTTTTTTTCTATTTTTTAATTTTGCTTTTGCGATAAATTCGGGCGTTGAGAAATTTAAGTGGCCAGAAGGCGTAAGTTTGCTTCAATTTATGGAAAAATATGAAATCCCGCTTTCTGTTTATTATGATTTAGATAAAGAAGCCCAAGAGCTAACCAGCGAGATAATCTCAGGTTCGATTTGTTATGTTTTGCGTGATGATTTAGGCAAAATTTCGCAACTTTTAATCCCCATTAGCGAAGAGTTGCAAATTCAAATTTACAAAGATAAATTCAATAAATTTAAACTTGATTTTACTCCGATAGTCTATACAAAACAGAGCAACTCGCTTGGAATTTCCATTGAAACTTCGCCGTATAATGATATAGTCAAAGCCACCGGAAATACTGCTTTGGCAAATGAATTTATGAGCGTTTTTAGGGGCGAAGTAGATTTTAAAAGACTTCAAAAGGGCGATAGGCTAGTGCTTTTATACGAACAAAAAACTAGACTTGGTCAGCCTTTTGGCTCTATTAAAATTCTAGCAGGTATGATAGAAGAAAACAAAAAAGGAAATTCTTTATATCTTTTTGAAGATAAATATTTTGATGAAAACGGCAAAAAAATGGAAAGTTTTTTGCTTATCACGCCTATTAATGGCGCAAGAATAGTATCTAAATTTACACCAAAACGCTTTCACCCTATTTTGAAGCGATATAGAGCGCATTTGGGCGTGGATTATGCTGCACCAAAAGGGACAAAAATTTACGCAGCAGGCAACGGCAAAGTTACATTTGTAGGTCGTAGAAGTGGCTATGGAAACACCGTTGAAATTTCGCACGGCGGAGGATATTCGACACTTTATGCACATTTAAACGGCTTTGCAAAAGGCATAAAAGTAGGCACAAATGTAAAACAAAAAGAGCTTATCGCTTATGTTGGAAACACAGGGCTTAGCACGGGACCACATTTGCATTTTGGGCTTTATAAAAATAAACAAGCAATCGATCCTTTAAAAGTAGTAAAAATCGAAAAAACAAATATAGTAAGCAAAGAAGAGCTTAAATTTAAGGCTCTTGTTAAAGATATGAACGCAAAAATGGATTTGGCAAAAGACGGAAATTTAAATCCTCAAAGATTTGAAAATTTTGAAAATTCGATGATTTTGAATTGAAGGTTAGATTATGGAAGCAAGAGAATTTGAAGAAGCACGAGAAGTCCTAGATTCGCATATTGAAGAGACAGCAGAAGAAGAGATAAGCTCAGCAGATCTTGCCGATCACCTAAAAACGCTTAAAAAACACGACGAAGAAAAATATGTCGAATACCTAGAAAAACTAGACCCGGAAGACCTTGCAAATGTCGCTCTTGAAATGCCAGATCACATGCTCGAAGATGTTATCGAAACTATTCCACATGAAAAAATCGTCGAAGCTATCGAAGAGCTAGAAAGCGATGATCAAGCCGAACTTTTCCAAAATATCGAAGAAATAGACGAAGAAAAAGCAAAGCAAATTTTTGAAAAACTTGACGAAGAAGATCAAAAAGATATTTTACAAATTTCAAATTATGAAGATGATGAAGCCGGTGCATATATGCAAACGGAGGTTTTTAGCGCTAAAACAAACGAAACGCTAAAACAAGCCGTAGATCGCCTACGAAATTTAAAAGAAAGCGGCGAAATAGAAAATGTTTTTCAACTTTTTGTTTTGGACGAAAGCGAACGCTTGATTTCAGCATTTTCGACTTCGGATTTGATTTTATATGATTTTAATTTAACTTTAAAAGAGATTATAGATAAATACGATGATGAATACAAACCACATTTTGCCACTGATACCGATAAAATCGATGATGTCGTAAGAGATTTTGAAGAATTTGATTTAAGCGTTATGCCTGTTGTCGATAGCAATGGCGTTTTAATAGGTCGCATCACAAGCGATGATATACACGATATTATCCAAGACAGGGCAACCGAGCAAATTTATCACTTAGCAGGTGTTAATGACGAAGCCGAAGAAGAAGATACGCTAGTAAAAGCAGGAAGCTCTCGTGCGGCGTGGCTTTTTGTGAATTTATGCACGGCTATTGTTAGCTCTGCTATTATCGGGCTTTTTGATAGCACTATCGAAACTATCGTAGCACTAGCTATTTTAATGCCGATTGTTGCTTCTATGGGCGGAAATACAGGCACACAAGCACTTACCGTTACCGTCAGGCGACTGGCTTTGGGCGAAATCGAATTTAAAGATAAGAAAAATGTTTTATTTAGAGAAGTTGCTATTGCTTTTACAAACGGTATGATTTTTGCTATTATTATGGGCTTTGTGGCGTATTTTTGGTTTGGCATAAAGCTTTTAGGCGTTGTTATTGCGATGTCAATGGTGATAAATTTTACTTTTGCTGGAATCTTTGGCACGGTTATACCGCTAACTTTGAAAAAATTTGGCATAGATCCTGCTGTGGGAAGCTCTGTTTTACTTACTACCGTTACCGATATAGTCGGATTTTTTAGCTTTTTAGGACTTGCAACATGGATACTTCTATAAAAAATTTAAAAATTTCAAATATGGAAAAATCAGATTTTGTAAAGCCTTTTCGTTTGCATTTTGAAATGGACGGCAAACCAAGAGTTTGGGATTGTGTTAAAGTCCATGATAGCGTATCAATTTTACTTTTTCATAAAGAAAAAAATGCTCTTTTGCTTGTTAAACAATTTCGTCCGCCTGTTTGGTATCATCAGCAACAAAGCGGGTTTGATTGGAACGAACAAGGCTTTACGCATGAGCTTTGTGCGGGAATTTTGGATAAAAATTTAAGCCCAAAACAAACTGCAATAGAAGAGATTTATGAAGAAACAGGTTATTTGGTTAAAGATTTGGAATTCATAACTAGTTTTTATAGCGCACTTGGTTTTGCGGCAAATAGACAATATCTTTTTTACGGCGAGATTACCGAAGATGATAAAAAGGGCTTAGGTGGCGGAATAGATGGCGAAAAAATCGAGCTTGTATATTTAGATGTCAAAAAGGCAAAGGAATTTATGTTTAATGAAGAGCTCATTAGAGCTCCCGGGTTAATGTTTGCCTTTTTGTGGTTTTTTGCAAATAAAATTTGATTTGTTTATAAAACGCTTATCACGCCGCGTTTGCGAGAGATAAGTTTATCATTTTCCATCTCTTTTAAAATTCTAGAAACAGCTTCTCTCGCGCTTCCTAAATGCGAAGCCAATTCTTCGTGCGTGATCTTCATACTTCCGTTTTGAGAATTCTTTTTTAAAAATGCCAAAATTCGCTCACTAAGTGGCGAAAAAAGTGCTTGTTCCATGACTTTTATAGACTGTGCAAATCGTTTTGCAACAAGCGTTAGTATATGATTTGTAAGACTTTGATATTTATCTTTCATTTTTATAAAAATTTCGGCAGGAATCAGTAAAACTTCGGCTTGTTCTTTAACTTGGATATTGATTTTTGTTTCAAAACTACCCATAAAACAAGAATCGCACAAAACACAACTTTCGCCTTTTTTTAGCATAAAAACGGTGATTTCTTTGAAATTTTCAGATGTTATAAAGGCGCGCAAAAGTCCGCTTTTGACGATAATAAAGCCCAAACACTCGTGATTAAAATATGTAAGTTTATCTTTGCCCAAAACTTTATCAATGCACTTTTCTTCAATCAATTTTTTATCTTCATCACTAAAATCAAATTTATCGATAAATTCTCTACGCAAAATTTCCAAGTCTTTGCTATTTAACATAAAAATCCTTTTCTAAATTTATAAAATTTAGAACAAATTTACACTATAAATTTAAACATTAAACCTAAAATGCATCACATCGCCGTCATTTACGACATAGTCTTTGCCTTCGAGTCGCATTTTGCCGTTTTCTTTGGCGCCATTTTCACCGCCGAATTTAACAAAATCATCATAAGCAATGACTTCTGCTCTAATAAACCCCCGTTCAAAATCGTTATGGATAACACTTGCCGCTTTTGGGGCTTTCCAACCTTTTGTAATCGTCCAAGCACGAACTTCCATGACACCGGCTGTAAAATAGCTTATCAAATTTAATTTCGCAAATGCCGTCCTTATGATATGATCAAGTCCGCTTTCTTCTACGCCCAAGCTTTGGAGTAATTCTTTTGCTTCATCATCATCTAGACCGATTAGCTCTTCTTCGATTTTTGCGTTTAGCTTGATGACTTCGTGGTTGCTTTTTTTAGCAAATTCTTTGACTTTTTTAACAAATTCATTATCATTTTCAAGCCCTGCTTCATCGACATTTGCGCCATAAATGACCTCTTTTGCCGAAAGTAATCTTAGCTCTTTGTTTAAATTTGTAAAAATTTCATTTTCAAATTCGCTAAAACTTGACGCAGAATTTCCGTCGTTTAAATGTTTTAAAAGCAAATTTGCCATATCCAAGCTTTCTTTTGCACCTTTTGCATTTGCCCTTGCTTCTTTATTTAGGCGTTCTATTTTGCGAGTTAGTTGTTCTATGTCGGCTAAAATAAGCTCAGTGTTGATAATCTCAATATCACGGATCGGATCAATTCCTCCTTCAACATGAGTGATATTTCCGTCTTCAAAACAACGAACGATATGTAAGATAATCTCGCATTCACGGATATTTGCTAGGAATTTATTTCCTAAACCTTCGCCTTTACTAGCTCCTTTTACAAGCCCTGCAATGTCGGTAAATTCGATAACCGAGTTTTGAATTCGATTGGGATTAACGATTTTTGCCAATTCATTTAAACGCTTATCAGGCACGGCAACTACGGCTTTATTTGGCTCAATCGTGCAAAAAGGATAGTTTTGCGCTTGTGCGTTTTGTGCTTTGGTTAGTGCGTTAAATGTCGTTGATTTGCCGACATTTGGAAGTCCTACTATGCCTACTGATAATCCCATTATTTTTCCTTTGAAATAGCGTCTAAATAGTATAAATTTGCTCTTACGGCTGCACCTGTGGCACCGATTTGATTATAGCCCCATGCTTTTTCTAAATACGCAGGTCCGGCAATATCAAGGTGAAGCCATTTGTCTTTGTATTCATCTTTTATAAATTTATCAAGGAAAAGCCCTGCCGTGGTCGTTCCGCCGTATCTGCTAGAAGCTGTATTTGAAACATCGGCGATATTTGATTTGATAAGCTCCCTTAGATAATCATTAAATTCTAAAATTCCAAAAAGCTCACCGCTTGGCTTTGTAAGGCGTTTGTATTCTAGTTTAAATTCTTCATTGTTTCCTAAAAGCCCGATTGTGTATTCGCCTAGACCCACTACACAAGCTCCTGTTAGAGTTGCCATATCGATTAAAATATCAGGCTTTAACTCTTGTGCCCAGTCCAAGCAATCAGCCAAAACTAGCCTACCTTCTGCGTCTGTATTTCGCACTTCGATAGTAACGCCGCTGCGAGAAATAAGCACATCATCAGGCTTGTATGAATTTCCGCCTATCATATTTTCGGTTGCACCGATGACGGCGTGAATTTCAAACGGCAAATTTAGCTCAGCAGCTCCTTTTATGATACCCATTGCAGCCATTGCGCCACTTTTATCGCATTTCATCGTAAGCATATAATCGCTTGGTTTAAGGCTTAGCCCTCCGCTATCGTAAGTCAAGCCCTTGCCGACAAAAACAACTCGTTTTTTGCAAATTTGGGGCTTATAAGTTAGATGAATTAAGCGTGGCGGGTGGATTGAAGAGCGATTTACAGCCAAAAATGCGTTCATATTTTGATCTTTTAAGAAATTTTCATCATAAATTTTTACACTTACGCTGTCATAATTTGCCGCCAAAATTTCGGCATCACTAGCCATTTTTACAGGCGTGTAAATTTCTGGGATTTCATTTACGCCGTCTTTGACGAAATTTGCAGCATTTGCCATAATCTCGCCTTTTTTAAGCCCGTTTTGCGCTTTATCGAGTTTAATTTCATGGTTATTATACTCTTGTGTTGAGATTAGAATTTCATTTAGGCTGTATTTTTTCTTTTCGCTTTTATATTTGTTAAATTCATAACTACCCAAAAACACGCCCTCAGCCATCGCCATAAAGCTTTTTGTAGTGCAACCGCAAAGATACGAAGCGATTTTAAAATTTGAAATTTTATAGCTTTTTAGCGTGTTATACGCAGTGGCGATTGCTGAGCGAATTCTATCGAATTCTAGCGATTTTACGCCTACATAAAGTCTTCTACTCTCACTTAAAAGCAAATTTGCGCTTCCGTCGTATCCGAAAAACTCAAATTTATCCTTGTCTTTGATAAATTCGTGATCTAAATTTTTATTTACAACCAAAATAACTTCAAAATCAGCCTTAATGTCATCGATTTTTTCATTGATTAGTTTGATTTGCATATCTATCCTTTCTTAAATTCATAAAGTAATTTTCCATTTTTTTAAATCCATAAAAAATCAAAAATAAAAATCCGCAAACAATCGGAATTGCGATATACCAATGCTCTTCTGCCCAGCTTATAAAACGCCAAATTTGCTTTCCAAAATACCACGCCAAAATCATCGTTATCGCCGCCCAGCACCAAGCGCTTATTAAATTTATAAAAGCAAATTTTTTCGCACTATATCTAGTTAAGCCGATACTCATAGGGATTATCACACGAAATCCATACATATAGCGTTGCAAAAATATTATAGGCCAACCAAGCCGTTTAAGTAGCAAATGCGCTATGGCGAATTTTCTGCGTTGTTTAGCTAATTTTTTACCTATATAACTACGATTATATCTGCCGATATAAAAATAAAATTGATCTCCGCAAAATGCTCCAAGTCCTGCAATAAAAATTCCAAGCGCTAAATTTATATGCCCTTCGTGCGCTAAAATTCCACCCAAAATAAGCGCAATTTCGCCTTCTAACAAACACCAAACAAACAGAATTCCATAAGCGTAATTTTTATACTCAAAAAGAAGTTCTTTTAAAAAATCTTCCATTTAGCCCTCTAACACGCTATAAACTTTTGTAATTTTGCTTAATTTTTCAGAACCGCCAAGAGCCGGTAAATCCATCACAAAACACGCTTGGGCGCATATCGCTCCTGCTCTTTGTATAAGCTCGGCTGCGGCAAATGCCGTGCCGCCGGTGGCTATTAAATCATCTACTAATAAAACTTTTGCGTCTTTTGTATCTCTAAATGCGTCGATATGAATTTCGATTTGATCAAAGCCGTATTCAAGCGAGTATTTTTGTGAAATCGTTGTATATGGAAGTTTTTTTGGTTTTCTTATAGGCACAAAGCCCAAATTTAGGCGAGTAGCAAGTGCTGCGCCAAATATAAAACCCCTACTTTCAATCCCTGCGATATAGTCAAACCCTGCGTCTTTATACTTTGCTTCCAAATGGGACATTAAAAATTCAAACGCCTTTTTGTCATTTAATAAAGTAGTAATATCGCGAAACAAAATCCCTGCTTTTGGGTAATCTTTAATCTCTCTAATAGTGCTTAAAAGATATTTTTTGTCATTTTCGTTTAGTTCTTTCATTTTTCCTCTTTTTCTTTTAGAATTTTGTTTTCAAATTTAACTTTTGTATTTTGCAATTTCAAATCCATATTTGCACTATCTGCCTTTTCAAGAGCTTCAATACTTGTTTGCAAATTTGATTTTAGCTTTACGATTATATTTTCAAGCTCGGTTATTTTTTGATTTTTCTTTGAAATCTCATCTAACATTTTGCTATTTTTTCTAAATGCCAAAATCAAAAGCAATAAACAAAACAAAGAAAATACCGCTAAAACCAAATTTAACATAGACAACTCCCAAGTTTATTAACTCGCCTTTCGTGTCTGCCACCTGCAAATTCGGTGCTAAAAAACGCTTTTATCATGTCTTCTATAACGCCAGCTCCAACAACCCTAGCCCCAAAAGCTAAGACATTTGCGTCGTTGTGTTCTCTACTCATCGTCGCTGTAAAGCGATCATGGCATAACGCACAACGAATTTGCGGATTTCGATTTGCCGCCATTGAAATTCCTAATCCCGTGCCGCAAATTAAAATCCCAAAATTTCCTTCATCTTTTGAAACTTCATCGCACAAAGCCTTTGCAAAATCAGGATAATCAACGCTTATTTCAGGCGAATTTGCACCCAAATCGATCGGCTCAAAGCCCAAATTTTCTAAAATTTTCTTACTAATTTCTTTTGCTTCAAAAGCAGCGTGATCTCCTGCTATAAAAATCTTTTTAATCTGCATAAAACTCCCCTTAATCTTGCTCATAAATCAAACTTTCATCGGTTTGAAGTGTATCGGCAAATCGCCCAATGCGTTCCCAGCGAATAATCTTATTTTTATCCCAGCTAAAATAGACAAACCAAGGCTTTCCGACGATTAATTTATAAGGCACACAACCCCAAAAACGGCTATCGGCTGAGTCGTTTCTGTTATCTCCTATCATAAAAAACTCATCTTGTGGAATTTTTATATAAAAAGCGTTAAATTCCAAATTTTTCATCTTAAAACTATCGCCAAATTCTTTCACAATAATCGGCTTCATAGCTAACGAGCCGTTAAGTAGCGACATTTCGACATTTGCTAACATTTTATTTCTGCTATTTGGATTATAATTTATCCCTTTAAATTTATAAGGCTCTTTTACAAATTTTTGCCCCATAAGCGTTACAATGTCGTTTTTATCGTAGTTTTTTTCGATAAATTCATCGCCTTCGTGCGGACGAAGATAAAAGTTATTCAGATCAAAAATCACCTCATCGCCGCCGACTGCAAAATTTCGCTTTACAAAGTGAATTTTTGGATTTTGTGGCTCACGAAATACCACTATATCGCCCCTTTTTGGGCGTTCGCCATCTATTAAATGCCCGTTACCCTTAAAATCAGGCAAAACTGCCTTTTCTATCCACGGGATATGTGGCGTAGGAATTCCGTAACTAAATTTTTTCACAAATAAAAAGTCCCCAGGCAAAAGCGAGTGCTTCATCGAACCGCT
Organism: Campylobacter sp. CN_NE2; assembly: GCF_027797465.1. Classification (NCBI taxonomy): domain Bacteria; kingdom Pseudomonadati; phylum Campylobacterota; class Epsilonproteobacteria; order Campylobacterales; family Campylobacteraceae; genus Campylobacter; species Campylobacter sp. CN_NE2. The sequence goes on along the minus strand of NZ_CP115608.1, from coordinate 204,230 downwards.
TGGAATCACAAAAGCCTGTGCCACAAAAAATATCACAAATAAAACGATTAAAACCGTTCCCGTCCAGCTACTTGCAAAATTATAAATTTTCTTTAAAACGCCCATAAATTCGCTTTCTTAACGATTTTTATTTAGGCGATTTTTTGCCGAAGTAATCGTATTTTCTAGTAGCATAGCGATTGTCATGGGTCCAACGCCACCTGGAACTGGCGTGATAAAAGAGCATTTTTCTTTAACGCTGTCAAAATCAGCGTCCCCGACAAGGCGTCCATCTTCTAAGCGATTTATCCCAACATCGATTAGCACGGCGCCGTTTTTTACCATATCGGCAGTTACAAAAAACGGCTTTCCGATAGCTGCAACCAAAATATCGGCATTAGCGCAAATTTCTTTTAAATTTGCAGTTTTGCTGTGCGTTATCGTAACGGTTGCGTTCGCATTTAATAATAAATTTGCCATAGGCTTACCGACGATATTACTTCGTCCGATGATGACGGCGTTTTTACCGCTTACTTCGATGCCGTATTCTTTTAGTAGTCGCATAATGCCAAGCGGAGTGCAAGGCACAAAGCTATCTAATCCGCTTACTAAGCGACCCACATTTACGGCATGAAAGCCATCGACATCTTTTTTTGGATCGATTTTTTCTAAAACTTTGTTTGTGTTTATATGTTTTGGCAAAGGAAGTTGCACCAAAATGCCATCTACTGCGTCATCTTCATTTAAATTCGCAATCAAATCCAAAAGCATTTCTTCGCTTGTGTCTTTATCAAGGCGGTGCATGATTGAATTTATTTCGCATGAGATGCATGCTTTTTCTTTACTTGCGACATAAGTTTGACTTGCTTTATCATCCCCGACTAAAATAACTGCTAAGCCTGGTTTAACGCCTTTTGAAGCTAAATTTAGTGCTTCAAGTCTAACTTCTTCTTTGACTTTTTTTGAGATTTCTTTTCCGTCGATTATCGTCATTTTTAACCTTTTTTAGAATTTACAAACTTAATATAATATCCAAAGTTATAATAAAACTAGTTGAATTTTTAAAATTAAATTCATAAAATTTAACAAATTTAGAGTTATTTACCTACTTTTAAACTCAAAAATTATAATATTTTAAAAAAATTTAAAAAGTGAATTTATGCGAATTTTGATATTTTTATCTATTTTTTTAAGTGCGATTTTTGGCGAAAATTTTATAACCGAAGCCGAATACGGCGAACTTTTATACAAAAATCCACGCGGTATCGGTTGTAATAAATGTCATGGAACAAAAGGCGAAGGAAGCTTGATAGCAAAATACGGCGAATTTAATAAAACTTCGGGCGAATACTATGACACCGAGCTTGTCGCACCGCCTATAAACAAGCTTTCTTTGCAAGAATTTGCAGACGGGGTAACAAATTCAAAAGGGGTAATGCCAAGCTATTTTTTAACCAAAGATGAGATTATAATTCTTTACAAATTTATAAAAGATCTAAATAAGGAGAAGAAAAAATGACAAACCACAAAGCTTTTACTCAGGCACAAAAATTTATTCCCGGTGGCGTTGATTCGCCAGTGAGAGCATTTGGAAATGTAGGAAGTGAGCCGTTTTTTGTAAAAAAAGCAAAAGGAAGCTATATTTATGACATCGAAGGCAAAAAATATTTAGATTTTGTGCAAAGTTGGGGACCGCTGATTTTTGGACATTGTGATAAAGATATTCAAAAAGCCGTTATCAAAACAGCTAAAAACGGGCTTAGCTTTGGTGCTTCAAGTCCGTTAGAAACCGAACTTGCAAAACTAGTTCTTGGGAAATTTGATTATTTGGATAAAATTCGCTTTGTTTCAAGCGGCACGGAAGCTACGATGAGCGCAATCCGCCTAGCTCGCGGATTTAGCAAAAAAGATAAAATTATTAAATTTGAAGGTTGCTACCACGGACACAGCGACTCGCTTTTAGTGAAAGCAGGAAGCGGTGCGACAACTTTTGGAAATGCTAGTAGCGCAGGAGTTCCAGCTGACATCGCTAAAAATACCTATTTGGCGATTTATAACGATATTGATAGCGTAAAGGCGATTGTCGAAAAAGAAGAAATCGGCACAATCATCATCGAGCCAATCGCCGGAAATATGGGCTTGGTTCCTGCAAAAGCTGAGTTTTTAAAGGAACTTCGCAAAATTTGCGACGAGAAAAAAATAGTTTTGATTTTCGATGAAGTTATGAGCGGATTTAGAGCTAGCGCGCTTGGAAGTTACGGAATTTACGGCATTAAGGCTGATTTGGTAACTTTTGGCAAGGTTATCGGTGGCGGAATGCCGGTGGCTGCTTTTGCTGGGCGTGAAGAAATAATGAATTTAATAAGTCCGCTTGGCGGAGTTTATCAAGCAGGAACGCTAAGCGGAAATCCTGTCGCTATGGCAGCAGGAATCGCTTCGGTAAGTAAAATTTTTGCTTCAAAAAATCTTTACAAAAAGTTAGAAAATTTAGCAAATTTATTTATGGACGGATTAAAAGAAATCGCTAACAACAAAGGAATTCCTTTGCAAACTTGCGTAAGAGGCTCTATGTTTGGATATTTTTTCACTGAAAATCCTGTGCTAAACTACGCAGACGCCCTAAAATCAGACACAAAAACATTTGCCAAATTTCACGGAGCGATGATAAAAGAAGGCGTTTTTCTAGCCCCAAGCCAGTTTGAAACAGGCTTTATTTGTGCTAGTATGAACGAAAAAGAGATCGAATTTGCTTTGAAAAAAGCAAAAAAAGCGTTTGACAAATTATAAAAATTTGCTTGAATTTGCAAATTTCGTTTAATTTTGAAAAATTTTTGACGAGTATTTTCGAGCTATTTTTTGAGTTGTGCAGCAAAAACGAGCAAGGCTAGACAAGTTAGTCTGCCGAAGCGAAGTTTTTGCAAACTCTCAAAAAAGAGCCGAAAAGACGAAGTCAAAAAAAAGTCAAAGTCAAAAAAGGGAAAAATTTATGAGAGTAACAAAAAACTTAAACAAAGTAGTTCGTGGCGCAAACGCACTAAGTGTCGGAATTTCCGTTGTTGTTGCAGTGCTAATAGGCGTATTTTTAGGGATTTATTTTAGAAATTTAACAGGCTCAAATATAGCTTTTGTGATTTGCGTTTTATTTGGAATCGCAGCGGCTATTTTAAACATTTACAAAGCCTACAAAGCTTTGAGTGTCGATATGAGCGAGCTTGAAAACGACCCAAGATACAAAAATTATAAAACTCAAAACGCCGAATTTGACGATGATGAATGGGGCGAAAATTCGCAAAACGGCGAAAAGTCGCAAAATTCGGAAAAATAATGATAAAAAAAGTTTTAAAAATTTATCTTATTTTGGATTTGTTGCTTGTTTTAATTACGCCGTTTTTGGGATTAAAATGGCTTTTAAATTCGCAAATCGCCTTTGTTTGTGCTTTGCTTATCATTTTTGCCGCACACAAAAGCTATAAAAAACGGATAAATTTAGAGCTTTTAAGCGGAAAATACGACAATCTAGGCGAATTTGACGATGATGAAGAAAAGAAAAAAACTAGATTTTCTTTTACATTTTTTGCACCTTTAAAAATGCTAAGTTACGCATTTATGGCACTTTGCATTTATATTCTTGCTAAATTTAATCTTTTTTGGATTGTAGGTTTTTTAGCAGGAACCAGCATAATTCCGATTGGAACGCTCATCTTTTTATTAAAAAGCAAAGAAATTTAAACCCAAATTTATGCTAAAATTCGCCAAAATTTACAAAGGAAATTATTGCAAAGTAGCAAAAGAGCGATAAAAATTTTAACTCCGCTATTTTTGAGTGCTGAGCTAATGTTTATCGGAGAAGCCATAGTTTTAGCTTCTGTCGGAATTATTTTAAAAGCTTCAAATATCGGCGAATTCACTATCGGTTTGGTTTCATCTTTTTATTTTTTAGGTGCTATTTTTTGCACTTTTTTTATAAGCAATATCATTTCTAAAATCGGACACGCTCGTGCTTATACACTATTTTCTGCGATTTTTGCTATAAGTGCGCTACTTCATGCCTTAAATCAAAATCTTATTTACTGGGCATTTTTGCGTTTTATGCTTGGATTATCGTATTATAGTTTGGTTATTATTATTGAAATTTGGATAAATTCAAAGATTTCAAATCAAATTCGCTCTCGTGTTTTGGCTTGTTACGAGGTAGTTTTTTATTCAGCCTTTGCGATTGGAACGCTTATTTTAGGTCTAAATTTAAGCCCTACGGCAATTTTCATTTTTAGCGGAATTTTTATAATTTTAGGACTTATTCCGCTAAATATTTTTAAAAATAAACAACCGCCACTCCCACAAACTAAAAAAATAAAAATTCCAAATATTTTTAAAATCGCTCCGCTTGCCTTAGCGACGAGTTTAAGCGGTGGAATTTTGATCAACGGATTTTTAAGCATGGCAAGTGTTTTTATTTTGTCTTTGGGTTTTGGCGTTAAAGAAGTTTCTCTTTTTATCGCACTTGCGACCATCGGCGGTCTTGTTTCACACATATTTTTTGGATTTTTTAGTGATAAATTTGGCAGAAAATTTGCTATTATGGGCGTTTGCGTTTTAGGAATTTTAACTTCAATCTTATCTTTATTTTTTAGCCAAAATTTAAGCGTTATGTGGGTTTTAGCGTTCTTTTTAGGTGGCGGGATTTTCCCGCTTTATTCCCTAGCTCTTGCAAGAGCAAACGATGTCATCAAAGATAAAAAACTAATCGCAGATGCTTCGGCTGCACTAATGCTTGGGTATTCGACCGCTTCATTTATATCACCTGTGATTTTAGGAAGTGCAATGCAAATTTTTGGCGCAAAAGGATTTAATATAATTTATATTATCACCCTTAGCGCACTTTTTATATTTGCAACCTTCCAAAAAAATATAAAAAACTAAAAAATTTATCAAATCCGATCTAGTTTTGCAAATATTTATCATAAACAAATTTATAGTAAAATCCTGCCACTAAAAAGCAACCAGCCATAATCATCGTTATCGCAGATAAACTAACTCCAAATTCAAATAAAAATCCGATTGCCGCCGAAGTTACGGCTGAGACGATAAAAAATAGCATATCATTATACGCTATTACGCGTCCCAAAAATTCGTCATCACAGTGGTGTTGCAAACGAGTAAAGGTATAAGACCAAAGTGCCGTTATGCAAAAACCGGCTGCCGCAATACCGATAAATGAGATATAAAAATTAAACTGAAACACTCCCCACAAGGCGATTCCCACAAACTGCCCGATAAAAAGCCAAAAAAGAATTTTATCGTTTAGGTATTTTGACAACACAACCTGCCCGACCATAGAAAACGCTGCCCTTGCCATATTTATAAAGCCGATTATGAGAGCAGCACTCATAATGCCTTTGTATTTATAATCTGCCAAAAGCGCAACCAAAGCATCATAGCTAGTAACTCCCACAAACGCATGAAGCACCATAAAATGCACCACCACAGGATTTTTACGCAGATAGATTAGCCCTTCTTTTAGCATTTGAACCGCTTTTGCCGTGCTTTTTGGCAAGATATGTTTTAAATTTAAATTTAATAAAATAAAAAATGACACAAAATAAAGCACAAAGTCAAAAATAAACGCCATTTTCACGCCAAAATAGTGTATAAAAATCCCCGCTATACCCATACCGATAGTATATGAAACCGACCAAAGCATACCAAACATCTCATTTGCGAGTTTGAGATTTTTTTTGGTTAAAATTTTTGGAAGCATACTCATCGCTGCTTGAAAATAGAGCGTCCCCGCACCAGAGCGTAAAAAAATCATCAAAAATAAAAGCCAAAGCAAATCAAGGCTATCAATGAAAATCAAAGGCAAAACGCTGATAGTTTCGATTAAAAACATACTTACCATTAGGGGTTTTGGACGAAATTTATCGACAATTATGCCATTAATCGGAGCTAAAAAAATATTTGGCACAAAAGCTAACGCAGCACACGCCGTAATCGCCCAAACAGGCGCACCAAGCTCAATCAAAAGCGTAAAAATGCCCGTATGCGAAAACCAAACGCCAAAGCTACAAATAAAACTAACAATGGTAAAAAGTCTGAAATTTCGGCTATAACGCAAAAGCGCAATGTATTTAATCATCAAATTCCTTTTAAATTCAAGCAATTTTAGCCAAATTTGGCTTAATTTTTTTGATAAAATTTTGCAATAAGCATTTAAATGGTATAATCTCCAAATTTAAATTCACTAGGAGAAAAATTATGGAAGGATTTGCAGTATTTGTCGTTTTAATCGTCTTTTTGGTTGTAGCTATTTTAAAGCTAGGTATCAAAATCGTCTCACAATCTGAAATTATGATTATAGAGCGGCTCGGTCGCTTTCACAAGGTTTTAGACGGCGGATTTCATGTCATAGTGCCGTTTTTTGATAGCGTAAGGGCAAGAATGAGCGTTAGAGAGCAGCTCGTCGATATTTCTAAACAACAAGTCATCACAAAAGATAATGTCAATATCGCAGTCGATGGAATCGTATTTCTAAAAGTAATCGACGGAAAAATGGCACTTTATAATGTCGAAGATTACCGCAAAGCCATTTCAAATTTGGCTATGACTACACTAAGGTCGGCAATCGGCGAAATGAGCCTAGATCAAACACTTTCAAGCAGGGATCAACTCAACTCAAAACTCCAAATCGCTCTTGGCGACGCAGCCGATAACTGGGGCGTAAAGATAATGAGAGTGGAGATTTCAGAAATCTCCGTGCCAAAAGGTATCGAAGATGCGATGAATTTGCAAATGAAAGCAGAACGCGAAAAACGCGCAATCGAGCTTAAAGCAGAAGCCGAAAAAGCAGCCCTTATCCGCAACGCAGAAGCCCTAAAACAAGAAAAAGTCCTTGAAGCAGAAGCGATTGAACGCATGGCAGATGCGAAAAAATACGAGCAAATCGCCCTAGCAGAAGGTCAAAAAGAAGCTATGAATAATATCAATATGGCTATGGCAAATTCAAAATTTGCAGCCGAATACCTGCTAACACAAGGTCGCATTGAAGCCTTTAACGAACTAGCCAAAAACGGCTCAAAAGATAAAATTTTAGTGCCTTACGAAACTAGCGAACTTATCGGCTCGCTAAGCGTTATTAAAGAATTTTTAAGTAGCAAAAAAGAGACAAAATGAGTGCGTGGATTTTTATAGCTTTGGGCATTATTTTTATCATCGCAGAAGTTCTATTTATGGACTTTACGCTTATATTTTTTGGGATTGGATTTTTAAGCGTTGGAATTTTAAGCTTTTTTGTTGATTTTTCGTGGCAAATTCAGCTCTTACTTGCTGCTGTGCTTTCGATAGTGCTTTTAGTAATGCTAAAAAAACGCATAAAAGCAGCATTTTTCAAATCAAAAGAAAAACTAGAAGACAATTTTTTAGATGAAAGTGGCGTTGGCGAGATCAAAAACGGCATGGTTTATTATAAAAGCACATTTTGGAAAAGCGATGAAATAGCAAATTTAGCTGACGGCGAAAAAGTGCGAGTAAAGGGCGTAAAAAACGGACAAATCGTGCTTGAATTTGACGGCTCGAATACCAACGGCTCGGTCGCTGACACCCAAAACAAGGGCGAAAATGAGTAGATTAAGCAAGGAAGAAGCTCTAAATTTAATCAAAAATGCCCCTTTGCACGAGCTTGGGGCTATGGCGTATGAAAAAAAATTAGCTCTTCACCCAGAAAAAATCACGACTTTTGTCGTCGATCGCAACATTAACTACACAAATATTTGCTTTGTGGATTGCAAATTTTGCGCGTTTTGTCGCAAAATAGGTGCAAAAGATGCCTATATTTTAAGCTTTGATGAGATCGATGAAAAAATCGATGAACTAATCGCAATCGGCGGGACACAAATCCTTTTCCAAGGCGGCGTTCATCCGAAACTAAAAATTGATTGGTATGAAAATTTAGTCGCTCACATAGCCCAAAAATACCCGCAAATCACGATTCATGGCTTTTCTGCAATCGAGATTGATTATATCGCTAAGATTTCAAATTTAACGCACAAAGAAGTTTTATCTAGGCTTGAAAGCAAGGGGCTTTACTCAATTCCCGGAGCCGGAGCTGAGATTTTAAGCGATAGAGTTAGGGACATAATCTCGCCCAAAAAAATCGGAGCAGACAGTTGGCTAGGCGTGCATAAAGCCGCCCACGAAATAGGCATGAAAACCACAGCCACGATGATGTTTGGCACGGTCGAAACAGATGAAGAAATCATCGAACACTGGGAAAAACTGCGAAATTTGCAAGATGAAACAGGCGGATTTAGAGCTTTTATCTCGTGGAGTTTTCAATCAGCAAACACAAAACTAATCGCCGAGCACCCAGAAATCAAAAAAACAAGCTCAAATCGCTATTTAAGGCTTTTAGCTGTGGCAAGGCTGTTTTTGGATAATTTCAAAAATATCCAAAGCTCGTGGGTTACGCAAGGAAGTTATATCGGGCAACTCGCACTTAAATTTGGCGCAAATGATTTGGGTTCGACCATGATGGAAGAAAATGTCGTAAAAGCCGCCGGTGCGAGTTTTCGCATGAGCCAAAACGAAATGATAAGCTTAATCAAAGACATCGGCGAAATCCCAGCCAAACGCAACACAAACTATGATATTTTAGAAATTTACAAATAACGGAAAAACTATGGAAAAATACGAAATTTCGGTAAAAAACACAAAAATCGATGTGCTTTATGAATTTGACAAATCGCTTCCTGTGGTGCAATTTAAGCTGATTTTTAAAAATGTCGGCTCACTTGGCGAAAAAATCGAAGGTCTAGGCAAACTAACTTCAAATTTGCTAAAAGAAGGGACAAAAACGCTCGGCGGTAGCGAATTTGCAAGACTTCTTGATATAAAAGCAAGTTCGATTTTTTCTTACTGCGAAAACGATAAATTTGTCATAAATTTAAGCTCATTAAAAGAGCATTTTAAATTTAGCCTTGAAATGCTTACTAAATTGCTACAAGAGCCGAATTTAACGCAATCCGTGCTAGAAAAAATCAAAACCGAAATGCTCGGTGAAATCGCAATGCTAAAAACCGAATTTGACTACATAGCAAATATAAATTTGCAAAAAATGCTATTTAAAGGCACTTTGCTGGGTAATGACTCAAACGGAAATGAAGAAAGTATCGCTAAAATCACGCTTGATGATGTAAGAGATTTTTTAGGAAATTTATGTTTAGAAAATTTAGCCGTTGTTTTGTGTGGAGATAGCGAATTTAGCGAAGATGATATAAAAAAAGTTTTGCAAATTTTGCCAAATTCAAAAAAACATAAACTACCGTTTTACGAAGCAAACGACGAGTGCGAAAGTAAAGAAATTTACGAAGATAGCGAACAAGCCTATATTTACTTTGGTTCGCCTTTTTATGTGGATAAAAATGAAGAATTTATCGCTAAAACGGCACTTTTCGTGCTAGGAAGTAGCGGTTTTGGAAGTAGGCTTTTAGAAGAAATTCGCGTAAAGCGAGGTTTGGCATACTCAGCCTATGCAAGAGCCGATTTTAGCCTATTTGCTAGAAAATTTTCAGGTTATTTGCAAACCAAAAATGAAAGCAAAAACGAAGCAATCGCCGTTGTGCGTGATGAAATCGCTAAATTTGTCAAATTTGGCGTAAATTCTGACGAGCTAGAACAAGCCAAAAAATTCCTTTTAGGAAGTGCAGTTTTGCAAAAAGAAACTATGTTTAAAAGGGTTGGTATTTTAGTCGATGAGTATTTAAGGGGCTATGAATTTGGCGAATTTGAGCGGAATTTAGAGCGTATAAAAGCCCTAAATTTAGATGATTTGAATAAATTTATAAAATCTCACGATGAAATTTGCAAACTTAGTTTTTGCGTGGTTTGCAAAAAATAAGGAAAAATCGTGTTTGAGAGCAAAGACAGAGCTGAACTTGCCAAATGCGGGATTGTCTCGCTTTTAGATCTTGCTTTGCTCGTGCCAAAAAGTTTTGATGATTTAAGCATAAAAGATGAGCCTAGCGTTGGCGAAAATGTCGTAGAAATCGAGTGCAGATTTCATCACCGAAAAGGCTCGATTTTGTTTATTACTGCTTTTTGCCACACTTGGGAATGCGATGTCAAAATTGTCATCTTTAACGCCAAAGCGTGGCATTTTGGGGCGTTTAAAAGTGGCAAAAAAATGTTTATTCACGGCAAAAGTTCATACGCTTTTGGGCTTTGGCAATTTTCAAATCCAAAAATCATCACCAAAACAGGCGGTATCACGCCACACTACAAAAGCCTTTTAAAAGACGGCGTAGTGCAAAATTTCATAGAAAAATATGTGAGCTTTAACGCACTTTTGCAAAGCGGACTAAATGAAAACGAAGCGAATTTTTTAATGCAAATTCACGAAAATTCGGCAAAAAGTGTTGAAATCATTAGAAATTTGGAGCAAAATGAAGCAAATTTGCAAATTCTAAAATTCATTGAAATTTACAATTATATTGAAAAACTTTCTCATAAAAAACTAAATTTCAAAGCTAGGAAATTCCCTGTCGGCGACATTTCGCAGTGGCTAAATGCCCTGCCCTTTACGCCCACAAACGACCAACTAAATGCGATAAATGATATTCGCTCGGATTTAGAAGGCGAATTTGCCGCTAGACGCGTGATTATGGGCGATGTCGGAAGCGGAAAAACGCTTGTCATTTTAGCAGCAGCTTTGATGAATTATCCGCAAATTAGCTATCTTATGGCGCCAACGACCATTTTGTGCGAACAAATTTACGCAGAAGCCATTAGACTTCTGCCAAAAGGGATGCGAGTTTTGCTTGTCAAAAGTGGCGATAAAAAGATAAATTTTGATGAATACGACTTTGTCATCGGCACTCACGCGCTTTTGTTTCAAGACTTAAAGCCCTCAAATCTCATCATGGTCGATGAACAACACAGGTTTGGCTCAAACCAAAGAGAAAAAATCAACCGCTTGACGAGTGATGGCGAATTTAAGGCGCATTTCTTGCAGTTTTCAGCCACGCCGATACCACGAACGCTTAGTATGATCCAATCCGAACTTGTCAAATTTAGTTTTTTAAAACAAATGCCGTTTAAGAAAGAAATTCACACGCAAATCCTGCAAAATTCGGGCTTTGCTGACTTTATGTCGCATTTAAAAAACGAAATTTCAAAAGGAAATCAAGCTATCATCGTTTATCCGCTTGTTGAAGAAAGCGAAAAGCTCGTCTATCAAAGCCTTGAAGAAGCCGAGCCGTTTTGGAAAGAGCGATTTAAGCGAGTTTTTGTAACGCACGGCAAAGACAAGGAAAAAGAAGAAGTTTTAAGGCAATTTCGCGATAACGGAGAGCTTTTGCTGACTACAACCGTCGTGGAAGTAGGAATTTCGCTTCCTAGACTTTCGACGATTTTAATCGTAGGGGCTGAGCGTTTGGGTTTGGCTAGTCTTCATCAGTTGCGTGGAAGAGTCGGGCGAAACGGCGGGACGGGCTTTTGCTATCTTTATACGAAGCTAAAAAATCCGCCCGAAAGGCTTTTTAAATTTGCTGGGACACTTGATGGATTTAAAGTCGCTGAAATCGATCTCAAAAACCGCCAAGGCGGGGATTTGCTAGAAGGCAGTATTCAGCATGGGGCGAGTTTTGTGTGGTATGATTATGAAGAAAATTTAACCGAGCTCGCAAAAGAGAGAGTTGTAAAATTTAAATTGAACCCAGCCTAGCTTTTCCGTGATACTTCGTTTTTGCTTCGTTCGTTAGGCATACTAGCCTTAACTCACTTGCAAAAACTCGTAAGCACGAAAAATCGTCGGCATATGCATATCAAATTCAAGTTGAAAGTGCCTAGTTTGGCTTATTTAAAAATTAAAAATCTTTAAATCTACGAAATTTTCTTTTAATCACAATTTCTGTGATGTTTTGATCTGATAATTTTTTATATTCATCGAAATTTATCATTTTTATTTTTCCATTTTCTTTTAAGAAAAAATTCCAACATCCATTTGGTTTTTCTTTTGTAGAAAATATACATGAAATATCTTTTAAAAGCCCACCCGTGCCGTCATTTGTTCCGATAAATAAAATTTGTTCGCTACTAGAAAAATTTTCTGAAATTTCTTCTAAATTTAATTTTTTAGAAAATTCATAATCGTCTTCTAAAAAATATGCAACTCTATCGCCTTTCGATAATTCAGCATGCACAAGAAGCCTATCCAAGCCAGTTGTAAGGCGAATATCAAATCCTATAAAAAAAATGAAAACTAAGAAAATTGCCAAAAATATGTTTAAAATTTTTCTTTTTCTACTCAAAATTTATCCTTTATTCTAGCGTTCGCACGATTAGACTTTTTGGCAAATTAAATTTAGTAATTATTTCGCACTCTTTTTCACGCATTTGCCCGTTATCGATTTCGTGGTCAAAGCCCAAAATATGCAAAAGTCCGTGCGTAAATAAAAGCGCGATTTCATCGTCATTTGAGTGTGAAAATTCTAACGATTTTTGCTCTACCAGATCCAAATTTATCACAACAGAGCCTATAAGCTTAATGTTGCCGCCAAACGGCACATTTTCAAGCGGAAAACTAAGCACATCGGTAGTTTTGTCAATGCCACGCTCGTTTTTGTTGATTTCTCTCATCTCTTCACTTCGCACAAATACAAGCTCGACGGCGTCATCGCTAAGCTCAGCCAAAATTTCGCCTAAAATAGCAGGATATTTTTCATCACAAAGTATCAAATTTAAGCCCTTTATATCAAATTTTTCGTATAATTCTACCAAAAAAAGGATTAAATTTGAAAAAAGCTTTATGTATCATCAGTGGCGGTATGGATAGCGCCACAAGTGCCTATATAGCGAAATCGCAAGGGTATGAAATTTACGCACTGCATTTTGATTACAATCAACGAACTATGAAAAAAGAAAGCCAGTGTTTTGAGCAAATTTGTGATGATTTGGGCGTAAAAAAGCGCAAAATTTTAGATGTTTCGTTTATAGCCGGTATCGGTGGAAACGCCCTGACCGATACGAATTTGCAAATTTGCAAAAGTGGTTTGGGAAAAGAAATTCCAAACACCTATGTTCCATTTCGCAACGGAATTTTTTTAAGCATTGCGACTGCGCTAGCCGAAGTTTGGGGCTGTGAAGCCATATTTATCGGCGTGGTCGAAGAAGATAGCAGCGGCTACCCTGACTGCTCGGAAAATTTTATAACTAGTATGCAAAAAGCCTTAAATTTAGGCACTAAAAGTGATTTTAGCGTGGAAATCAAAACTCCGCTCGTGCATTTAAGCAAAATGCAAATCGTGCAAAAAGCCACCCAAATGGGCGTGAAACTTGAACACACTTGGAGTTGTTACGAAAATGAAGACAAGGCTTGTGGGCGTTGCGACAGCTGTCGTTTAAGGCTTCGTGGCTTTGAAATGGCTGGATTAAAAGATAAAATTCCTTATCAAATTTAACTAAAATTTATAGGATCCATATCGATTTCTAAATTTGGCAAATCTCGCACCAAATTTGCTGCATTTATGAGTGCTTTTGGCGAATTTGAACGAAGCAAAATTTCATAACGATATTTTGAAGCGATATATTCGATTCCTGCTTTGCCATGCCCGATAATTTCGACATTTGGTGCAGTTTTTAAAATTTGCACGGCTTTCTCTGTTGTATCTTTTGCCGTGCCGTCATTTTTATGCGAAATCAAAATTCGCAAAAGTCTAGCAAACGGCGGATATAACGGCTCTCGCATAGTGCTTTCATCGCTTAAAAACTCATCATAATTTTCTATATAATCTTTAAAAAATTCGCAATGCTGTGTTTGCAAAACCACTCTGCCGACCCCTGCACGACCGGCGCGACCGCTAACTTGCATGACAAGGGCGAGAGTTTTCTCTCTTGCTCTAAAATCTGCATAGCTTAACTGCTCGTCAATCCCCATAATAACGGCTAAATCGACATTGTGATAATCATGCCCCTTGCTAAGCATTTGAGTGCCAACTAGTATGTCGATTTTAGCGTCATTGAAATCTTTAAGCAAATTTTCTAACTTTTTTTGCGTCGTGATTTCATCGCGATCAAATTTAGCTATTTTTGCGTTTGGAAATTTATTTTCAAGCTGTTTTACGATTTCACTAGTGCCGATTTTACGAGCTTCCATAAGGTTTCCGCCACATTTAGCACAAGGAATTTTATAAAAATTACTAAATCCACAATAATGGCATTTTAGCGAATTTGATTTTTCGTGATAGCTCATCGCAACAGCGCAAAATGGGCATTTTTGAATCGTTTTGCAATTTTGACAAATTATATATTTGTAATTTGCCCTTGTTGGCAAAAACACGATAGCTTGGTGGTTTGCATTTAGGCTTTTTGAAATTTGCGAAAGTATCGTATCAGAAAGCGAAGTTTCGCAAATATCATAGATAAATTTTTTCTCGCTTTGAAAAAATGTCCCTTTTAAGCGAAAATTTGGCTGTTTGGCATAAGTTGTTAAGCTTGGCGTCGCGCTTCCTAAAACCACCTTTATGTCTAGTTTTTTGCCGATAAAAATGGCTAAATCTCTTGCGTTATAACGGGGTTTTTGAGCTGATTTATAGCTATCATCGTGTTCTTCATCGACGACGATTAAGCCTAAATTTGTAAAAGGTAAAAATAACGCCGAACGCGCCCCTGCGACGAGTTTAATTTCACCTTTGGTAAATTTTTCTAAAATTTCACTCTTTTTTTTTGGAGCGATTTTTGAGTGCCAAAGCGCGATATTTTCGCCAAAATAACTTTTTAAGCGTTTTTCCATTTGCGGTGTTAGGGCGATTTCGGGCATTAAAAAAAGAGATTGTTTGCCAACTTCCAGCGTTTTTGCGATTAAATTTATATAAATTTCGCTTTTTCCGCTTCCTGTGTCGCCAAAAATAAGCGAAGTTTCGTTATTGCTAGCGAATTCGTAAGCTTTTTGTTGTTTGTCGGTTAAATTTGGCAAATTTTCAAATTTGCAAATTTGCAAATTTTGCTCTATTTTTTCGCACGGCGTAAAAATATCAAAAACCATGCCGATTTCGCAAACATAATAATATGCGATAAATTCGGCTAAATTCGCCTGATACGGCGTAAAATATAAATTTGTGATTTCAATTATTTCTTTGATTTCAAATTTTTTACCATTTTCAAAAGTCGGCTCATCACAAATGCCTAAAACAACGGCATTTTTAACGCTTTGTTTTCCAAGCGGAATTTTAACAATGCTAAAATCTGGAATTTTTTTTTGGCTAAAATATAAAAGCGGTCTTAGGTTGCTTCCTAAAACCGCTGTTTTGTAGTATGGCATAAATTATTCGGCTAATTGTCTACAAACTGCATCACTATGATCACAATCAAATGAGCCAGCAGGATGTCTTCCATCAGCGCTTGCCACTCTGTAATAAGTAAAAGTTGTGCATTTACTTGCGACACAAGCTTTATATTTCAAATTATCATCTCCGTCGATTTGCCAACCATTTCTATCGTTTCCTGCATATAGCGGTTGCTGTAAAATATTACCAAACATAGCAACAGTATTGTTTATATCAGGCCAAACCGTATTACCTCGCATTAAATTTTCAGATCTTCTTAGTGAAAGACCACTTCTTATAGCAGCGACATCACCTCTCATTTTAGCGATAGTCGCATCGTCCCTAGTAGCTGCTAACTTAGGCACTGCAATACCTGCTAAAATACCCAAAACAACGATAACGAACACAAGTTCAATCATCGTAAAAGCTGAACTAAACTTTTTCATACTAAATCCTTTGATTTAAAGTCTATCTATTTTACTAAAAAAGTTATAAAATTAATATTAATTTAATTTAAGTTTTGCTATGGTTTGCGAAAATTTTACATTTTCGTTGCTTTGTAGTTTAAACTCTAAAAATTCACTCTCACTAACCACCACAACCGTCGAACCAAGCTCGAAATTTCCGAGCCTTTCGCCTTTTTTAATCTGCAAATTTTCATATTTATAAAGCGTTTTTTGTAAATTTTTGGCATTTGTCTGAATTTTTTCATCAAATTCAAACTTCATTTTCCCGACATTTAAAGCCCCCACAAAAACAAGCCACAGCTTCCCGCCGTTTGGCATCTTACAACGCAAAATCACTCGCTCATTTAACGCATAAAGATTTGGAATTTTTATAAGATATTTTTTTGCCACACTATAAAGTTTGGCTGGTATATAAAGTGCTTCTTCGATAAAAATATCGCACGGAGCGTGATAGTGGTGGTAGTCTTTTGGGCTAAGATAGATATTTGCGTAAGCCAAATTTGCATTTTTTTCGCTTTCTTTTAAACTCTCGTCCAAAAGTTCGCCCAAATCATAAAAATGCCCCTTAACGCAAATCGCCTTTAAATCGCTACTTACGCCGTTTTCAAAAATCACGCCGTCGCTTGGGCTGATAAAACTCTCAGCCGAAGTATCAAATTTTCTCTCTTTTAAAAGCCTTCTTGTAAAAAGTGCATTAAGGCTTTTAAATTCGCTAATATCGGCAAATTCGCTCATATCAATATTAAAATGCGAAACATATTTTTTATTTATGAAAATTTGCAAAAATTTTGGAAATTCAAAATTTGCAATTACGCCAAAAATCCGTGATATAAATTTATCCATTTTAAGCCTTTCTTAATTTTAAAAGTGCGATTTCATTTGGAGCTAAAAATCTCATCGGAGGCCCCCAAAAACCCGCACCGCTACTAACATAAATTTGCTTAACGCCGTCGTTATAAAGTCCGTGCAGATATTTTTGATCTATCATCACTAAAAGCGAAAACGGGAAAATTTGCCCTGCGTGAGTATGCCCGCAAACGCACAAATCAACTTCATCTTTTACATTTTCGTTAATAAATTTTGGCTGATGAGCTAATAAAATCTTTGGTTTTTGCGGATTTGCGCCGATTAGTGCTTTTTTTAAATTCGGTGCTAAAAAGTTGAATTTTTCGCCACTTCTATCATGCACTCCGATTAAATTTATGCCCCCAAGCTCTATGCTTTCATTTTGCAAAACTCTCACGCCGTTATTTTGCAAAAGTTTTATCAAATTTTCTGCACCGCGGTAATACTCGTGATTTCCCGTTACGAAAAAAATCGGCTTTGAAATCTGCTTTAAGGGTTCTAGCATATCGCCGATTTCTTCGGCTTTTATATCAAACATATCGCCCACGATGGCTACGGCATCATGCGAGACAGAGTTTATTTGATCTACAATGACTTGCAAAAAATCTCGCTTTAAAAATTCGCCCAAATGTATGTCGCTAACCACTGCCAAATTTAACTCACCTTGCAAATTTTTGATTTTAACTTCCACTTCGTTTATTTTTGGAATTCTAAAAGCGTTAAAAAAGCCCTTAAAAAGGTAAGTAAAGGCGATTATCACAAATGAAATGTCAAGGGCGATTTTTAAAAATTTTCTTCTATTTTCGTTAAATTTGGTCGTTTTTAGTGTGATTTCAAAAATATCATAAATCATACAAACCAAAAACACGCCAAAGCTAGTAGCCATAGCATAAACGCAAATTTTATAAAAAAATTCGCTTGGCAACATCGCTCTGGTGCCGATAGAGATGAAATAAATCATCTCTAAAATCCAAAATGCTAGGCAAAAAATCGCCGTAAAAAATTTGATTTTTTTACCAAATTTATATGAGCTAAAACGCGCCGTTATCGAGCGAAAAACATAATAATTCAAAAACCAAAACAGCGTAGTTGCGATAATAGGAAACAAATATAAAACTTTCATAAGCGCAAGTCTAGCATAAAACGGCTAAATTCACACTTTTGTTTCATCAAATTTGACAACTTTGCCATTATCATCAAAAACCAAAAATCCGCTTTTTTGAATTTGTTTATCATGCGAGATAGCGTTTCGGGCGCTAAATTTAAAAGATTTGCGATTTGTGATTGTTTTGAATTTTTAAATAATTCAAAATTTTCCATAATAAAATTCACAACTCTTTCGTCTGCATTTAACACGATTTGGCGTTCGATTAGTTGATCTAGTGTCCTAATTTTGGCTGTTAGTGATTGTATTAATCCAAAACAGATACTTGCTTCGCTCATAAATTCAGATCTAAATTTTGCATAATCTATCTTTAAAACTTCGCCCTCACTCATAAAAGAACAGGTCGCAGGATAGGGAATTTCATTGAAATTTGTAAGTTCTGCGACAAATGAAATCGCTTTTGTCGTATGAAGCAAAATTTCTCTGTTTTTCGATGAAGTTTTATAAATTTTAACCATACCTTGCGTTAAAATCAACAAATGTTCGCTTTTTTCGCCTTCAAAAAAGAGAAAATCGTCTTTTTTATAACTTTTAAAAAACGAAATCTCTTCAAGGCGTTTAAGCTTTTCGTCGCTTAAATTTTCAAAAAATGGAATTTCTTTTAAATTCATTTTTTAAGACTATCCCTGATTTCTCTAAGTAGCAAAATATCTTCGCTAGGTTCAGCAGGAGCTTCAGGCTCGGCAGGTTTTTCTCTTTTTAGTTTATTTATAGCTTTAATCACCACAAAAATACAAAATGTGATAATGGTAAAATCGATGATATTTTGTATAAATGCACCATAATTTATGCTTACGGCAGGTGTTTCGCCGACTGCTTCTTTTAAAATCACTTTTAAATCGCTAAAATTTACGCCGCCTGTGATGACGCCGACAACCGGCATAATCACATCGCCCACAAGCGAAGTTACGATTTTTCCAAACGCTCCACCGATGACGACACCCACTGCCATATCTATGACATTTCCCTTAACAGCAAATTCTTTAAATTCGCTAATAAAACCCATAAATTTACTCCTAAATAAATTTTTGCGATATTAGCACTTTTAAACTTTGTTTTTGCTTTTTCTTAGAATTTTTAAAGTATAATCAGCCTTTAAAATTTAAATTTATTTAGGAATTTTACAATGTATCGTTTTGCACCAAGCCCCACAGGCGACATGCACATAGGAAACCTGCGCGCGGCAATCATAAATTTCGTCCTTTCGCTCCAAGATAAAAGCGGATTTATCTTGCGTATCGAAGATACCGACAATGAACGAAATATAGACGGAAAAGATAAAGAAATTTTAGAAATTTTAAGCAAATTTGGAATTTCGTGGCAAACGCTGTATTATCAAAGTAAAAATTTGAAATTTCACAGAGAATTTGCGGCAAAACTTTTAGCTGAAAAAAAGGCGTTTTGCTGTTTTTGCACGGAAGATGAACTTGAAATTAAAAAAGAAAAAGCTAAAAATGAAAATAGAGCATATCGCTACGACGGAACCTGCGAAAAAATGAGCGATTTGGAAGTTTTAGAGTGCGATAAACCTTTTGTAATCCGCCTTAAAAAACCTGAGAATACTATGAAATTTACAGATTTAATCAAAGGTGAAGTTAGCTTTGAGCCTGAAAATATCGATAGTTTTGTCATAATGAGAGCCGATAAAACGCCTACTTATAACTTTGCTTGTGCGATCGATGATATGTGCGAGGGCGTAAGTTGCGTGGTGCGTGGAGAGGATCATGTCTCAAACACGCCAAAACAAAATTTAATCAGGCAGTATCTGGGATATGATAAAGAGATAAAATATGCGCATTTGCCGATTATTTTAAATGAAAACGGCAAAAAAATGAGCAAAAGGGAAAATAGCTCATCGGTTAAATGGCTTTTAGAGAGTGGCTATTTACCGGAAGCCATTGCAAACTATCTGCTTACTTTGGGAAATAAAACGCCGTGCGAAATTTTTACTTTAAGCCAAGCCGCAGAGTGGTTTGACATAAAAAATATCTCAAAAAGCCCTGCTAAATTTGACATTGACAAACTAT
Source organism: Campylobacter sp. CN_NE2 (assembly GCF_027797465.1). Classification (NCBI taxonomy): domain Bacteria; kingdom Pseudomonadati; phylum Campylobacterota; class Epsilonproteobacteria; order Campylobacterales; family Campylobacteraceae; genus Campylobacter; species Campylobacter sp. CN_NE2. The sequence continues at coordinate 184,432 of NZ_CP115608.1, read as the reverse complement.
CTTTTATAAATAGAGAACATATCAAACTTGCCACGCCGTCTCGTTTGGCTGAGTTTTTTGGGTTGAGCGATAAATTTGCAAATTTGATTAAATTTTACACACAAGAAAGTAGCTTGGTGCCTGAAATCAAGGCAAAGGTCGAAAAAATTTACTCTAAAAAAGAAATTGGGAGCGAATTTAGCGAAAATGCTGAAATTTTACGCCAAAAAATCGCAGAATTCGAGCAAATTCCTACTGAATTTAGCGAATTTAAAGCAAATTTAATGGAAAAAAGCGGTTTAAAAGGCAAAAACTTTTTTATGCCGTTAAGATTGCTTTTAACTGGCGAAGCCCATGGACCAGAGCTTAGCGAACTTTGGGGCTATATAAAAGATGATATAAAGGAAATTGTTGCGTTATGAGTATAATTTTATTTTTATTGCATTTGGCTATTAGAATCGCTGTTTTGGTGATTTTCATCGCTTGTATTATCAGCTTTTTGCCGATAAATCCATACAACAAATTCGTGCGATTTTTTCGCAATTTAACCGAACCACTTTTTAACTCTGTGCGAAAAATCATACCGACAAATGTCGGAATGTTCGACTTTGCGCCACTTATAATACTTTTTATTTTAATGTTGCTTGATAATTTGATTTTAAGGTTAATGTATGCGAATAGTTTTTAAATTTGCCATTATTTTGTTGCTTCCGTGTGCCGTTTTTGCCGAAATTTTAAGCTACGAAGAGCTAAAAGACAAACCGAAATCTTTGGCGAAAGATTATTACATTTATCGTTTAATCGATGAGACAAAATACGATAAAAAACAAATAAGAGCCCTAAAACAAAGCGGAATTTATCGCAACAAAGGCAAATTAAAAAAAGAGCTTGATAAAATTTTTCCGCCAGTTAAACCAAAAGATAAATGCGCAGGAGTTGGCACAAAAAATATTTTAGATGCAAATTTAACCTGCATAAAAGCAAGGCTTTATCCAAGTTTTATCGCGAAACTGCCAAATGAAACGAAGTTAAAACTAGCTTCAGATTTAGCACAAAACCACCCAAATTTGGCAAATAGATTAATAGGATTTAGCAAAGAAAATCCTTTGGCATATTTTGAAAGCTTGGGCGATGCTGCAAATTTCATCTCATATTATAACTATGCTTCGCCAAAAAGTATCGAACTAAGCGGCGAAAATGAAGAATTTTATACAAATTTAGCCGCGAATTCTGATTTTTATGCGATACTGCACGATTGCGTGATAAATAAAAAACACACAAATTTACGCCATTTTATATTGCAAGCAAACCCTGCTCTAAGCGATCATAAAAACGCATTTTTGCTCGGCGTAAATGCACTGACTTTTGGCGAAGAGCAAAAAGCAGTAGAATTTTTCAAAACTGCCACAAAGGTAGAAAAATCGGTTCATAACGCTGATAATGCCAAATTTTGGATTTATCTGCTAACAAAAGATGAAAATATCTTAAACGAACTTGCTAATAGCAGCGTTTATAGCATTTATTCGCTTTATGCAAAAGAACTTACGGGAAATAAAAGCATAAGTGTCATTATCCCTGAGCCCACAGCCGACGCGCCAAAAAACTACGATATAAGCGATCCTTTTAACTGGGTTCGCACCAAAGCAAAAGCCGATAAAATGAGCAAAGCCGAACTTATCGAATTTGCTAAATTTTTCGATACCAAAGCCACAATCGGCGAGTATAGCTACATTATGAATAAAGCCACAGGCTACAAAGATAACTTTTATGCTATGCCGTTTATGGAATTTATAGGCGATGGCGATAACCACCGAAAGGCTCTGCTTTTAGCCATCGGGCGACAAGAAAGTAGATTTATCCCAGGTTCGGTTTCGACTTCGTATGCACTTGGAATGATGCAGTTTATGCCGTTTGTCGCAAACGATTTAGGCAAAAAACAGTTAAAAATGACGGATTTTGACCAAGATGATATGTTTAAACCCCAAATCGCCTATAAATTTGCAAATTTGCATATCGATTATCTTGAAAAAAGCCTAATTAGCCCTGTTTTTATCGCATACGCGTATAACGGCGGTTTGGGCTTTACAAAGCGAATGCTTCAAAGGGGAGATTTGTTTAATAAAGGCAAATACGAGCCGTTTTTGTCAATGGAGCTTGTAACATTTGCCGAAAGCAGAGATTATGGCAAAAAAGTTTTGGCAAACTATATAATTTATCGTCAAATTTTAGAGCCGAGTGCGAAAATTTCAGTCAAAGAAGAGCTTGAAAAACTTTTAAAACCAAGTTTGAGTGATAAAATTCGCTAAATTTTTGTCTGTTTTTGGTGGGCAAGGATGCCCATCCTACAATACTTGCAACAAAAAAAGCTAGGCTAAATTAATTTATAATCAATCATCAAGCTTTATTTTCGGATTCCAATACATCGATTTTGAAACTTTTCGAAAGCTAAATTTAGCCTCTAATCCGTTAGTTGTGCGATACGAGATGGTCAAATAATCCGCCCCGCTTTTTGGTGCTGTGATTTTATAGGTGCGAGACCAAGGGATATTAAAAGCGACTTTTTGCATAAGCGGGTCATCTTTGCTAAGCTCGGTTATAACGATATTTTCGCTACTTCCGTTAATTTTAAGACTAGATTTATCAAATTCTATCTCTTTTGGATAGGCACTAAGCAAAAAAAACTCATCTTCGTTTTCATTGCGAATTTCGGGCATTACTGGGTTTAAATATGTCGCAATCGCCAAATATCTATCATTTTCTTTAACCGACTCAAACTTTTGCGTATAAGCCATAAATTCATTTTTTATCGGCTCGTGAATTTGCTCTTTTTTCGAGCAAGAAAACAAAAAAAACGCACCAAAACATACCAAAATAATTTTTTTCATAAAAACTAACCTTATAAATTTAAGCTAAACTCGGTAATTCTAGCGAATTTTTACTTTTTTAAGAATAAATCGAAAAATCAATGCGGTGATTTTTAAATTCGCTCATCAAATTTTAAAAAACTCAAAATTTTAAAAGGCTAAATTTGGTATAATCCTTAGATTTTAATGCAAAGAATTTAAGGAATTTTATGAAACGAGTTGCTATTGCGTTTAGCGGTCCGTCAAATAACGGCAAAACTACGCTTATTTGTAAGGTTGCGAAAAAATTTATTGATGACGGATTAAAGGTTGTGATTGTAAAACATGATCCAAAAGACAAGGCTAAATTTGACACCGAAGGCAAAGATAGCTTCAAATTTAGCGCTCTTGGAGCCGATGTCGTCGTGGCAAGTCCCACAAGAACGACATTTTTTTCGCAAAATAAAATGCAAATCGAGCAAATCATCAAAATGGTTGATGAGTTTGATATTTTGATTGTCGAAGGGCTAAAAACACTTCCGCTTCCGCGAATTAGCCTATTTTTGGATAAAATCGATGAAAGCTATCTGCCGTTTTCAAATGCGATTGCTTCAAATTTAGGCGATGAAAAAATGTCTAAATTTAATCTTCCGTTTTTTGATATTAACGACACAAACGGCGTTTGCGAGTGGATTTTGCAAAATGCAAAAAAAGTTTAAAAGGATAAAACATGCAAGAAATTTTTAAAACAATAGAAAATATCGCCAAGAAAATCAGCAACGAGCTTAAATTTGCCGAATTTGGCTACACGCAAAATCAAAACTCAACAGGCGACACACAGCTTAAATTCGATGTTTTAAGCGATAAAATCATAGAAGATGAATTTAAAAATTCGAACCTTGTTAAAGCTTTGGTGAGCGAAGAAAAAGATGAAATGCTAACAATCAACGAAAAAGGCGAATTTATCGTAGCTTACGATCCGCTTGACGGGTCAAGCCTTTTTGATGTGAATTTTGCTATCGGCTCAATTTTTGGAATTTACAAAAATGAAATTTCTAGCAAAAATTTAGTCGCTGCTGCTTACACACTTTATGGACCACGCCTTGAAATGGTAGTTTGCGAAAGCTCACCTAAACTTTATCGCTTAAATCCGCAAGGTGAATTTGTTTTTATAAATGAATTAAAATTGAAAGAAAAAGGCAAACTAAACGCAACGGGAGCCACGCAAAAAGGTTGGAGCGAAAAACACAAAAAGCTTGTAAATTCGCTTTTTGACGAGGGTTATCGTCTTAGGTATAGCGGCGCTATGGTTAGCGACCTGCACCAAATTCTCATCAAAGGCGGCGGACTTTTTAGCTACCCGGCGACAACTGACGCACCAAACGGAAAGCTTCGCGTTACATTTGAAGTTTTGCCTTTTGCATTTATTTACGAAAAAGCAGGTGGCGCCACAACTAACGGCACTTCAAATTCGCTTTTTGAGATAAAAATCGAAAAAATTCATCAAACCAGCCCATGCTTTTTTGGCTCAAAATATGAAATAGCCAAACTTCACGAAATTTACGGAAAATAAAAATGGAAGAAAAAGATTCTTACGAGATAGAATTTGATAAAAAAACCCAAATTTTGCTTGATTGCCAACAAAATTTGGGCATTGATAGTTGCTTTAAATGCGAGAAAATTTTAGATTGCCAAATTCGCGATGATTATGTCAAGGCGACCTTTGAAAATATGTCAAAAGGTCAAAGCGGCGGATTTGATTTTTAAGGAAAGATTATGGAAAAAAGATTTGTTACAACACCGATTTATTATGTCAATGATGTCCCGCACATAGGACATGCTTATACTACGATTATTTGCGATTGTATGGCGAGATTTTATCGTTTGCAAGGGCATGAAACATTTTTTTTAACAGGCACGGACGAACACGGACAAAAAATCGAAGAAGCCGCTAAAATGCGAGATAAAACGCCACAAGCTTACGCCGATGAAATCAGTGCAAAATTCAGAAATCTTTGGGACGAATTTGAAATAAGTTACGATAAATTTATTCGCACAACAGATGATTATCACAAAAAAACAGTTCAAAATGCTTTTGAGATAATGCACAAAAACGGCGATATTTACAAAGGCGAGTATGAAGGCTTTTACTGCGTTAGCTGTGAGAGTTTTTTCCCAGAAACGCAGTTAATCGACGGCGAATACTGCCCTGATTGTGGTAAAAAAACGCGAATTGTCAAAGAAGAAAGCTATTTTTTCAAACTCTCAAAATATGAAGACAAACTGCTAAAATGGTATGAAAACAGCGAAAAATGCGTTCTTCCTAACGGCAAAAAAAATGAAGTTATTAGCTTTGTCAAAAACGGCTTAAAAGATCTCTCCATTACCCGCACGAGTTTTGACTGGGGGATTAAGCTTCCAAATTCGCTAAATGAACCAAAACATGTAATGTATGTTTGGCTTGATGCCCTGCTTAACTATGTCTCAGCCCTTGGTTACACCATAAACGGCGAAAAAATGGACTTTTGGGGCAACACGCTTCATGTTGTCGGCAAGGACATTTTGCGATTTCATGCTGTGTATTGGCCTGCGTTTTTGATGAGTTTGGATCTGCCACTTCCAAAACACATAGCAGCACACGGCTGGTGGACAAGAGACGGCAAAAAAATGAGTAAAAGCTTAGGCAATGTAGTAAATCCAAAAGAAGTGGCTGACGCTTACGGATTGGAGCAGTTTCGATACTTTTTGCTACGCGAAGTGCCGTTTGGGCAAGATGGCGATTTCTCGCAAAAAGCGATAATCTCTCGCATAAATTCAGAACTCGCAAATGATTTGGGAAATTTGCTAAATCGCATTATCGGCATGAGTAGCAAATACTCAAATTTTGTGATAAATTCAAAAGATACTGCAAAATTCTTTACAGATGAGTTAAATGAAACGAAAATTTACTTGCAAAATGCCATAAATTCGCTTGAAGAAGTTGCAACAAATCGCTATTTAGAAGAGCTTTTTAGAGCTCTTACTTTGGCAAATACAGCCATCGCAAAATACGAACCATGGAATTTGATGAAAAACGGCAACGAAGAAAAAGCAAACGCTCTTGTTGCGCTTGTGGCAAATATTTTAGCCAAAGTTGCTATTTTGCTAAGTCCTGCAATGCCAAAAACTGCCGTTAAAATCGGCGAAGCACTAGGTTTTGAGATAAATTCGCAAAACTATGAAAGACTTATTTTAAAAGATGAAATTTTTGATTTTAAAGCTAGTGCCGTTGCACCGCTTTTTGCAAAAGTTGAAACCGAACTTATGGCTAAGCCAAATTATGAAACCGCAAATTCGCAAAATACGGCAAATTTGGCAAATAAACCTGAAACAAAATGCGAAAATTCGCAAATTTCAATCGATGATTTTAAAAAATGTGTTATCAAAGTCGGCACGATTTTAGAGTGCGATAGCGTCGATGGTAGCGAAAAACTTTTGAAATTTAAAATAGATCTTGGCGAAGAAAATCCACGCCAAATAATGAGCGGAATCGCCAAATACTACAATCCAAAAGATTTAATCGGCAAACAAGTTTGCGTTTTGGCAAATTTAAAACCACGAAAAGTTTTTGGAAATATGAGCGAAGGTATGATTTTAAGCGCGGAAGATGGCGCACTGACGCTTCTTGGCACTCACGGCGTGGTTAAAAACGGCGCAGTTGTAGGGTAAATTTAGGGGCAAATTTTGATAAACATTATAAATCTTGCAAGGCTAAGCGGGGGCGAACTTATAAACGAACCAAGCGTTAGCGTTGTGGAAGGTTTTGCCTACAAAAGCGAAGGCGTAAAGTCAAAATTTGCCTTTATCGACATTAACGGCGATGAGAGCGAAATTCAAAAAGCAATCGAGCTTGGAGCGTATGCGATTATTTTTAGTGGCGATTGCGAGATAAAAAATAGCGAAATCGCACTTATAAGGGTTGCGAATTTAAACCAAGCACTAACTCGTTTGATAGTCTTTTTTGCAAATTCAAAAAACCACAAATTTGTGCGAACAAATTTAATACAAAATGAAATTTTAAAACGATTTGTTTTGCCAAAAAGTGTTTTGTTTGCGCCACAAAATCTGCATGAATTTTTACTCATTTTAACCGGTAGCGAAGATGAAAAAATATTTTTTTGCAAAGACGGCGAGATTTTGGAAAAATTTGGTTCAAAACTTTTGAAAATAACGCCAAATTCGGATTACGAAATGCTTTTTTTAGGCTCAATTTTCTTTTCAAATTTCATTTTTGATGAAGTTTATTATCAAAATTTACCGCTTCCTAGAATTTTCATCGATGAATTTTGCGGAATTGTAGAGTTTTTAAAAGAACAAAATATAAATTATAAAATCGGCGATTTACGAAATTTAGAGCATTTTGAGCCTGTTTTTGTGGATAGATTTTTTAGAATTTGCAAATTTGGCGAGAGCTATCGCGCTTTTATCTGCGAAAGCGATGAGACGCTTTTTGTAAAAGCAGCAAGGTTTCTTACAAAAGAATTTAGCCAAAATATCGTTATTTCGCTTCCGTGGAGCAAAGAGATAAAAGGCATAGACGCTGATTTTCGCTACAATCGCCTTGAAAATTTAAAAAATATAAAAGATTTTCACTATGCTTTGGTAAATTGTGATAAAAACTCGCTTTTAGAGATGTTAAATTCGCACAAAATTCAAAATTCACTATTTTGAAATTGTATTTGCGCGCTTATAGAAATTTTCTTTTGTGTAAAATATTTATTCCAATCAAATAATAAAAAGATTACAATCCCCATTTTATCGTTATTACAAGTCGATAAATGCAAGGATAAATTTGTCAAATCGCTTTTAGTGCTTCGGATAAGCTTGTCAAGATTTTCAAATCTTATAGAAAAATCAAAAGCACTCATTATTCAAGTCCTTACACAAAATAAGACAAAGGAAAATAAATCTCCCAACAAATTTAAACATAAAAAAGCTTTGGTGACCCTTACGAGAATCGAACTCGTGTTGCCGGCGTGAGAGGCCGGCGTCCTAACCGCTAGACGAAAGGGCCACAAAACATTAAATGGTGTCCCGTGCGGGGTTCGAACCTGCGGCCGCCTGATTAAGAGTCAGATGCTCTACCAGCTGAGCTAACGAGACACGAACTAGTATTTTATAACTAAAAAAATAAAAAGTCTATAAAATTTGTGATTTTCAAATGAATTTACAAAATTTAATCAGTAAAATGCCTTTTCTTTCGTCTCATTTTCTTTCGTTTTTTTGAAAATTTAAAACTTAAAATAATATTAATTTAAAAATATATTATTTTTTTTAATGGTATTAAAATGGGAATTTTAGTAGTATTAAGGATTTTAGACGCAAGGTTTGCGTAGAACAAAAAAAGGACTTGAATGTCAGAAATCTACAAAAAGGCAAGAGAATTTGCCAAAAAACACATTGATCCGTTCGTAGTTGCAAATGACGAAAATAAGGCATTTGCGGTTGAAACCTTTAAAGAAATAGCAAATGAAGGATATTTTTCGTTAGTTATCCCAAAAGAGTATGGCGGGGCTGGACTTGGCATAGAAGAACACGCTGAAATTTGTATGGCGTTTGCCGAAAGTTCGGCTAGTGTCGGGCTTTGTTATATGATGAGCAATGTTGCGTTATTTTGCTTAAACAAATATGGTAGCGACGAGCTTAAAAAAGAGGTTTTCAAATCTATCGTAGAAGAGAAAAAATTCGCCGCCCTTGCATATAGCGAGCTTGGAAGTGGAACACACTTTTATATGCCTGATACGACAGCTAGTTTTGAAGCCGATACTACCACGCTAAATGGCTTAAAAAGCATGGTTACAAGTGGCGGATACGCAAGTTTTTATCTTGTTTTAGCCCGCGGCAAAGACGGCATCGATAACTGGTGCATTCCGCTTGGAACGCAAGGCTTGGAGTTTTTAAGCAACAGCTGGAACGGGCTTGGCATGAGAGCAAATGTATCTTGCCAGATGAAAATGGACAATCTAAAACTAAATAATAAATTTCGCATAGGTAGTCCAGATACTGGTATGGAGCAGGTTTTTAACGGCATTGCACCACTTTTTGTATGTGGTTTGGCAGCCGTTTATAGCGGTGTTTGTAAGGCGATTTTAAATGAAGCTATTTCGCATTCTACAACGCGAAAATATGGCGATGATAAACCACTTTGTGCGATTGAAACAGTCCAAATTCACCTAGCAAAAATTTATGCTAAAACAAATGCAGCAGTTCTTGGCACAAAAGAAGCTGCAAAAGCCATCGCAAATGGCGAAGAAGAAGCGTTTGCTAAGCTTCTAAGTGCAAGAATTTTTGCAAGTGAAAGTGCGATAGAACTAGCAAATATCGGTATGCGAATTGGCGGCGGAAAGGCGTATAATAAATTTGGAAATATGGAGCGATATTTGCGTGATAGCCTAGCAAGTCAGATTATGGCGCCAAGCGTCGATGTGCTTACTATATGGCTAGGAAAAGCAATCACAGGTCAAGAGATATAGTAAATTTAGAAATAAACCAGCCTAATCTTGGGGCGATATATCACAAAACTCGCTCACGCAGACATACCAGTCTAGCGTTTCACTCGTTTTGCTCATAAACGCCCCAATCTGTCGGCATTTGCAATGCAAATTTGCAAATTTAAATTTAATAAGGAAAATTTATGCAAACAATAAAACTAGGAGCCGTCATCTACGCACCACAAGTTACTGTTATTTGGGGCATTATCGCTGATTTTTTCAAAGAAAACGGACTAAATTTAGAGCCTGTTTTCTTTAAAGATTATAAAATGCAAGTCGATGCACTTTTAAAAGGCGAAATCGACATTGCGTGGAATTCGCCATTAGCCTACTTAGACGCATTTTTGCGAAGCAAAGGAAGCGTTTTAAACTCAGCCATGAGAGATACCGATAACGATAGAAAATCTTATCTAGTAACGACAAAAGAGATTGCAAATTTAAGCGATTTAAAGGGCAAAAAAATCGGCTTTGGAGCTTATGATTCGCCACAAGCAAGGCTAATTCCGATAAATCACTTGCATTTAAACGGACTTGAATTTGGTAGTGATTATGAAGAAGTTCGATTTGACATCGGCGTGGGACTACATGGCGATCATGTCGGTGGCGAGCTAGACGCCTTTAAAGCGCTCGAAAAAGGCGAAGTATCGGCTTCATGGATGCTTGATATGAACTATGAGCGTTGGGCAAGTGATGGCACTTTGGATAAAGATAAATTTGTCATTTTAGATGAAACGGCACTATTTGACCACTGCATTTTCAACGCTAGAAGCGATTTTGATAAAAATTTGCTAAATGAATTTGAAAAAGTGCTATTTTTAATGGATTATAACAATCCAAAACACAAAGAGATGATGGATTTAGAAGGTCTTAAAAAGTGGGTCAGTGGTCGCACAAAAGGCTTTGTTCAAATCACTCAGGCAAATGAGTATCTAAGCTTTTTTGGATATTAAAATGAAAGCTTTTTCAACTTCGCTAATGGGGTCAATGCCACGCTCACAAGAGCTTTTACTTGCACGAAAAAAGCAAATTTTGGGTAAAATTTCAAAAAGCGAAGTTGATAATATTTTGCAAAAAGAGACTGAAAAAGTCGTTCGTTTGCAAGAAAAATTTGACATTGATTTTATCACAAGCGGTGAGCTTAATAGGGATAATTACCTTTCATTTGTAAGCGAAAAAATAGCTGGTGCAAAGCTAATGAGTATGAGCGAAATGCTTGATTTTATGCCACAAAAACAGCGTTTTGAAGATATGCTTGAAATTTTAGATGTCCCTGCTCTTGCCATTAAAAACGCCGTTTGTGTCGGCAAAGTAAAACGAAAAAACCCGCTTGTGCTGGGTGAAATGAAGCTAGTTAAAAAATTTACAAATCGCCCTTTAAAGGCCACTTTGCCGGGCATTTATCTGCTAACTCGCTCGATGTGGCTTGGCGAACTTTCATCGCATTTTTATGACGATAAAGAAAGCCTAAGCGTAGATGTTTTGGAAATTTTAAAAGCCGAAATCGATGATTTGGCTGAATTTGGTGTTGATTTGGTGCAGTTTGACGAGCCTGTGCTAACCGAAATTCTCTTTTCAAAAGAGCAGACAAGATCGTTTATGTGTGCTGCACTTAGCGAGAAAAAAAACTATGAAGAAGAGCTAGAATTTGCTTCAAATTTGATAGAAAACTTAATAAAATATGCAAAAAGCAAAAATATCAAAACAGCTTTGCATGTTTGTAGGGGAAATTGGAGTAAGGATGAAAGTATTTTACTAAAAGGCTCTTATGACGGGCTTTTAAAGCTTTTTGAAAAATCAGGCTGTGAAATTTTTATGCTTGAATTTGCAACACCAAGAGCCGGGGAAATCCAAACGCTTTTTAAAAATGAATTTATGCGAAATCACGCTACTATCGGACTTGGCGTGATAAATCCTAGAAATGATAAAATCGAAAGCGTAGATGAAATCGTGCAAAGGGCAGAAAATTTGCTTAAATTTATCCCTAAAAATCGCATTTTGCTAAATCCTGATTGTGGTTTTGCCACTTTTGCAAATAGAACGCTAAATTCTTACGATATAATCAAAGCTAAACTAAACGCACTAAATAACGCTAAAATCGCACTTAGAGAAAAATATGGAATTTGAAAAATTTAATGCTAAATACCGAGCCGTTTTGCGAGAAAACAAAATCAAGCTTTTTACGCCAAATGATGAGATAATAATATCAAATCAGATAAATTTTGATATAAAAAGCACGGAAAAAAGTTCGCTTGATTATTTCGCAAGTAGCCTTTTAGGTGGAGTTTTGGCTGGAATTTATGAATTTGCAAAATTCAAAAAAATCGCCATTTTAGAAATGGAAGGCAAGATTAAATTTGAAATTTCAAATTCGCTAACCATTTTAAATGTCATCGGCTATGATGATAGCCCAAAAATCGAGCTTTGCGAGATAAAAATTTACATTTCAAGCGATATGAGCGATGATGAATTTAGCAAATTTACAAACGAAGCGTTAAAGCGAAATTTGATATATCAAAATTTGCAAAATTCACTAAATTTAAAGATTAAATTCGAACAAATAATTTAATTATTTTTTCTTTTCTGCACTTTTTTATCCGATTTTTCCGTAGGTTCAGGGATTTTTATGTAACCAAGCTCAACAAGTTTTTCATAAATTTGCTTTACTTTTGGACCGGCTGCACTTCCGCCGCCGCCGCCATGCTCGACTAGCACGGTTACTGCATATTGTGGTTTTTCATAAGGTCCAAATGTCGTCATCCATGCGTGTGAGCGTTGATAATACTCCATATCGGCTTCCTTCATGCGAGTTTTTTCCGTTTGCGAAATTCCTACGACCTGAGCCGTGCCTGTTTTAGCTGCAATCGGCACAACGATACCTTGCAAAACCTTTGTTGCAGTGCCTTTTTCGTGATTTGCAACTTCAAACATAGCCTTTCTTATCATCGGTAGTTGCAACATTTCTGTCGGCGTAAAAAGCTCTTTTGGGGCAAATTCTATTTTTTCGCCTTCGATACTTTTTAAAAAATGCGGCGTCAAGCCATGCCCCGAAGCTAGTTCGGCTGTGTGTTTTGCCATTTGCATAGGTGTAATCAAAATATCGCCCTGCCCGATTGAGGCATTTACGGTTTCGCCTTGATACCACGGGCGCTTAAATTTTTGCATTTTCCATGCTTTATTTGGCACGGTACCTACAAATTCGTTCGGCAAATCGACATTTGTTTTGCGACCAAAGCCCATTCTATCAAGATAACTCGCCATATAATCAATGCCCACAATCAAACTTCCTTCATAAAAATAGACATCGCAACTCTCTCTAATGGCATCGTTTAAATTTACCTTGCCGTGACCCCAGCCTTTCCAACAACGAAATTTACGCCCGCCAAGCTCCATTACACCGCTACAATGTGGCGCCCAATTTTCGGCGATTTTGCCCGAATTTATAAACGACATTCCAATCGCCATTTTTATAACTGAACCTGGCGGATAAAGCCCATTTACAAGCTTATTTGTAAATGGGTGGCTCAAATCGTTTATAAGCTCGTTCCAATTTTCAGCGCTAATGCCCGTTACAAACTGATTTAAATCATATTCAGGAAAGCTTCCCGCCGCTAGTATCGCTCCGTCTTTTATATCCATGACTATGGCGACTCCTGCGTCTTTTTTAAAAATTTCACGCAGGTGTTTTTGCAACTGAATATCAATAGTAAGCTCTATATCACTACTGCTAGGCGGCACAAATGAAATTTCTTCGACGACTTTATTTAGGGCTGTAACTTTTGTTTTTCGCTCACCGATACTGCCTTGCAAAATTCCGTTATAATACCCTTCCACGCCGCTTCTGCCGACATATCCCGTTAAACGCGACATATAGTTTTTTTCTATATCTTTCGAATTTGCACGACCCACATAGCCGATGACATGCGAAGCAAGGGAATTTTGCGGATAAAGCCTTTGAGAGTTTGGCTCGATTTTTAATTTATCTCTTAAATTTAGCGTGGCAAAATGTTTTACGGTTTCGTTATAATCCAAAAATTCGACAACTTTTATAAAATTTTGATTGTAAGGCGAATTTTGTTTTTGATAATCTTTTTTTATCTGCGTAGCATTTAGTTCTGAAAAAATTTCCGTTAAAACTGAAATTTCTTCTTCTAATTCGCTACCCATTTTCAAATGTGGGGCAAGCCAAATCGAAAATCCAAGCCTATTTATGGCTAATGGTGTGCCTTTGGTATCTAAAATTTGCCCTCTAACAGGAGCGATGAGTTCGCTTTTTACCACATTTTGTTCGGCGATTTCTTCGTAATATTCATTTGATTTGATAGAAAGATAGTAAATTCGCACCAAAAGCATAGCCCAAAATATGAGAATAAACGAAAAAACCAATTTTAATCTCATACCAATCTTCCCCTAAAAATAAGAAGTCCGATTAAAATTTCAATAAAAATATACCAAAGATATTCGCTTCCAAAAACCAAATATCCGCTTTTTTTGGCATACGAAATAGCATTGCTAACCAAAAAAGTCCCCGCATAACCGATAAGAACATAAAGTGCGATGAGCAAATTTCTAAATTTAATAAATTTGATCGAAATTTCAAATATAAAAAGATAAAAAATGATAAATGTAACGGCAATTGAAAATAGATGAAATCCGTGAATTTGCTCAGCTATAAAAAGATAAAGTATGCCTATATACCACATTGCGCCGTAGCTTTTAAATTTGTTTTCATTTTCAAATCTTAGCACGATTTGATGAAGAAAAAATAGCCCTATTAGCGGCGGTAATTTTTGATTCATTGAAGTTAAAATCAGATAAATAAACAAACACGCTATCAAAAAAGCATTTGTTATAGCGTATAGATTACTGCGATTTCGTTGCATACCGGAAATTTTTTGCATTTTATACAATCTGCCCAAATTTTCTGAGCTGGAAGCTCTTCTTTTGAAATTTCTTTAAAGCCCAATTTCTCAAAAAAACCTTTTTGATAAGTTAGAGCAAAAACCTGCTTTAAGCCGTAAAATTCGGCTTCTTTGATAAGTTCTTCTACTATTTTTGCGCCTATGCCTTGCTTACGAAAATTCGGCGATACAACCAAACTTCGCACTTCGGCTAAATTCGCATTAAAAATTTTCAAAGACGCAAAACCCGCTAGTTCTCCGTCACGAAAAGCAAGAGTATAAGAACGAATATTTGTCGCAATCTCTTCGTCGCTTCTTGGTAAAAGCACCCCGCTTTCGACCTCATCTTTTACTAAATTTTGCATACTTTCAATATCGCAAAGTCTAGCTTTTTTTAACTCTATCATAAACCAAAAACCCCTTTTATAATGCTTTGTCTAGCGTTTTCTATGCCAAAATTTTTTGAAACTGAGATAAATTTTGCTTCGTTATCAAATTTTAAAACTTTGGCTTTTTCGCTTTGATTTAATTTATCACTTTTTGTGTAAAATTTTATGATTTTTTGATCGTTTCGCAAAAAACTTTTTAGATAATCTTGCAAATTTAAATCGATTTGTAAATCAAACTGGCGAGAGTCGATTAAATGCACAAAAAGCTTTATATTTTTGCGTTCTTTAATAAATTCGTCCAAGTTTTTTTGCCAAATTCCGTGCATTTTTTTTGAAACTTTTGCATAGCCAAAACCGGGCAAATCGACAAAAATAAGCGAAAATTTTTCACTATTTTCGCCCAAATTCTCAATAAATTCGGCTTCGAAAAAATTTACAAGTTGCGTTTTTCCGGGCGTTGAGCTTGATTTTGCTAAGCTTTTTTGACCCACAAGGGCGTTTATAAAGCTACTTTTTCCGACATTGCTCCGCCCTAAAAAGGCAACTTCGCTTTTGCCAAAATCAGGGCTATCGCTAAGCCCACTAGCAGAAGTGATAAATTTAGCCCCGCAAACCTTTATCACTTATTATCCTCGACTTGAAAAATCAAACGAATCGGCTTTTTCTCCGCACCTGAACCACTTTTTACTTCGTAAGTGCCTTTTGTGCGATTTACGATAATCTTATCGCCATAAACTTGTTTTTTTGTTTCAGTTTCATGTAAATATGCGTTATTTTCAAGGGTGTAAATTTCGCTTTCTGGCGTATAAGTTAGCATTCCGCCTTTGCCGTCGTAGTGTTTGCCGTTTAGCAAAATTTTAAAATTTGCATTTCCTGTGGCTGTGTATTTTGTAGGCTGTCTATTTTTATCAAAAGTTATAGTTAGTTTATCCGATTTTAGCGTATCGTAACTTCCTTTTTTTATAGTAACATTACCGCTTAAATGGCTAATTTGCTTCACTTCATCGGCAAAAAAATTATCCGCCATAACTTCGACTTGCTCGCCTGCACTCAAATTTAGTGCAAAAACCGCCAAAAAGGCAGTTAGTTTGTAGAATTTTGATCTTTTATCTGATACCATGCGTGAATTCCTTTTGCGTTTGTCTGCTTTTTATTAATATCATAAACAATGCTTTTTCCACCGACCCTATCTTCGCCTTGCCACATAACAAACGGCACATTGCTCGAAACGATTTTTTTCTTTGTATTGTAAATGATTTCTTGTGAAGTATAGTTTATATTGTCGCTATTTTGGTAGTTTGCGTCTCCTTTAAAGGTCAAAATATCGCCCTTTCTGATAGCCGTTTTTGAACTAAGAGTATGATTTAAATCGACTTCTAAGTGAGTTCCGTTAAAATCCATAAATTCGTCATAATTTTTATACCTAGTTCCGCTTTTGGCTGTGATTTGCAAATTTATTTTTTCTCCTATTTCATAATCATTTATGCCAATCATCTCCATATTTGCAATTGTATTATCTTTTTTAAAAGCTTCCGTTAAATAGGGATCTTGAAGACTTAAAAACACCATTGCCACGCTAAAAATGGCGATTGCCACATAAAAAATTTTTATAACCACTTGCTATTCCAAACTTCTCTCATATCGTTTTTATCGACTAAATATTCGATCATTTCTCGCACAGCGCCTTCTCCGCCGTTTAAATTTAGCGTAATGTCAGTTTTAAGCGAAGCAAGAGCGTTTTTTGGTTTGAAACTCACACCAACTGCTTTTAAAAGTTTTGCGTCATTTAAATCATCGCCTATCGCGGCTGCCTGTGAAAATCTAAGCCCAAGTTCATCTAAAATTTCAGTCGCTTTGGCGAGTTTGTCTTTTACGCCTTGAAAAACAATGTCGATTTTTAGCTCTTTTGCCCTATTTGCGACGATTTGTGATGTTTTGCCTGTGATTATGGCGACTTTTTTGCCACATCTTTGCCACTCTTGGATTCCAAAGCCGTCTTTGACATTAAATTTTTTCATCTCTTCGCCGCTGTTTGAGTGATACAAACCACCGTCCGTCAAGCAACCATCGACATCTAAAAATATAATCTCTATCATAATTTACTCGCTTATCTAAATTTGATGATTTTAGCGAATTTTGGCTGAATTTAACGAATTTTATAAATTTAAAGCAAATTTACATAATTTTTATAAATTTTTTGCGATATATGGAATTAACGATAAAACGCTAAAAATAACAGCTCCGATGATATATTTTCTTGTCTGTTTTTTTGTTGCTGTGATTAAAAATTTCGCTTCATCATCATCTCGTTTGCCAAGACGAATCAAATCAGAAGTGCCATGAAATGTCATAATTATAAAATAAATAGCGATAATTGGGCAAACTAAAACCGAAAAAAAAGAAAAAAAAGAGCCTCCCATTTTAAAAACCTTATTATTAAAATCCCGCAATTTTAGCTAAATTTAGCTAAAAATTTTAGAATTTATTATTTTATCCCAACATATCCGCTTTGCTCGATGATTTCTTGACCTTGTGGGCTCAAAATCCACTCTAAAATTTTAGCGATATTTTCATTTTTATTGTTTTTATCATAAACTGCGTAAATCTCAGCCGTTATCGGATATGAGCGATTTTTTACATTTTCTTTATTTGGGTAAATTCCGTTTAAGCTTAGCATTTTAACCTTACCGTTTGCAACCAAACTCTCCACATAGTAGCGAAACGAAAAGCCAATGGCTGAGCCAAAAAATCCAAGCCTGTTTCGCTTCATTTTTTCATCTTTCATAAATGCACTCATCGCACTTTGCGAACCGCTACCTTCGTTTCGTTGCACAGCATCGATATATAAATTTGCCCCACCCACCTGCGACCATTTTGTGATTTTTCCGCTATAAATTTCCTTGATTTGAGCGGTGCTTAAATTTGATACGGGATTATCTTTATGGACGATAAAAACAAAGGCTTCAAGCCCAATTGGGACAAATTCTAAATTTGCTCCTTTGCTTTTGGCGTATTCTAGTTGCGATTTTGAGGGCTTTGCGACAAAGATAATATCAGCCGTGCCGTCAGCCACTGCCTTGTAAGCACCACGAGTGTTTGTGTATTTTAGTCTGCTTTTTTCGCTGAAATTTTCGCCGTCAAATTCTACTCTATCTTTTGGATAAATCGCACCCACAAAAGCTGAAAACACAGGGAAAAGTGCCGCTGCTCCGTCGATGACGGGCAAGTCGCCTTGTAAATTTAAGTCTGCTTTTGTTTTGTAAATGTGTGAATTTTCATCAAATGGCAAAAATTTGCTAATTTCGATTGATTTTGCCTGCATTTCGGGGTTTGTGGAGTTTTTGTAGCGTTTGGTAATGCCATGATAAAATGCCAAATCAAACGCCAAAAACGCTAAAATAAGCGAAATGATTATTAAAATTTGAGATTTTTTCACGGCTTATTTTCCGTTTGCGATATACGAAATAATCGAACATTTGCTTTGCAAATCAAAAGTATAAGAAATCAGTCCAGCCACGCTAAATGCCCAAATAACGCAAATCGCAAGGATTATTTTATAAAATTTTTCATCACTCATAAATTTTCCTTACATTGTAGCACCGGGCAATGACATTAAAATCATAAGCACCACAAAAGAAGAAATAAGGACAATCGCTACAATTACAAGAGATAAAATTATATAAATCAATGTGTTGGTAAGTTTTGAGCCGTCCCTTGCTTTAAGATAAGCTCTAATTTTTTTATCGACAATTCCAACTCCGACAAGCAATAAAATCGGAATTCCCCACAAAAGTTCGGCAAAAAACAAATCGCTCATTTTAAAATTTTCCTAAATTTACATATGAAAAATTGGCTTTTGGAATATTAAATTTGTAATATATAAATCAATTGTAATAACTGCACAAATGCAGGTTATAATGGTAAATTTTAAGACTACTTTTTTTAAATTTTGATAATCCGAATTCTCTTTATCGCTTTTTTTTAGCTCAATAAAACCATATAATGAAATGATTAACAAAACTATTGTTATACTAATTGGGATAAATAAAAAATACGAAAGTATCCAAAAAAATCCAAAAATCCCAAATAATATATCCATACGCTACAATACGCCTTTTGTGCTTGGAGTTCCTGTGCGTGGGTTTTTAGCCACTGCTCTTCTAAATGCCACTGCAAATGCCTTAAATGTGGCTTCTGCTATGTGATGAGCGTTTTCGCCACGCAAATTTATGAGATGTAGCGTGATACCAGCGTTAAACGCAAGGGCTCTAAAAAACTCAGCTATCAACTCGGCGTCAAATTCGCCGATTTTGCCGGTTTTTAGACCTTCATAAACCAAAAATGCTCTATTTGAAAGATCGATTGCACAGCTAGTTGCCGCTTCGTCCATAACAACCACGCTATCGCCGTATCTCTCGACATTTTGAATCGGATAAATCGCTTCTTTTATCGCTTCACCTAGCACAATCCCGCAATCTTCGACGCTGTGGTGAAAATCCACTTCCAAATCGCCCTTGCAAACAAGCTTCATATCCATTAGCGAGTGCTTACACAAAGCCGTTAGCATGTGGTCAAAAAAGCCAATGCCTGTGTTAATCTCAGCCTTGCCTGAGCCATAAATTTCAAGCTCTAAGCTAATATCAGTTTCTTTTGTAGTTCTTTTTTTGCTTATCATTTTTATTCCCTTACGATAAATGCGCCGCTAAACGGACCGCCATGAGCGAAATCTCTTGCTTCATCTTCGCTTTTAAATCCACTTAAAAATACCCTATAAATCGGTTCTCCGTCAAGCTCAAACTCTTTTACGATAGTTCGGTAACCGGAAGTATTATCAAATTCGCTCTTATACGAATTTGCACCATTTGCGTTTCTAAACGCTCCGATTTGCACCATAAAATTTCCGCCGATCACTGTCGCCTTTGGCGAATTTTTTGCTATCATCTCTCCGCTAAATCCGACAACTTCGAGCTTAACAGGAGCTGTTCCGTTAGCATAAACGCTAAGTTTTTGTGCTGCTGTTTTGCTTAAATCAATAATCCTGCCACTTACAAACGGACCACGATCATTTATGCGAACTACGGCATTTTCGCCTGTGTTTGTGTTTGTTACTTTTACCATAGTATTCATAGGAAAGGTCTTGTGAGCAGCAGTCATAGCATGCATGTCATATCTTTCGCCGTTGCTAGTTTTTTTGCCGTGAAAATTCGGACCATACCAACTTGCAATGCCCTTTTGTGTATCTCCTACGCTGACATGCTCAGGATAATATGTCTTGCCGTTTATGGTATAAGGTCGCATGGTAGCGGGAGTTTTTGAACCACTTGGCTTTGTAGTCGGCGTTTTATGCGAAGTGCTTTTATGCGAACAGCCACTAATGCCAAAAATCAAAAAAAGTGCCAAAAAAATGCTAAATTTACGGTATGTCAATGTTATCTCCGACTACAATCTTACCGTCTTTTATATCGTTTATAGCAACCAAATCATTTATATTTACAGAAAACATTTTTGAAATTCCTGCAAGCGTGTCGCCGTTTTGGACGATATATTTTTTTGTGCTTAAAAGTCTGTCGGCTCCTTGCGGAATTTTGATTTTTTGATTTACTAAAATTTTATCGCTTTTTAATTTATTTGCTACCTTTAAATCTTTTACGCTAACTCCCCATTTTTGAGCTATGACTTTTAAATTTTCATTAGCCGCAACCAAGTGTGTTTGATAATTTTCTCCGCTAACGCCAAATTTATCATCTTTTTTATTTTTATAGTTTGCAACAAAAAGATTTAGCTTGTTTTCAGGGATATAAAAATGATATTTCCCATTTGACGGGGCTGAGCCATTTTTGATATGAGCGTTATAGTTTGACATTTCATTGGCAGAAATACCGATTGATTTAGCCACGCTTGATAGTTTTGTACCGGGCGCTACAAAAATTTGCTTAAAACCCAATGGCTTGTTTTTAAAATCTAGTGTAGCTCTAATATCGCTACTTGTAGCAATATAAGAGTATCTTATGATTTTTTTAATAAAACCGCTTGTTTCTTTTGGTAAATTTCCACTACTCATCAAAGCTTCCAAATCATCGCTCCCTGTTTTTGCGATAGCCTTTTTTAGCCTTCCTTCGCCACAATTATACGCCATAAGTGCCAAATACCATTTTCCAAAATTCTTTTTTAGATGTGAGAAATACGAAAATGCAGCCTCAGTTGAAGCTCGCGGATCTCTTCGTTCATCTACAAATTTATCAATCCTAAGTCCAAAATTTTTAGCCGTAACAGGCATAAATTGCCAAATTCCGGCAGCCTTAACACCAGAAGTTGCTTTGTTTGATAGTTGCGATTCAACCATTGCAAGATAAAGCAAAAATTCAGGCGCTTCAAGCTCATCAAGCTCTTTTTTTATAAGATAAGCATTGTGAGATTTTGTTTTTAGAATTTTACGAAACAAATCTCTATCGGATTTTGGTATATCTTTGTAAATAGAATAAACAAGCAATTTATTTGTCGTATTATTTTCTATGTCGAAATCTTTTAAAACTTTATCGTGATTTATGGTCGAAATTGTCGGTTTTGCAACAGCAAAACAGGTGCATAAAATCACTAAAAGCAGACACCTAAAACTTCGCATTTTTCTCCTTATAAATTTAAATCGAAAACAGCCTAAGAGCATTTTCGGTTGTGATTTCTTCTACTTTTGAAATTTCTAAATTCAAAAGATTTGCTATTTTCTCTGCAACGAATTTAGTATAACTTGGCTCATTCCTTTTCCCCCTAAAAGGCTCAGGCGTAAGATACGGCGCATCGGTTTCGATTAAGAGTTTTTCAAGCGGAATCTCAGGCAAAATTTCAACCAAATTTTTAGCATTTTTAAATGTTAAAACGCCACCGATTCCGAAATAAAAACCATAATCTTTTAAACTAAGAAGCAACCTGCTTGCATTGTAACAATGAAGCACCCCGCCCACCAACTTATCACTATTAGCTTTTAAAATTTCAAAGCTATCTTCGTTTGCATCTCTAATATGGACGATTAGCGGTTTTTGCAGTTTTGCCGCTAAATTTATCTGAGCTAAAAAAACTTCCTTTTGAAGCCTTTTGTTTTGCTCTCTTTCATCGTCGCTTTCAAAATCACTTTTAAGTCTATAATAATCTAATCCACATTCGCCTACCGCAACGCACTTTTCGTCGTTTGCAAAAGTCTGCAAAATGCTTAAATCAAAATCGTTACAATGATACGGATGAACGCCGACGGCAAAGTAGATATTTTCGTTTGCATGAGCTAAATTTCTAGCTTTTTGCAAATCATTTATATCCGCACCCGGAATTATGATTTTGCTAACTCCGTTTGCCTTAGCTCTATCTAAAACTTCGCTAAAATCGCCATCGTAACTATCATCGTCAAGATGACAGTGCGTATCTATAATCATCAGACTCTTTCCAAAAAAAATTTAAATCCGACAAGACAAAAATTTCCTTTTTCCAAAACATATTATTTTATCAAAAAAATTTCTTTACAAGCTTAAATGAAAAAATTATATACTAGCAGACTAATTTTTTAGCGAATTCTAGGGCTTCTTTGGTTATAACTTCGCCGCTTATCATACGGGCTAATTCATTGATTTTCTCATCTTTTCTTAAATTTGTAACAGACGAAACACCTTCGCTTTTGCTGACTAAAAAGTGAGTATGGGCTTTGGAGCTAAGCTGCGGCTGATGAGAGATAGCAAAAATTTGATAAAATTTTGAAATTTTTTGCAAAACAACGGCGATACTCATCGCCTCTTTTCCGCTTAAATTTGAATCAATTTCATCTAATATCAAAACACCGCTTCCGCAACCTGAAATATCTAAATTCGCCGCTATAAAGGCAAGGCGGAGGCGATTTATCTCGCCGGAGCTTAAATTTTTAAACTCGGTTTCATTGATACTTACAAAAACTTCATCGCTTCCGTTTTCATCAATATTTTTTTCTTTGAAATTTAAAATTACATTATTCATATAAAGTTGCGACAAATACGAATTTATCGAATTTTCAAGCAAATTTGCCACGCTTTTTCGTTTCTTTGAAATAAAATTTGAACTTTTTAAGATTTCATCTTGCAAATTTGCAAATTTGCTTTGTAAATCCCGCTTTTCAAAGCTAATTTTTTCATAATGTTCTAGCTCATTTTTTCGAATTTGCAAAATTTTAAGAGTCTCTTCAATGCTTCCGTATCGCCTATTTAAGCCACTTAACGCTTCTATTCTATCTAAAATTTGCTCTATGTCGATCTCGTCAAGTTCGTCCAAATTTAAGCTTTCTTTTTTTACTCTTAATTCGTTCATACAATCTTCAAAAAAACCGCTATCAAATCCGCTTAAATTCAAAGCCTCACTTACGCTTTTTTCCAACTCAAAAATTCGCTCTGCCTTGTCCCAAAGCTCGATAATCTTATCTTTTTTGCTAAGCTTTTTTTTGATTTCTATAAGCTCGTCGTATTCGCCAAATTTAGGCGAAATAGATGAAATTTTATCGATTTCAAATTTAGCAAATTCTTTAAGCTCTTCGATTTTATTTTCTTCTTCTTCGATTTTTTTAAGTTCTTTTAAAACTCTTGAAAATTCGGCAAATTTTGCCCTAAAATTTGATAAAAATTCTCTAAATTCAGGCTCGTTTTTGCAAACTAAAATATCTAACAAATTTAATAAATTCTCGCTACCAAGCTCATCTGCATTTTTAGCGCCTAAAAATTTTATGTATGAACCAACTGCCAAATTTAGATTTTTCTTTGAAATCATCTGCGAATTTACAAAATACCTTGCAGATTTTTCCTTCAAAACTCGAAAATTGTTTGGCTCTTCATTTTCTATGCCAAATTCATCAAGATCAAATTTATGCCCGACATCGGCTTCAACGACATTTGCTTCGCTTTCGCACAGCCCAAACACCGCTAAAATCGCACTCATTAGCACTGATTTTCCAGCCCCGCTAATGCCCGTAAAAACATTTAAACCGCCTGAAAAAACCAGCTCACTCTCTTTAAAGCCGATTAAATTTTTAATGTAAATTCGCTCTATCATTAGGCGTTTTGCCCCCAGCCAAGCTTTTCTTTTAAAATATCGAAATAATCAGCCTTTGCATTGCGAATTAACGAAATTCTAGTTTTATTTATACCCACACTTACGCTTTTAAATTCGCTCATATCAAAAGCGTCTTGTCCGTCGATAACTATGCTAACTTCCGAACCACCGCTATTTTTAAAGCTTACCATACAATCTTTTGGCAAAATCAAAGGTCGTTGCGAAAGACTATGCGAACAAATCGGCGTTAAACAAAAAACATCACAAAGCGGATAAACGATAGAACCGCCCGAGCTCATATTATACGCAGTTGAACCAATCGGCGAACTTACCAAAACACCGTCGCCAAAGTATGTGTTAAAATATTTTCTATTTAAAAACGCGTCGATTTTTGCCATTGAAGAAGTTAGGCTTCTAGTGATAACAACATCATTAAATGCTACTTTTTTAATAACTTTTCCGTTTTTATTTTCAAGCACGACATCTAAAATTATCGGTTTTTGAATTTCATAATTTCCGCCCAAAAAATCGTCCATAAATTTAGCAAATTCATCTAACTTTGTATCGGTTAAAAAACCCAAAGTCCCTGCATGAACGCCCAAAATAAAAGCATTTTTAAGTGCTAGTGTTCTTGCTGTGCTAATTAGCGTGCCGTCCCCGCCAAGGCTGATAAAAACATTTGTGTTTTCTAATATTTCTTTAAATTCGACACCTTTTAAGCCAAAAAATTCGGCACTGCTTTTTTCAACCAGCAAATTTATATTTTTTTTCTTTAAAATTTTAACGATTTTTTCGATTTGCGGTGCGATTTCTTCGCTTTTTTTAGCAACTAATCCGATAGTGTTTAAATTTAGATGAATTTTGTTATTTTGATTTTCCATTTTGGTATTTTATAAAAAATTAGCTTTGTAAAAGCAAAATTTAAATATAATATCAAGTTTTATATTTTTTAAGGAGAAAATTTGCGAAGTCATTATTGCACTGATTTAGGTAAAAACGACATCGGAAAGGAAGTTAGCGTTTGTGGTTGGGTAAATTCTTATCGCGATCACGGCGGTGTTGTTTTTATAGATTTAAGAGATAAAACAGGTCTAATTCAGCTTGTTTGCGACCCAAAAGATAGCAAAAATGCTTACGAAGTTGCAAACGAAGCTAGAAACGAATTTGTTCTAAGAGCAAAAGGTAAAGTTAGAGCCAGAGGCGAAGGTTTGGTAAATCCAAAGCTTAAAACAGGCGAAATCGAAATCGTCGTGGAAAATTTGACAATCGAAAATCCAAGCGAGCCGTTGCCGTTTGTCATCGGCGATAAAAGCGTAAATGAAGAAATCAAACTAAAATATCGCTTTTTGGATTTACGCACAAACGAAAACTACGAGCGATTTAAACTTCGCTCAAAAGCAGCTATTGCGGCACGAAATGCACTCGATGAGCTTGGTTTTATCGAAGTTGAAACTCCGATTTTAACACGCGCTACACCGGAAGGCGCAAGGGATTATTTGGTTCCTAGCAGGGTTTATCCGGGAAGTTTTTACGCGCTTCCGCAAAGCCCACAGCTTTTCAAACAGCTTTTAATGTGTTCAGGATTTGATAGATATTTTCAAATCGCAAAATGTTTTAGAGATGAAGATTTGCGAGCAGATCGCCAACCTGAATTTACTCAAATCGATGTTGAGATGAGCTTTTGCGAACAAGAAGATGTTATAAATGTCGGCGAAAAAGTGCTTAAAGACATTTTTAGCGCATGTGGTCATGAGATCAAAACGCCGTTTCGCCGTATGGAATACAAAGAAGCTATGGAGCTTTACGGCAGCGACAAGCCTGATTTGCGTTTTGAAATGCCGTTAATCGATGTTGCCGATATTTTTGAAAAATCAAACAACGAAATGTTTGCAAATTTGGGTAGTGATAAAAAGAAAAATCGCGTAAAAGCACTTGTCGTCAAAGGCGGAGATAAAATTTTTAGCAAACGACAAATGCAAGGCTTTGAAGAATTTGTTCGCAAATTTGGCGCTCAGGGACTAGCATTTATCCAAGTCAAAGAAGAAGGACTAAAAGGACCTTTGGTTAAATTCTTTGCCGAAAATGAAATCAACGAACTTGTAAGCCGTTGTGATTTAGCTGTCGGAGATGTCGTGTTTTTCGGCGCAGGAAAGAAAAAAATCGTGCTTGATTATATGGGACGATTTAGAATTTTCCTTGCAAACGAGCTAAATTTGATAGATGAGAACAAATTTGAGTTTTTATGGGTTGTAAATTTCCCAATGTTCGAGCAAAATGACGACGGAAGCTATTCAGCGATGCACCACCCATTTACTATGCCAAATAACCCTGACGAAGCAGACATCGAAGATATAACTTCTATCGCTTATGATGTCGTGCTAAACGGCGTTGAGCTGGGCGGCGGAAGTATTAGAATTCACAAAGCAGATATTCAAGAAAAAGTTTTCAAACTGCTTAAAATCGAACCAGACGAGCAAAGAGAGAAATTTGGCTTCTTGCTTGATGCGCTTAGCTTTGGTGCGCCACCACACGGTGGTATCGCCATCGGCTTTGATAGACTTATGATGCTAGTAACCAAATCAAGTAGCATTAGAGATGTCATCGCTTTCCCTAAAACGCAACGAGCGCAATGCCCTATGACAAAGGCTCCTAGCGAAGTAAGCCTTGATCAGCTACAAGAATTAGGTCTAAGAATAAATTTAAAGGATAAAAAATGAAAAATCTATTTTTAATCATCGGAGCGCCGGGCAGCGGTAAAACCACCGACGCAAACATAATCGCGCAAAATAACGAAAGTATCGCCCACTATTCAACAGGCGATTTGCTTCGTGCAGAAGTCGCAAGCGGAAGCGAACTAGGTGCTAAAATCGATAGCTTTATCTCAAAAGGAAATCTCGTTCCACTTGAAATCGTAGTGGGAGCTATAACTTCTGCGATAAAAAATTCGCCAAAAGATTTTGTTATAATTGATGGCTACCCAAGAAGCGTAGAGCAAATGAGTAAATTTGATGAAGTTTTAAAGGACGAAGATGAAATCGAGCTTTCAGCAGTCATCGAAGTCGCCGTTAGCGAAAATACTGCAAAAGAACGAGTTTTGGGTCGTGCAAGGGGCGCTGATGATAACGAAGAAGTTTTTTACAATCGTATGAAAGTTTTTAACGAACCAATCGGCGCAATCCGCGAATTTTACGGCAACAAGGGCATTTTTTACTCAGTCGATGGCGAACGCACAATCGAAGAAATTGTTGCCGATATGAACGAAATAATTGCGAAAAAAATCGCAAACGAAGAGTAGAATTTAGGAAATTCCTGTGAAAACTATTTTTAAATTTCTCGCCGTTTTTGCCGTTTTGATTTTTTTCAGCGGTTGCGAAGCAAAAAAAATCAGTTAATGCCGGTGCTAGTAACGACGGCGGCGGAGTTTTCACGGGATTTTCTATAAATGCGTGGTAAATTTACAAATTTAATAAAAAGGACAAAAAATGGATATTTCTAAAATCAAAGCAGGTTCAAACCCTGATAAAATCAACGCTGTAATCGAAATTCCTTACGGCTCAAACATAAAATATGAAATCGACAAAGAAAGCGGTGCAGTGTGCGTCGATCGCGTTATGTATTCGGCGATGTTTTACCCTGCAAACTACGGCTTCGTGCCAAATACACTAGCAGATGACGGCG
This sequence comes from Campylobacter sp. CN_NE2, assembly GCF_027797465.1. Lineage (NCBI taxonomy): Bacteria > Pseudomonadati > Campylobacterota > Epsilonproteobacteria > Campylobacterales > Campylobacteraceae > Campylobacter > Campylobacter sp. CN_NE2. The sequence goes on along the minus strand of NZ_CP115608.1, from coordinate 157,061 downwards.
ATCCTGCCGACATTTTGGTACTAAATGAATATCCGCTTCAAGCAGGCTCAGTTATCCCATGTCGCTTAATCGGCGTTTTGGTTATGGAAGATGAAAGCGGAATGGATGAAAAACTTCTAGCCGTGCCGGTTAGCAAAATCGACCCACGATATGAAAATATCAAATCTCTAAGCGATTTGCCAAAAATCACGCTTGATAGAATCAAAAATTTCTTTGAAACTTACAAAGCATTGGAGCCAGGTAAATGGGTGAAAGTTAAGGATTATGCTGATGCGAAAAAAGCAGAAGAAATCCTAGAAAAAGCGATTAAAAACTATAAATAAATTTGCAAATTTGGCGTGAATTTTGATAAATTTACGCCAAAATTCAGGCTTTTTAAGATGATTTTTTTAGCTCAAACAGATACTACCGCGGGATTTTTAAGCAAAGATTTTACCGAACTTAACAAGGCAAAAGGAAGAGCGCTAGATACGCCGTGCGTAATAACGCTAAGTAAATTTAGTAAGCTAAAAAATTTTGTGCGAGTGCCAAATTTGCATAAAAATTTAATCCGCAGAGCCAAAAAAACTACGATTTTGTATCCAAATTCCCTTGCCGTGCGTGTCGTCAAAGACTGCGAACACTCAAAATTCCTTGATGAATTTGGATTTATGTATTCGACTTCTGCAAACCTGCACGGGGAAAAATTTGATTTCAAAACTGCTGAAAAAATCGCCGATTTTGTCGTCGATAGTGAATTTACCGAAAACCCCCCGTCAAAAATTTTAAAAATTTCAAAAAGTAAAATCAAAAAAATTAGGTAAATTTTACAGATTTTTAAAAAAAATCTACTTCGTAAATGTTTTGATTGATTATTTTAGAAATTTAAATACTGGCGATTGCGAGAAATTGAGCCAATTTGCCTTAATTTACCAACAAAATATTCAAGACAGAGTGGGCGTAGTAAAGTGCAAATTTAGGCGATTTCAAACGAAGTTACCTGTGTTTGGTAATGAGTGCAGAAATTGCCTAAATTTGCACTTTAATCCGTTTGGTATGGGGAATTAAAAGCTAGGCTGGGTTCAATTACAAATCAAACTATAACCGCAAAGCCAAATGAGAAAAATAGAGCCATCAACGCACACACTCCCCCAAACTCAAAGGCGTTTTCGGCGATAGTGCCAAAATACAATGCACTTGCGAAAAATCCACCACAAAATGCGATGAAAACCATAAGAAATCTTGCCAAATTTGCACCAAAAAATGCAAATTTATAAATTAAAATTATTAAAATAAATGAAAATAAAAACCACAAAACGGCAGAAATTTGGCTTTGAAATTTAAGTTCGTTTGTCAAATTTAGCAAATTTAAAACTAAACAAACAATCCAAAAAATGGTAATAAATTTAAAAATTCCGCCCGAATTTTGCGAATTTGAGATATTGTTAAAATTTTCATCTTGCAAATTTTGCTCGTTTTGTAAATTTTTTGGCTCTTTTTTGGGGCGAAATTTAAAAACCTTAACCATTTTCTTCGCCTTTTTGCTCTAAATTTTCATCTTTAAAATTCGGCACAGTATCGTCATCGCTATCGTTTGTAAATTTTTTATGTTTAATTTGCAAATAAATGACAAAAGCAACAAACAAAATCGCGCTAAGCCCGATATAATAGCGATTTTTAAAAAGCAAAATTCCGTCAATCAATCCTGCAATCAAAGCCACAAAAACGGCACTTAAAAACGGAAATCTGGCAACTTTTTTCTCAAAAATCGCCAAAATCACAATCAAAATAACAAAAATCGCCGTCGTTATAAGTCCGATTAAAAGCTTAATTTCGCGAAATAAATTTGGATTTACATTTGCCAAAATCAACAAAGCAAAACCAAAAATGGCAAAAATCACCAACAGCCAAAGGATAATCTTTTTCATTTTACTAGCCCTTTTTTGAGTTTTCGTATCAAAAATCTATTTGGATTTAGCTCATTTGCCACGCTTTTTACCACGCAAAGCGGACGATTTAAAATATAATCACACAAAAGTTCAGCCCCTAAAATTGCCGTCGTTAGCCCACGCGAACCATGCGCCGTTGTGATATATAAATTTGGCAGATATTTTGGGCGTAAATTTGAAGGCTTATTTTTCGTCCAAGGCAAACTTTTAAAATCCCTTATAAATTCATTTTCGCTTACAAAAGCCCCGACTAGCGGAAATCTATCGCCACTATATGAGCGATAGCCGACATTTGAAGCGATGATTTTTGGTTTTTTGCCAAAAAATTCGCTAACACTTTCTAAATTTCGCAAATCATCTTCTTTGCGAGGACCATCGTGGTATAAAAGCCTATCGTAAGTTGCACCGATGAGTTGGCGATTTTTAATCGCAGGGCATATATAGCCACGCGCCGAAAGCGGAATTTTTGTTTTCACGCACGGCTTTAAAAGCGTGGTCTGGCCACGCACAGAGCTAATTTGCACGAATTTATTAAGATTTGTTTTTGGATTTTGCCCTTTGCCAAAAAGTTCTTCGCTATGGCTACCACAAGCAAAAATCAAAATGTCGCAAAAGTCGATTTTTTCGCCTTTTGGCGTAGAAAATTTTACTTCGTATTTTTCGTTTTTTCTTGTAAAATTTATAAATTCGTGCGAAAATAAAATCTCAAATTTTGTTGATAAAAATTTGCAAATTTTCTTTGGTCTTGCCAGTGCTCCGTTTTTGATAAAAATATAGTCATAAGGCTCGTTTTTGGCGCTTTTTTGGCAAAATTTAAAAATCTCGCTTTTGGCATTTTTGTAACGCTCTTTTAGCTCGCCATCATAAGCAAATTCTTTCACGCCGTTAAATTTTATTAGCTTTTTTGGGGCAAATTTTTTATAAAATTTATAAGCCTGTAAAAACGCACAAATATGCATTTCACCTAGTTTCACGCCGTTTTGCGTGATAAGTGGTTCAGCCACACCGCAAAAATTACTACTTCCGTTTGTGGCGACTTCGCCCTGCTTTTCTGCGATTTTAACGCGAAATCCAAGCTTTTTTAGTTTTGTTGCCACCACAAGCCCTGCAATCCCCGCTCCCACAATCAAAACGCTTGTTTTTTTTGGCAAATTTATCGAAATTTTAGGGCGAGAAAAATGGCTATTTTTTATAAATTCATTATTTTTGATTTTTTTGGCTCGTATCATTTCGCGTTTTTTGCCAAAACCCTGCACCTTCTCTACTTCAAAACCATTTTTTTCAAGCGAATTTGCAACATTTCTAGCACTTGTATAAGTTGCGATTTTTGTGCCTATTTTGCTTAAATTTGCGATTTTAAGGATAATCTCATCGCTCCACATTTCTTGGTTTTTACTAGGCGAAAAGCCGTCTAAGAACCACACATCAGCGTCAAATTCAAGCTCACCCAAAATCTCGCTAACATCGCCGACACACAAATCCAAAATAATATTTTTGCTAAAATTTATTCGGTTAATGCCGTGGATTAAATTTTTTGGATATTTTTTAACTAACCTTTGCCAAAGTCCGTTAAATTCGCCAAATTTAGCATAAATTTCTTTGAGTTCTGATTTTGAAAAAGGATACTTTTCGATACTGACAAAGTGCAGTTTTTTACCACTTTTTGCAAATTTTTTGCAAAGCGTTAAAAAATTTCGTCCTATGCCAAAGCCTGTTTCAGCTACGATAAATTCGCTCTTGCTATCCCAAATTTCATTTAAAACACTAGCAAAAACAAACTCGCTCTCGCCAACGGGGCTATCAGAGTTGAAATAAAAATCGTCAAATTTCTCGCTATAAAGTGTGTTGTTTTTGTAAATCATATCTATTTATTTTTATAAAAATACGCATCTACGCCGTTTGCGATGCCGTTTGCAAGTGCGTTTTGATACTCATTTTTGCCTAGCAGTTTGCCTTCATCAGGGTGACTTATATATCCAAGCTCGATTAAAACAGCAGGCATTGTCGCACCCACTAAAACCCAAAACGGCGCTTCTCTAACACCACCGTCTTTGGACTTGAATTTTTGCACAGAGTTAAGAATATAGCCTTGAATATCGATAGCAAGTTTGTTTGAGGCAATGATTTTTTCGCGATTTAAAAAATTTAAAAATGTCTCTTGCGAAAATTCGTTCATATCTTCTAAATCGCCCTTATTTTCAAGAGCGGCGGCATTTTTCGAACGCTCGCTTCTAGCAGGACTTAGAAAAAATGTTTCTACACCGCTGAAATTCGGTGCTTGTTTTTTATTTGGAGCAGCGTTTGTATGAATAGAAATAAACATATCGGCATTTTTCTTATTTGCAAATGCCGTGCGAGATTTTAAATTTATAAATATGTCGTTTGATCTCGTATAATGCACCTTATATCCTCGTTTTTTAAGCAACTCGCCAAGCTTTTTTGCCGTATTTAAAACAATCGTTTTTTCTTTTAATCCGTTGCCAAGAGCGCCCGGATCTTTGCCGCCGTGACCGGGATCAATTACGATAATTTTACCTTTTGTGGAGTTATACTTTGTGCTTGTCGTGGTTGCCGAACTCGGAGTCCTTGAAATCGGCGCAGGAGTAGAAGCTGTTTTTTTGCTCTCATTTTGCGAATTCGCTTTGTCGGTTTTTTTATCATAATTTGCGATTTTTTGAGTGTCTTGAACGACTTTAATGGTTAAAATATTTTTATCAAAACCTAAATTTGCACTAAATTTTTCTATTGAGCTTAAAACTATTCGAACACTTTTTAAATCTCTTTGCGCAATCCTAATTTCATCAACCAAAATTCCATTAAAAAGCTTATTTTTGGAGTTTTGCACCCCGTCAAAATCAATCACAAAGCGATAGCGTTCGCTGTTTTGCAAAACAAAATTTTTAAATTCTTTTGGCGAAATTTCTCTGTTAAATTCAAGCATTAGCTCATTTTGAGATACTTGTGCCGAATTTAGCGATAGTTTTGCTGTTTTTGGATCTAGTTTTTTGGCTGTCTTTATCTCTTTTGGATTTTGCGAATTTACTATCGTTGGTTGCGAATTTTGCGAATTCGAATTTGAATTTTGTGGCTTTAACTTTTCTAGCTCATTACTAGAATTCTTTGGTGGATTTGATGCAACATTTTGTGAATTTTGCGAATTTTTAGTGCTATTTTCCTTTTTTGTAAGGGTTAAATTCGCAGGATAATCATACTCCCCGCCGAGCCTTTTTAGCTCGCTTTCATAACTATTTGCATTATAATCAAGCGCTTTTGAACTAAAAATCAGCCTTTTTAGCGCATCTATGCGATACTCTTTTTGAGAACTTGTCGAAGTGCGAAGATAGACATTTTTTAATTCATTGTGCAAATTTTGTTGTTCTTGTAAATTCGCACTCTTAAATGTTTTGTCGAATTTGGTAAAAAATTCATCATATTCACCGGCGTGCAAACAAATCGCACATAAAAAAATGAGTAAAAATTTAACTATTTTCGCCATTTACCAATTTTTTAATCAAATCCTTAACGGAAATTATCTCTTTTAGCTTGTAGCCGTTTGCGCCTGTGAAAAACAACCCCGTTTCTTTGACACCGTGATACGCATCGGCTAGGCGATCGGCAATACAATACCCTACTTCTTTTGCGCCCTTGCCCCGTTCGCACGGACTTACACAGTTGCTAACGCACTGAATTTTTGGTCCTTCTTTTTTAGCAACCAAATTTATCAAATTTGTTCTAATTCCACGAGCTGGGTAACCAACGGGCGATTTTAAAAGCTCAATTGTCTCTTTTGTCGAATTTAAAATAACTTCTTTAAAACCATCAGCTGCGTCGCACTCAAAAGTGCCGATAAATCTGGTTCCCATTTGAACGCCGTCAGCGCCCAAATTCATGGCTCTATCTATGTCATCTTTATCCCAAATTCCGCCAGCTGCGATTAACGGAAAATCGCCCCACGCTTTGATTTCTTCTTTTACTTGCGGAATTAGTTTTTCTAGTTGATACTCTGGGTCTGTGCATTGCTCGTAAGTAAATCCTTGATGACCGCCGCTTAGTGGTCCTTCTAAAACAACGGCATCAGGCAAACGATCGTATCTTTGCGTCCAGCGTTTGCAGATGATTTTTAACGCTTTTGCCGATGAAACTATCGGCACAAGTGCGACATCTTTAAAATTTGCCGTAAATTCGGGCAAATTTGTAGGAAGCCCGGCACCACTTACGATAATGTTAATCCCTGCTTCACAAGCATCTTTGACAACTCTTGCATAATCACTCGCCGCATACATAATATTTACGCCAAGCGGCAAATCGCCACAAATTTTTCTAGCATTTTCGATAACTGCTGTTAGACCTGCTTTTGAGTAGAAATTATCGCTTCCAAAAGGTTTAGAATTTATCTCTTTTGTGATATGTGCCCTATTTTCATAATATCCCGTTCCAACGGAGCTTACGATGCCAAGACAACCATTTAAGCTAACGCTTCCTGCTAATTTATCCCAGCTAATACCAAGACCCATTCCACCTTGAAATATCGGATATTTAATCTCGTATTTGCCAATTTTTAAGCTTTGCATTTTATTCCTTTTTTTACTCTACAATAAGTTTTGCAAATTTTTTCTTACCGACTTGTAAAACATATTCGCCCGAACTTAGTTGAAGCTGCTCGTCTGTTACTTTATTTTGATCTAGGCTAACGGCATTTGATTTTATTAAGCGTCTAGCTTCCGAGCTAGATGGCGCTAGTTTGCAAGACATAATCGCCTTTACAATCCAAGCAGGAGAGCCGATTTTAAATTCAGGAATTTCGGTAGGAAGCTCATTATTGCCATGAACTTTATCAAATTCTTCTTTTGCTTTTAGTGAAATTTCTTCACTATAAAATCTAGTAACAATCTCCATTGCCAAAGCTTCTTTTGCTGCTTTTGGGTGAATTGTACCGTCTTCGACAAAATTTTTGATTAGAGCCAATTCTTCGTTTGAATTATTGCTTAATAGATTATACCAATCCCACATCAAATCATCGCTAATACTCATAATCTTGCCATACATATCATTTGGCTCGTCGGTTACGCCGATATAGTTATTTAGGCTTTTACTCATTTTATTTACGCCGTCAGTTCCCACTAAAAGCGGCATCATAACGACGGCTTGTTCTTTTCCGACACCATAAGTGCGTTGAAGTTGGCGACCCATAAGAAGATTAAATTTTTGATCTGTTCCGCCAAATTCGATGTCAGATTTCATACAAACACTGTCATAACCTTGCAAAAGAGGATACAAAAATTCACTAATACTAATTGGTTGTTCATTTCTAAATCGTTTTGTAAAATCATCTCTTTCTAGCATTCTAGCGACATTGTAGGTGCTAGCAAGCTCTATCATGCCAGCTGCTCCAAGGCGATTTGACCACTCTGAGTTAAACATAACTACGGTTCTATCTTTATCTAAAATTTTAAAAACTTGTTCTTGATAAGTTTTAGCATTTTTTAGCACAGTTGCGTGATCTAGTTTTTTTCTAGTTTCGCTCTTACCGCTTGGATCTCCGATTTGAGCGGTAAAATCGCCGATTAAAAATTGCACTATCGCTCCGTGTTGTTGCAAAAATGCAAGTTTATTTAAAACAACAGTATGCCCTAAATGCAAATCTGGCGCAGTTGGATCAAGCCCAATTTTAATATGATAATTTTGTTTTTTATCGTAATAATTTTTTATAAGAGCTTCGATTTGCTCTTCGCCGATAATTTCGGCAACACCTCTTTTAAAATTCTCCATAATCTCTTTTATGTCAGCCATTTCTTGCTCCTTTATTAGTTATTATAAACATCGTTTTGTGAAACAAAATCAACTATTTTATAGCGATTTCGTAATTTTTCTCTTATGAAATTTGAATTTAAACTTTCATTTAATTCTATCGTAATTTCAAAGAAATCGGATGAAGTTTCTGAATTTTCGCTAAGTCTAATTGAGACCAAATCCACCTGTAACTTAGACAAATATGTCAAAAACTCAGCCAACGAACCTCGTTTGTTTTCAAGTTTTAAGATGACATTGTAACGATGTGGCGCATTTCTCGTCCATTTTACAAAAATCATCTCATCATTTTTCATCAAATTTGCCGCTCTTTCACAAAGTTTGTGATGAACGGTTACATTATGATGACTTCTAAAACCAATTATATCATCTCCCCTTTTTGGATTGCAACAATAATCGAATTCTACCGAATTTATTTTATAATTTGAATAAACTACAATATTATCGAATTTTTGCTTCTCCACGACATATTTATCACGAATTTTAAAGAGCTTTTCTTTAAGCGGATATTTTTTTAGCGCATTGACAACATCTTTTAAATATACGCTATCGTAAGCTGCTTTTGCTATTTTTTTTATTAAATTTTCACTTTCTAGCCAACTTATGATTTTATCTTGTTTTGTGCTAAATATCGCAGATAATATATTGATTGCTACTTCGTGATTTAAATCTCTTATCTTTTGTTTGCAAAAACTTTTGATTGTAGCCCTTGCTTTTCCTGTTTTGACCGAATTTAACCAACTACAACGATAATGCGGCTCATTTCCTGTGATGATATGAACAATATCTCCGTTTTTAAGCTCGGTTAAAAGTGGTACTTTTATGCGATTTACAAAGGCTTCTGTCGCTTTTAGGCCAACTTGCGAGTGGATTTCGTAAGCATAGTCTAACGCCGTCGAACCACGTGGAAGCGTAAAAATTCCGCCTTTTGGCGAATAAACTGCTATATCTTCGACATATAGGCTATCTTTTGCATATTCATATAAATCTTCTGCGCTTGTTTCATCGACCTCTTGCATACTAATGTCGCTAAGCCAATCAAGCTTTGGATTCATCGATCCACTATATTTATATTTCCAGTGAGCCGCCACGCCAAATTCGGCGGTATTATGCATATCAAAAGTGCGAATTTGCGCTTCAATTATCATACTATCGTTAAAAACGGTTGTGTGTATGGTTTGATAGCCGTTATGTTTAGGAAGTGCGATATAATCCTTAAAACGCGAGATAAGTGGATTAAATTTAGTATGCAAAATACCCAAAACAAGGTAACAATCCATAGGTTTTTTAACCAAAATTCGAATCGCCAATAAATCCAAGACCTCTTCGATAGAAATGCCTTTTCTTTGCATTTTCAAAAAAATCGAATAGTAATGTTTCAAGCGTTTTTGCATTTCAAAACTATCTTCGCTAAAACCATTTGTAAGCAAAAGCTCTTTTACTCTTTCGCTAAATTTGTTTAAATTTATTTGAAGTTGTTGTTTATGCTCGCTTACATAATCATGAATCGTTTTATATTCATCAGGCATAACATACTTAAAGCTTAAATCTTCGAGCATATTTTTTACAGATGAAATTCCAAGCCTGTGAGCGATAGGCGCATAAACTAGAAGCGTTTCTTCGCCTATGCGTTTTTGTTTATCAGGTCTTAGAGCGTCCAAAGTCAGCATATTATGAAGTCTATCACAAAGCTTGACAACCAAAACTCGCACATCTTCAATCGAAACTAAAAGCATTCGCCTAAAAGTAAGCGCAGTTGTGCGAAGTTTAGAATTTGTATCGCTTGATGGGGCAAGTTTATCTTCTCTGATATTTACGATTTTTGTTAGCCCTTCCACGATTTTAGCGACTTCTTCGCCAAATCTCTCTCCGACTTGATCGGCTGTAAAGTCTGTATCTTCGACAACATCGTGCAGAAGCGCAGAAATCACCATATCATCGTCCCCGCCCATAAACGAAACTATACAAGCGACCAAAATCGGGTGAATCGCATAAGGCTCACCGCTTTTTCTAAACTGACCTTCGTGCTGAGTGATACACAAATTTATCGCATCGACCAAAATCGGCGTCGGCTCTTTTAGATGATATAAAAGTTCCTTTGCAGAATTTATATCTTTAATACCGATAATCTCTTCAATGAGTCTATCTAAATAACCCTCATTTATCTGATTCAGTAATTCCATCTAAGCTTATTTTACCTTCTGCAAGTTCCATTATAGCAATGTCTGCGAATTTCATTTTTCTTGTATCAACATCTTTTAAAAGTGTCGGTTCGCCTGCGCTTAGTTGTTCAACTCGTTTTGTAATCATCAAAGAAAGTTTATATCTATCTCCGCCTGTTACTTGCAAAGCTTTTGCTACTATTTGTTCTGTTCTCAAATTTTTCTCCTTATTTTACGATTGAGCAAAAACTCAAATCGCCTTCTTTTGTGATTTTGTGTAAATTTCCGCTTTTAAACATATTGCAAACTATAATCGGAAGTGAATTATCCTTTGCTAATGCAATCGCAGTATCGTCCATAACCTTGATATTATCGTGCAAAGCTTGATCGTAAGTTATTTTTGATAATAGTTTCGCATCATCAAATTTATGCGGGTCTTTATCATAAACACCATCTACTTTTGTCGCTTTTATAATCGCATCAGCACCGATTTCAACGGCTCTTAGAGTTCCTGCTGTATCAGTTGTAAAAAATGGATTTCCCGTTCCTGCTGCAAAAATAACAACTCGGTTTTTTTCCAAATGTCTTTTTGCTCTGCCGATGATGAAAGTTTCGCAAATAGCTTCCATTTTGATAGCACTTTGAACGCGAACATCGATTCCCATATATTCGAGTGCTTCACGCATAGCAATGGCATTTATAACGGTTGCTAACATTCCCATGTGATCGCCGCTTGTGCGTTTTATGATACCGCCTTGCGCTGCACTTACGCCTCTAATTATATTTCCGCCGCCAATAACAATACCAACTTCGATTTTGCTATCAACGAGCTGTTTTATCTCACCTGCGATAAATTTAACTATTTCATTATCGATACCAAAGCCGTTATTTCCGGCTAATGCCTCACCTGAAAACTTAACCAAAACTCGCTTATATTCAGCCATAACAATCTCCTTACAAAACTTAATATAATAGCAAAAAAGTCTTTAAATTTAGATAATTTTGTAAAATTTAGATATAATCAAAAAATGAAAAATTTTAAAATATTTTTTAAATTTATACTTATCTGCATATTTCCCATTGTGATTATTGCAATTCCGTATATATTTTTTTTGTTATTTGTAATTGGCAATGACTATATTTACGAAAAAAATATCATAAGTCATGACAAAAATTTACAACCAAAAATAGAACTTATTTTAAAAAGTGATGAATTTATAAATTTACAAAAGCAATGCGATAAAAACGATTATTTTGCTTGTAATAATTTAGCCTATGAATTTGAAAAAATAGCGTATTTACACAACACTTATGATTACGGCGATAAATATTATCAAGAAGCATTAGAAAATTATGAAAAAGCTTGTTTAGGCGGTTTTATAGCATCTTGCACAAGTGTCGGAAAGCTATATAGTTATAGCCCAAACTATCCTGGCAAACAGGGGCGATTGGCTAACTGTTGGGCAAAAAAATTATATGACAAATCAGAAAAATATCTTAAATTTGCTTGTGAAAATTCCGACTACGGTGCTTGTAAAGATCTAGGATTATTATATAGAGATTGCGGAAGACACTACACGCAAAATTATAACGAAATAGCAAAAAAATATTTTGATTTAGCTTGTCAAAACGGAATAAATAAATCTTGCAAAACAGATACAAAAGCTATTTATTAATCCATTAAATATAGAAATTAGCTATTTCAAACTTATCAAATCAAGCGGATTTATATGATAATTCTGCTGCGTAACTTCAAAAGTCAGTTCCGAATTTATCCGTCCTAAAACATAGCCCTTTTTTATACTACTTCCTACTTTTATGGTCGGTGCGATTTGGCTTAAATGCGCATAAATCGTATGAATTCCGCCTGAATGCTCCAAAATCACAACCTTATCAAGCACGGCGGTATCTTTGGCGAAAACAACCTTTCCAGCCAAAACGCTTTTTACCTGCGTATCAGAGCTTTTTGAACCAAGCACGATATTTTCGTTAAAAATTTTAATATTATAAACAGGGTCTTTATAATTTCCAAAATTTCGCTTGACATAAGCCCCGCTTATCGGTGATATAGTTTTCGCACCTGTATATTTTTTCACTCTACTTGCTTGATAGCTAGAACCATATTGCTTCACCTTTTTATCGATTTTAGCCACCCGTTCATCTTCGATAACAGGCTCAGGTTCGCTAGAAAAAATTTCTTCTACCTTTTTGCCCTCTTTTTTAGCCTTTTCTTCGGCTTTTTTTCGCTCTTTTTCTAGTTTTGCTAGGCGTTCTTTTTCTGCTTTTTCAGCTTTTTCTCGCTCTTCTTTATCATTTATGATTTTAAGCTCTTCTAACGCTTTGCGAATTTCGTCTTGTTCGTTGCTAAGTTTTTCAAGCTTTTTAGCGTATTCGTCTTTGTTTTTTTTCAAATTTGCTAGTTTTTGCTCTTGGAGTTTGCGTTTTTGGCTCAAATCATCTTTTTTCTTGTTGTAATCTTGCATGCTGGCTTTTATAGTTTGTATCTTTTTATCTTGTTCGTCGATTAAATTTTTATTATTTTCATAATCTTTCATAAGTGCACTAAGCTCATTAGACATTATATCGCCTAGCAAATTTAGCACCTCATCGGCGATGATACTATCGCTACTTTTGGTTAAATTTATATCACTAACCAAATCAAAAGAAAGCTCTTTTGAAATCGCATCGATGATCTTGTTTTCCAAATCGCTTTGAGTATTTAGCAAAAAAGCATTTTGCGAATTTAACTTTTCTACCTCTTTTTCTTCACTTGCGTGTTTTTCTTGAAGCTCTAAAACTATCTTTGAAAGCTCTTTTAACTCGCCGTCTTGCTTTTTGGCGTCATTTTGTTCTTTTAAAATTTCATCTGCGATTTCATCTATTTTTTGGCTAAGTTTTTTCTCTTCCTTTTGTGATTTTGCCAAATTTTGCGTGGTTTGCTCGATTTTATCTTTTGTATTTGGTGCTGAAAATACCAAATTCAGGGCAAGTGCTAAAAATAAAATCTTTTTCATTGTTTTTTACTTCCGCTTTCGATCATAACCAAACTAACCGCAATCAGCGATAAAACAATCGCAATGCCAAAAAGCACAAGCCCGTCATAAGGTAAATTTATCGCCACATTTAGATCGGCTATGCTTTGCATGGTGTTTGTAAAAAGCTCCCAACTTGGCAAAAATAGATAAAACGCAATTACAATCAAAGTCGCTATCACGCTATCTACGACCGCCATGCGATAAAGTTTTCCACTTTTGATGATAAAACTTGCGCCAAATAAATCCATAATCTCAATGCGAGATTTATGCTCATAAACCCAAATTCGCATTTGTTTATAAATCAACATTAACCCCAAAAGCACGATTAAAAGGGCAAATCCATAAACCAAACTTTTTAACAAAAGTAAAATTTTAAAAATATCATCATGGGTTTTTTTGAAAATTTCAACCCTATTTAAATCGCCTATATTTTTAAGTTTTTCTTCGATGATTTCAAGTTCCCTTGAATTCGGAAACGACGAGAGTTTTACGCTATAAAATTTAGGCAAATTTTTATTTAAATTTACCAAATTTTCATTTGAAATTCGCCCTTTTAATCTATCTGTTATAGTTTTTGTGCCGATTTGAGAGATACTTGCGACTTCGGGCGCTACTTCTTTTATAGCTTCCAAACTAAGCTCGTTTTTTGCTACCAAAACTATGTTGTATTCGTTTTGAATAGAAATTTCGTAGCTTTTTATCAAATTATTTATAAAAACGCCAAACTGAACCGAAAACAAAAGCGCAACAAGCGAAATAATCACGCCAAAATGTGTTTTAATTGATTTCATAAACTTTTGCGTCCTTTATCTCAAAATGTCTATACGCAAAACGAAGCGTAGCCGGTCTTTTGTGCGTAACTACAACCACACACGCACCCCAAGCTTCTCTTGCCGAGCGAAGCAAACGCCAGATGATTTCGCTTGATCTATCATCAAGGTTTCCTGTTGGTTCGTCGCAGATTAAAAGTTGCGGATTGTGTGCTAAGGCTCTTGCCATCGCCACTCGTTGCTGTTCGCCACCAGAAAGCTCCATAGGAAATTTATCGGCTTTATGCAAAAGCTCGATATGCTTTAAAAGCTTTTCTGCTTGACTTTTGCAAACTTGCGGTGATTGCCCCATTATCATCAACGGAAGCATTATGTTTTTTTCGATAGTCCACTCATTTATCAAACGATAATCTTGAAAAATAATGCCGATTCGTTTGCGTAAAATTCGTAGCCCACTTGCACTAATATCTTTTAAATCACACAAACAAACATTTAAATAGCCGCTTTTTATGCCAATTCCGCCGTAAAATGACTTTAAAAGCGTAGATTTACCGCTTCCGCTAAGTCCTGTTATAATGACAAAATCATTTACTTTTATGCTAAAATCAGCTTCGCTAATAATATCAATGTCGCGTTCATAACCAAGTGTGAGCTTTCTAGCCGTGATTATATCGGGTTTTTCGTCGTTTAAATACTGCATTGCCATTTTTCTAGTATCTCCGTAACTTTTTTGTGTGCCTTAAAAGTTTGCCTGATGACCAAAGGAAATTTGATAAAATATGACGAAAAATCTTCGCCGATAACCAAATAGCATTGTTGTGGCAAATCAAAAGCACCAAGCGAAACTCTTATAAAAATTTTCTCATCGTTTTTGTAAATTTCTTCAAAATGCACAAAAAAATCATCGCCTTTAAAGGCTTCATTTGTGAAATTTTTATAAATTTTATCTTTGTCAAATTTTGGAAATTCCAAAACAAAATTCTCTTTTAAATCGTCCGAAATTTGCGAATTTTCAAAGATAAAATCAAAAATATCTTTATCCATTTTTTTCCAGCGATCTTCATATTTGCTTGAAATTTGCAAATTTTGATTTTTAAAAAACTCGCTTTTGCCAAATTTGCTAAATTCGCCAAAAATCTCTTTTGCAAATTCAAAATATAGCTTGCTATCGGTTCTAAGCTCGAATTTACCGCCAATTTTGAGCGTTCTAACACACTCTTTTGCAAATTCGTGCGAAATCACTCTTCGGTGCGGCGCATCGTCCCAAGGGACGGGAAAATGAAGAAAAATTTTATCAATTAAATTCGAATCAATCATACTTAGCAAAATTCGCGCATCGGTATTTATCAAAGCGACATTTTGTAAATTTTCTTTGATTGCTAGTTTTGCGACCTGCTCGATTGCAGGTTTGTAAATTTCGATGCCGATTACCAATGTATCGCTATTTTGCCTAGCTTGAAAAAGCAAATGTCTGCCAGAACCAAAGCCAATTTCGATAAAAATTTTGCTAAATTTGTATGCTTTTATCAAATTTAAAACTTCGTTTTCATCTAAAATTTTTGTAGTTTTTTCTATCAAAGATTTATTTTTAAAAGCAAAAGATTCGCTTACGATTTCATCACAAAATTCATCTTTAAAAATTTGCAAAGCTTTTTGTAAATGCCCTATTTTAGCTGGTTTGCTAACCTTTTCGCCTTTTATGATAAATTTATCCCCGCTTGGTTTAAGAGTGATAAAAAACTCGCTATCAAAGCTTTTTGTGTGGATTAGATCTAGCTTTCTACCGTTTATCAAAGATAAAAATTCCGTCTCGCCCAAGCGAAACGGAAAATTTAGCTCTTTGATTTTTTTTGCTATGAAATTTGGCATTAATTAACTTCAACGCTTAATGAATTTGAAGCTGGCGAAGTTACGCCGTATTCATCGACGCCATAAACTTTGTAATAATAAGTCTTGCCTTTTTCGATATTTGTATCACTAAACGAATTTCCGCCCGTGACTTCGAATTTTTCATCAGGCACCATGCCTAGAATTTGACTTTTTTCAATGTGATATTTTACAACCCTTGTATCAGAATTTTCCCAGACTATGCGGACAGCCTTGCCTTCTTGCGTTACGCTTTGAAGCGATGGTGCATTGGGCGCATCTAGCGTTTGACCTTTTACGGCTTCGCCTTTTGGACTTTCAAGTCCGTCTTTATCTACTGCTGTTACCTTATAAAATCTTACTCCGCCGTTATCATCGATATAATCATCATAGCTATTTGCCGTAGTTTCGCCAAGTATCGTAAAAGGCAAATACTCATTTCGTGAGCTATAAACTCTATAAGTTTTAAAGTCTTCTGCTGTCGTGCCGACCCAAGAAATGTTAATTCGTTTTGGCAAATTTGAACTTGCCGTTACTTGGCTAACGCCGTTTGGCAAATTTTTTGTTGTGGCTTGAAGTATTTCGCTTGGTTTTGAAAGTTCGCCGCTAGCGGTTTTTACAAAAATTCTATACTCATAGCTTTGTCCGCTACCGACTTTATCAATATATTCGGCACTTAATCTGCCATTTACTTCGGCTCTTTTGCTCCAACTTTGACTACCCAAGCTTCTGCGTTCGATGACATAAGATTTCACACGCAAATCAGGGTGCGGTCGCCAAATGATTTTTATGCGTTCAGGCAAACCATAAATCGCTTGTGCAAACGGAACAGAATCCATTAGTTTTGTGGTACTTGCGACCGTTACCGGCGCACTCTCTGATACTGCGCCGCCGCCGTAGGTTTTAACCACATATTTAT
Organism: Campylobacter sp. CN_NE2; assembly: GCF_027797465.1. Taxonomy (NCBI): domain Bacteria; kingdom Pseudomonadati; phylum Campylobacterota; class Epsilonproteobacteria; order Campylobacterales; family Campylobacteraceae; genus Campylobacter; species Campylobacter sp. CN_NE2. Next base: position 140,573 of record NZ_CP115608.1, on the reverse strand, counting down.
AAGTCGTTTCAGGGGCTAATTTTGTATCGACAAAGTGAGTTGAGTATTTATCTTTGACGACTGCTACGCGTTTCATCTCGCCACCGTTCATCTCGGCTCTAAAAATTTGAAATCCTTGAACATCGCTGTATTCGGCATAGCTTGGCCATTCAAGTCCGATTTCAGTCGTTCCGCTTATGGTTTTTACATTTGTTACTTGTGGTAAATTCGCATTTACACTCGCAGTATCTGGGCTAGTGTTAGCGCAACCTGCTACAAATAAACTCAAAGCTGCGCTCAATGTTAGTCGGTAAAATTTTCTCATAAATTTCGTCCTTTTTAGCTGATTTTGCTATCAAATTTTCAAATTCTTTTGGCAAATTTGCCGTTATTTTTAGCATTTCGCCCGTTCGTGGGTGCGTAAAATAAAGCAAATATGCGTGTAAGAAAATTCGCTCAATTTTATCATTTTGGCTCTTAAATCCATATAAAGTATCGCCTAAAATGTGGCGATTTAGACTTGCTAGATGAACTCTGATTTGATGAGTTCTGCCTGTGAAAAGTTTTGCACCGATTAGGTTAAATCCTGCTTCACTATGCAAATTTACAAACGCACTTTTTGCAAATCTTGCATCACTCGCACTTTGGCTAAGAACTGCCTTTTTTAGGCGATTTGACGGATTTCGTCCAATGAAATTTTCTATCACGCAGTCATCTTTTAACGCTAAATCCGTCATCGCTAGATAAATTCGCCCCATTGATTTATCGCTTAGTTGTTCGCTTAAATTTGCATGGGCAAAATTTGTTTTAGCCACCACTAACGCCCCGCTTGTGCCTTTATCAAGGCGATGAACGATTCCGGCGCGAATTTCGCCGTTAATCGTCGAAAGCGTGTAAGAATTTTGCTTTAACCAATCCACAAGCGTAGGCTCTTTGACACTTGGTGCGCTATGCACGACCAAATTTGCGGGTTTATTAATGACTAATAAATCATCATCTTCGTATAAAATTTCCACTTCGAATTCGCAAATTTGCGAATTTGCCCCGTCCTTGTCGGTAGTATCGGGGTAAAAAATTTCCACAAGATCGCCCAAATTTAGCTTAAAAGACGGCTTATTTGCTAAATTTGAATTCACAAAAACGGCGTTTGATTTTATCAAATTTGCGATTTGATTTCTCGAAATTTGCAAAACGCCACTTAAAAAAACATCAAGTCTAGCCGAATTTTCTGCGATAAATTTATCCAAATGAAACCTTTTTTCGTTATAATTTCGCCAAAAATATTAAGGATTTTCTTGTTTAAATTTGACAAAAGCATTTTAGCACATTTTGATTTTATTCAACCTTTGTTGATTTTGCCGATTGTTTTTTTATCTCATCTTCTCATAAGCGAAGCAAATTCGACACTTGCGATGAAACAATATGTCTATTTTGCAGTTGGAGCTGTGCTTTTTTTCGTTTTGTTTTTGCTTCCGCTTCGCAAATTTTCATACCTTGTGCCGATTTTTTACTGGGTAAATATATTTTTGCTTATAAGTGTCGAATTTTTCGGCGTTAGCAAACTAGGCGCGAAAAGGTGGCTTGAAATCCCGTTTGTGCATTTTACGATTCAGCCAAGTGAGCTTATGAAACCTGCATTTGTCTTAATGCTTGCATATCTCATCAGAAAATTTCCGCCGCCGCAAAACGGATATAATCTCAAAGATTTTGCCAAAATTTCATTTCACATTTTATTGCCTTTTATTTTGGTCGCAAAAGAGCCTGACTTAGGAACTGCGCTTATTTTATTTTTGACAGGTTTTGCGATTTTATTTATCGTCGGGGTTGATAAAAAAATTTGGCTTAGCATTGTCGTTGCTGTCGGTATCGCTTCGCCCGTGCTTTATAACGGACTGCATGATTATCAAAAAAAGCGAATTACCGATTTTATCAGCGAAGAGCCGTCTTATCAAGTCAAACAAGCCATCATCGCTATCGGAAACGGTGGAATTTACGGCAAAACAAAAGACGAAGCCACGCAAACGCACTTTAAATTTTTGCCGATTTCTACAAGCGATTTTATTTTTGCTTATCATATCGAACGCTTCGGATTTGTCGGTGCTGCGGGACTTATGCTACTTTATATGCTGCTCATTATGCACCTTTTAAGTCTAAATTTTCACTTTAAGGAAGATCCGTTTTTGCGGGTTTTTGCCACGGGCGTGGCGTGTTTGATATTTATTTACGGCGGCGTTAATATCGCTATGGTTATCGGTTTTGCGCCTGTTGTGGGTGTGCCGCTACCTTTTTTTAGCTACGGGGGAAGTAGTTTTATAACTTTTGCTTGTCTGTTTGGAATTTTGCAAAATTTAATAACATTTCGTATAAAAGATGCCTACGAAACTACGCATATTAGGTTATAGCGTGTTTGCGATAGAATTATAAGCGTAAATTTATTTTGTCATTACGAGTTTTACGAAGTAAAACGAAGTAATCGCCAAAGTTTAATTCACTGCTTGGTTTTTTAAATTTATCGTAGAGTTGGCATTTTGCCCACCATAAGGTTACCGAATTTTTGGTGGGCAAGGATGCCACCCTACTCATAACGGCAAATTCTAGCAATGACAGATTAAACAAATTTACGCCTGTTTAATCGCCGTTTCTACCTTTGTTTTCGCTGATTGTAGTAGCTCGTTAGCTCTTACTCGCAAAGCAAAGGATTGTTTTATTTTTTCGGCAATTTGAGTTTGAATTTGCAAATTTATTTTTGGAATTATGATATTTTCAAGTGAATAATTTGAAATTTTAGGTTGTGCTGTTTGCGTAAATTCTCTCGAAATTTGCTCTTGCACGAAAATACTTCTTAAAAGCAATTCTAAAAATTCAGGCAAAATATAATTATCAAACAAACTAAATTTGGAAGTATTGTTTGAAATAAAACTTCCGTTAAGTTCTTTTGGTATTAAATTTACTTTTCCGATAGTATTACCGATAGTTGCGATAACAAAATCATTTTCTTTTACGGTTGTTTCATTTTTTGCTTCAAAATTATCATCAATAAAAACACTTTCTGCAATTTTAATCGGTTCGTTAAAAGAAAGTTCTTTTATGCGAATATAGGCTCTTTGAGCTTTTTCTACATAAAAATCTTCTGAAATCAAACTGCCATTTTTAAACTCGCCTATATCTTTTAGTTTTAAATATCCACCACTATAATTTTTAATCACCTTTTCGATTTCGTCGTATTTGATTTGATAATATTCGCTATCAAGGCGACCTGTGGTATGCAGACTTTCTTTAAGCGTTCGCACGGAAAAGTTCAGGCTCTGTGAAACAGGCGTGATAGTGGCTAATGGATTTTGCGGATTTAGCCCGAGTTCTTGGTATAACAAAACTTCCGCTTCTCGGTAAAGGTCTTTGGACTGCTCCAAACACTCGTGCGACTGACGCACCATTTGCTCAATTTGTTGTTGAAATTCAAGGGGGAAAAGGGGGATAGGTAATTTTCTTAATCTTGACATTGCTACTGTCGGCTGTGCTGATAATGTTTTTTCCTTATCTAAAATGATTTGACCTATTTTTGAGTTAAAAAAGGTAGATACAACAAAAGGACTAACATTATTTTTAATTTGTCTAATTCTGCAAATATTCGGACCAAGTTGAAATTCCTGTTTGGTTTGCATTACTAATGAGCGTCTATATTCACCAGTATAAGACAAGACAACATCGTGCTTTAATATTTTTGAACGAATTAAATTTTTATCAGCAACATTTTTATCAATAGTAATATAATCCGATATGTCCAATCTTTCATTTTGAATATTTTTACTTGTTAATGCTATATAGTTTTCGCTTGAATTCATATTTTCTTCTAAAAAATACTTAGTAAATTCAAAACCTGCCAATTTTGAAATATTATAATCTTCTCCTAAAATAATATGTGGCATATTGCAAATTTTATTCAATAGCATTAATGCAGACTTTTTAAAATATTCTGCATCAATTCTTTTACACTCATTATCTTTCATAGCGTCTGAATATTTCAAAACGCTAATTTCCAAATTCGGATATTTATTTTGCAATGTTTGGTTTAAATTTAAAGCCATTTTGTTGTCCTTTTTTATATGTTAAAAATTATGCTATTTTTAACATATTTCTATAATATGTTAAAAATTTTGATTTTTTTTAACATGTTATTCAATAATCAATCCTTTCTTTAAAATCTTAAATAAACGAATATTAATAAAATAATTTATTCTACCGAGCTTTACACATTCAAATTCTCCCAAGTTCTCACATATTCTTAAATATTTAGAAGCTGTTTGCCTTGAAATACCCAATTTGTTTTTTACGGATTCGATTTTTGTATATGGATAAGCAAATAATAATTCCACAAAATCTTTACTATAAATTTCTGGTGATTTATCTTGCAAAAGACTACTAAAATCCGACATAGCTTTGTCTATACTTTTGATTAAATTTACCGAAGCAATAGAAGTTTGCTCAATACCTTTTAAAATATATTCTATCCAGTCATTCCAGTTTGAATTTTTACTTACTTGTTCTAATAAATGATAATATTTAGATTTGTTTTTTATAATATACGCACTAAGATATAAAATAGGCAAATCCAAAAGACCTTTGTATGTAAGATACAATACATTGATTATACGCCCAGTTCTACCGTTACCATCATAAAATGGGTGTATGGTTTCAAACTGATAGTGAATAATAGCAAGTCTGATTAGTGGGTCTAAATCGTCTAATTCATCATTTATATATTTTTCTAAATTTGACATTAAGCGAAGTATATCAGCACTATTTTGCGGTGGAATATGCTTGATTTCGCCTGTGGCTGGGTTTTTAAGCATTGTTCCGCTTTGTGTTCGAAATCCTGCGGAATGGCGTTCTAATCGCCTTTGAATTTCTAAAATATGGCGATTTAAGAATAATCTATCTTTTTTAATTAGCAAATATCCTTTTTTGAGTGCTTTTTCGTAATTTATAACTTCTTTGGCTGACTGTGTAATTTTAGCTTCATCTATTTTAGCTAAAAATAACTCATCATGAGTTGTTATAATATTTTCGATTGCATTAGAATCTTTGGCTTCTTGCAAAACCAATGAGTTGATTAAAATATCTTGATTTGGTATAGTTCTAATAAAACCATTTAATTCACCTAATTTTCTTGAAGCATTATTTAAAGCTTTATAAATTTTTGGAGTTATTTCAAAATTTACAGGCAACTCTTGTGGAATAAATTCTTTCATATAATCTCCTTAACTCAATTTTTTTACAAATTCTCGTAAAAGCCAGTATGCGTTTTCATACGCTTGTTTAGTTTCTGTGTTCTCTGGGTCTATTTCACTATGAAATAAAGCATTTCTCATTGAATAGATTATTTCAATAAATGCTCGATAAATATCTTTTTTTTCATCATCAGTTAAAGTTTCTTTGTTTGATAATTTTGTTATCAATGGTGTTATATCTTTGACATAACTATTTATCTCATTTGTTATATATGACCTTACTCTATTTTTTTGTGTATCTGTTAATGAAGAATTATTTAATTTATTTTCAAATTCATTATATGGACAGTCTATTATTTCATTGTTATCAATTCTTACAATAACTCGCCCATTGGACAGTATTTTTATATAATATGTTTTTGTATAATGTTTTTGATTCTTACAAATTTCATTATCTTGAAAAGATTTAATTTTTACATGTTCAAAACATACTGGTTCATTATCGTTTATAATAAATCTATTAGATAATTTATTCTTTAATTCTATTAAATTTTGAATAAATAAATCTTCTTTTAATAATCTTGTGAATATTGAAGAATTTGCATTTTTCATTTTGTCTATTTTATCTCTATCTGCCTTGCAGTTAGAAAATTTATCTTTTAAATAACAATTAAAAGCAAAATAAGCCTTTGCAAAATAGGCAAAATAATCTATTTCCATTTGTTCTTTATATGCTTTTAATTGCCCACTCATTTATTCTCTCCAAAAACTCAAATTCTCAGCTTTGACAAAATCGGCAAAGGCTTCGGCGATGCCGTCTTTGTCAAATTCGGCATATTTTTGGAGATTGTCTTGATACTCCGTTAAGCGTTTTTGAAATGTGTCTTCGCTTTCGTCCTTTTTGCGTATAGGCTCATCTCCTGCTAAATGTGGATTAAATAAATCGTGTTCTACAACCCAATGCCCGTGCGTATCTTGCAATGGATAGTAGATTTTATCGCCAGAATTATCCTTGCTTGGCTTACTCATCGTGGCAAAAAATATATTGTAATCGTCCCTTTTAGGGCAGAGTTTATCGTCCCATTTCTGCACAAATAAAACGCTTGTTTTAGTGCCTGTGTGTGGCTTAAAAACATTGCCGTGAAGCCCCACGACTGCTAGAATTCGTGCGTGTTCGCTAATAAATTCACGGATATACTTATCGCTTGAATTATTAAATCTACCCTGTGGCAAGACAATCGCCATTCTACCGCCTGATTTAAGCATATTTAGGTTGCGTTCGATAAATAAAATATCTCGCCCCACTTTTTGTTGCCATTTGCCGTTAGCGTTTTTGCCAAGTTCGTAAGCGTGAAGTATGCGTGGCTCTTTAATATCACCTGCAAATGGTGGATTTGCCATTAAAATATCAAATTCAAAATCTCGGTTTTCGTTTTTGGTTGAACGCAGATTTTTAAGGCGTTTAAATCCGTCAAAATAAATATCTTCCCACTCTTCGTCTTTGGTAAATTCGTCCCAACGGGCATAGTCAATGGAATTGAGATACAATACATTGGTGTGTCCGTCTCCTGCGATTAAATTTAGCATTTTAGACACTCGCACACTTTTTTCATCAAAGTCTATACCAAAGACTTTTTCTTTGACATAGTCTTCGCATTCGGGAATTTTCTTTTCGGCAGTAAATAAATCAGACGGTTCTAAACCTTTGCTTTTGTAAATGTTTTTCCATACATAAAAACAAGTGTGTATCGGAAAACCGCAACTACCACTGGCGGTGTCTATCATAGTTTCATCAGGCTTTGGATTTAGCATTTTTACGCACATATCAATCACATAACGGGGTGTGAAATACTGCCCTTTTTCGCCTTTGGCGGATTTATTGACTAAATATTCAAATGCGTCATCAATGACTTCTAAATTTGAATTAAATAATTTAATGCTTTCTAATGACGCTACGCAAATACTCAAATGCGACGGCGATAGTTTGATTTTGTCATCGCCTGCAAAAACACCATCCCATTTTTTCTTGGCTTTTGAAAAAAGATTTTCGATTTTAACTTTAAGTTCGCCATCGCTCTCGCCGTAGTTTTTAAACTCTAAATTGCGTGTTTCATTTCTTGCGCCTTCTAATTCGTCAAATAATTTAATAAAAATCAGTTTAAAAACTTCTTCAAATACATCAACTCCTGCATTGGCTAAAACTTCGTCTTCCATATCCAATACAATGCTTTTAAGCGTGATTTTTTGTGTTTGCAGTTTGTCGGCTTTTTTTAAATCATCAAATGTAAAGTCTTGTTTTAAAACATCTTTTAAACTTTTGCCACTTTGTGGAATATTTGGAATTGGTTCGAAATAATTCGGGTCTTTGCGGTGATAATATGAGATTACTTCACCATTGCTCCATACGGCAATGGTTGCTCCTGTGGAGTTGCAATAACTTTTGAGTTGTTCTTTGCCGTCTTTGGCTTTTGGTTTTTTGAGTTCTACGATAATATACGGGGCAGTGATTTGAATGTCATCAAAGATAACAATATCTGCTCGTTTGACTTCACGCCCAAAATGCACGGGATATTCTAATTGTATGCGTGTTTTGGTATAGCCGTATTCGCCAATTAGCTTGTCTAAATATAGTTGGCGAACGATTTCTTCGGGGGTAAGTTTGACTTCTTTATCGCGGATTAGACATTTTGTATAGTAGGTAAAGCCCACCCCACTTGCGTTTTTGTTAGGTTTTTGTGTTATTTGCTTTTCTAAATTTTGTATGCTAGTAGGCGAAAATAAATCAAGTTTATAATCGCTATCTTTTAAAATTTCGCTGATAATTGACATTTTTTAACCTTTTAAATTTGCAAATTTGAACTTTGAATTTTAGCTAAATGTTTATAAAATCGGAGTTAAAATGAATTTTGGAATTTGTAAATTTAGATGATAACGACGATGATTTCAGAATAAATTTGCAAATTTAAAACGCCTGGTCAGCGTGGCTGGATTGCTTCGACTTGCCTAACGGCAAGTCTCGCAATGACAATTTAAAGCAAATTTGCAAAATAATTCAATGCAAATTCTACGCTACTACATTAGGAAATTCAAAAACTACACGACCGCTTTTTATAGTTAGCACACACGCACCTTTTAGCTCTTTGCCAAAAAGTGGCGAATTTTGCGATTTTGACTTATTGATTTTTTCGTCATAAATGTATTTTAGCTCAGGGTCAATTATAGCTATGTCAGCTAGTTTGCCAACGGCGATTTCGCCTTTGTCCTTTAAATTTAAGATTTTCGCAGGATTATACGAAGTTAAAAAAACCATTTTTTCTAGGCTGATTACGCCGTCTTCCACCAAACGCAAAGTCAAAGGAACTAGCGTTTGAAGCCCCAAAATCCCAAACGGCGCTTTGTCAAATTCGACAAATTTATCGTCCCAGCTGTGCGGTGCATGGTCTGTGGCGATGACATCGATTAAGCCGTTTTTTAAGCCCTCTCGCATAGCCTCTACATCGGCGTTCGTGCGAAGCGGCGGGGACATTTTGAAATTCGTATCATAGCCCATAAGTTCGCTCTCATCGTATGTGAAGTGGTGTGGCGTAACTTCGCAGGTTACATTTATGCCTTCTTTTTTGGCTTGTTCGATGAGTTTTAGCGACCACGCCGAGCTTACATGGGCTACATGCAGGTGTCCGCCCGTTTTTTTGGCTAACAAAATGTCGCGCGAAACCATAATCTCTTCTTTTTCACTTGCCATGCCTTTTAGCCCTAAAATGGCACTTACCTTGCCTTCGTTCATCACTCCGCCACGACAAAGTGAGCAGTCTTCGCTGTGATTTGAGACAAACGAGCCAAAGTGCGCCGTGTATTCAAGCGCTTGTCGCATGACCGAGCTATCGGTTACGGGAAGTCCGTCGTCGCTAAATGCTACACAACCGGCTTCAAGCATTTCGCCCATTTCGGTTATGCGTTCGCCTTTAAAGCCTTGCGTTATCGCACCAAACGGCAATAAATCGATAAGTCCGCGTTTTTTTGCTTTTTCTATCATCGCTCTTGTGATTGCGGCGTTGTCATTTACGGGCTTTGTGTTAGCCATAGGAAGTGCCGTTGTTACGCCACCTGCGACGGCTGTTTCGCTACCTGAATTTACATCGTCTTTATACTCAAATCCCGGATCTCTAAAATGCACATGCATATCTATAAGTCCGGGCATGACGAATTTGCCCGTTGCGTCGATGATTTTATCGGCGTTAGGCTCGTCTTTTGTAAGTGCCAAAATTCTGTCATTTTCTATTAAAACATTGATTTTTTCTTTGCCGTCGTGGTTGATGACGGTGCCGTTTTTTATCAAAATTTTCATTATTTGTTCCTATTTAAATTTAGTGTGTGAAGCACCGCCATACGCATTGCCGTGCCGTTTTCGACTTGATCTAGTATGCAGGTAAATCGTGGGTCATCAGCCACATCTGAATTTATCTCCACGCCCCGATTTATAGGACCTGGGTGCATGATGATAACTCCGTCTTTGGCGTGGAGCATTTTTGATTTTGTTAAGCCAAAAAATTTGCTGTATTCTTTCACGCTCGGAAAGCTTGGTTCGCCGTCTTGGCGTTCTAGCTGAATGCGAAGCATGATGATGACATCGGTGCCTTCGACGGCTTCTTCCATGCTTTTGCAAATTTGGCAACCAAACGCATCGCAATCTCGCATCATCATCGGCGGTCCAAAAAGTTTCACGCTAATGCCTAATTTTCTCATCGCCCAAATGTTTGACCTAGCAACTCTACTTTTAAAAATATCGCCGATGATAGCAACCGTAAGCCCATCAAATTTGTCCTTAGCTTCGTAAATCGTAAATAAATCTAAAAGCGATTGCGTTGGGTGTTCGTTTAAGCCGTCCCCTGCATTGACAATCGAAGCGTCGCAGTTTGCGGCGATGAATTTTGGCACGCCCGAGCTTTCATGGCGAACGACGAAAATATCGCTACGCATGGCTTGCATATTTTTTATCGTATCGATTAGCGTTTCGCCTTTTTTGGTGCTACTTGAACCTGCGCTGAAATTTATAGCGTCCGCTCCAAGCCGTTTTGCGGCGATTTCAAATGAAATTCGCGTTCTAGTGGAATTTTCAAAAAAAGCGTTGATGACGGTTTTTCCGCGAAGCGAATCGGTTTTTTTTACAGGTGTGCGATTTAACGCCTTAAATTCCTTTGCCAACTCAATAAATGAAAAAATGTCTTCTTTGCTTAAATCTTGCATACTTAAAAGGTGTTTAAGTTTGTAACTCATCTGATTTCCTTGCGAGTTTTGAATTTTGTAATTTTATACAATTTTATCTGATAGGCTGATAAATTTTTGGAATTTAATAAATAATAAAATTTGAAAATTCGCCTAATGATTTAAAAAAATTCAAGACAGAGTTGGCGTAGTAAATTTAAAAAATTCATTACCAAATTTGAAGACCAAATGCCGACGATTTCACGCCGAATTTGCATAAGATAAGACTTATTTCGTCTATCGTTGCAAATTCGGCGTGAAAGCTAGGCTAAATTCTATGTCAAATTTAAATTTGAGCGTTTGCAAGCATTAATTTTATGCGGTTTTCTTGATTTACCGCACTTGCACCCGGGTCATAGTCTATCGCTGCTATGTTTGCGTCCGGAAAATTTTCTTTGATTTTTCGCACCATGCCACGAGCTATGATATGATTTGGCAAACACCCAAAAGGCTGAGCACAGACGACATTTTCTATGCCGTGACTTACAAATTCGACCATTTCAGCAGTTAGCAACCACCCTTCGCCCATTTTCACGCCGTGGCTGATATAACCATCAGCTGCCTTTCGCACAGCTTTAAACGGCGTTGGAGCGCGAAATCCGTAGCTTTTGATAAGCGAAATTAACCTTGCTTGGATAAATTCGATTATTTTTGCCACTGCAAATGACGCATAATACGCCACTCCGCCCTTGCCGTAAAGCTCTTTGTCATAAATGGCGTCATAAATGCAAGTTAGCACAAAATCCATAAGCCCCGTATTTACGGGCTCTGCGTTTTCTTTGATTAAGTATGAATTTAATCCGTTATTGCCAATTGGCGAGTATTTTAGATAAATTTCACCCACAATGCCGACTTTTACCTTTTTTTCGTCGCTTCTGTCGATTTTAGCGAAATTTGAAAGTATAAATTTAAAGTTTTTTCGCAACCTAAAAAAGCTTTTTTTAGCCACCAAATCGCAAATATGATTTACGCAAAGCTCAAAAATTTCATCGGTAAAATCTGGCTTTTTTTCATAAGGTTTGCATTGATTATAAAGGCACATTAGCAAATCGCCGTAAAAAATGGCTCCAAAAAGCCTAAGCAAGGCTTTTTTTGATAGCACAAATTCATTTTCATCAAGTGAGCTAAAATTTAGCGAAATCACAGGCACATATTCAAAACCGCTGTCTTCAAGGGCTTTGCGAAGTAAATTTATATAGTTACTAGCCCTACAACCGCCGCCCGTTTGCGATATTAGCAAAGCGACTTTGTGCGTATCAAATTCACCACTTTTAAGCGCATCGATAAACTGCCCGATGACAAGAAGCGCCGGATAACACATATCATTATGAACGCTTTTTAAGCCCTCTTCTACGATATTTTGGCGATTTTCTGAGAGCAAAACGCTTTTGTATCCATCAGCTGCTAAAACGCCTTGCATAAAGCGAAAATGCGGATCTATCATCGTGGGAATTAAAATAGTATGGGTTTCTTTCATATCTTTTGTAAATTTGGCAAACAATTATTTTCCTTTTTTTGCTGATTTTGCTCTTTCAAAAATGGCGGCTTTCAAGCTTCTTAGGCGAATTTTTACAGCTCCCAGATTTGTAACTTCATCGATTTTTAGCTGGGTGTAAATTTTGCCTTTTTTGGCTAGTAAATCTCTAATCTCATCACTTGTAATGGCGTCGATTCCGCACCCAAAGCTAACAAGCTGAACAAGTTCGAGATTGTCAAATTTAGCTACAAAATTTGCCGCATTATACATTCTAGCGTGATAAGTCCATTGATTTAGGCTTTTGGTTTGGACATGTTCAAGCGGCAAACAATCTTCGCTAAGCACGACAAATCCGATAGAATTTAGATATTTATCGATTCCGTGATTTACAAATTTATCTATATGATACGGGCGAGACGCCAAAATAACGGCATTTTGATTATTTTCTATGACGAATTTCAAGGTTTCTTCGCCTTTTGCAAGGATAGCTTTTTTGTATCTATTTAACTCTTTTTGTCCGTGATATACGGCGTTTTTGATAGCTTCTAGGCTAAATTTAAAGCCAAATTTTTCAAATTCATTTTTTAGCGAATTTGACATAAATTCTAAATCATTTATATCAATATGCGGATAGATAAATTTGGTATCTTTAAGTGCTCCTACATTTGCTTTGATGAGTTCTGGGTAATACGCCACCACAGGGCAGTTGTAGCAGTTTTCGCTGATTTTTTCGTCGATATTGTAGCTCATGCACGGATAAAAAATAAAATCAACTTCTTTTTTAAGCAGGTCATAAATATGTCCGTGCGTGATTTTAGCGGGATAACACACAGTATCTGACGGTATGCTTTGGCTTGATAAAAATAGCGTCTCTTTTCTAGGACGATTTGAAAGCACCACGCTAATGCCTAAATTTTCAAAGAATTTCGCCCAAAACGGCAGCATTTCATACATATTTAGGACAAACGGGATTCCTACTTTTAATTGCCCTGTTTTTGGTGCTTTTTTGTAGCGTTTCAAAAGCTCATTTTTAAACTCAAACAAATTTGGCAAATCATTTTTGATCTCTTTTCCGGCACCCCGTTCGCATTTGTTTCCTACTACAAATCTGCTTCCGTCGCTAAAAATATTGATTGTCAAAGCACATTTATTTGTGCAAAGTTTGCAAGAGCCAAATTCGCTCTCATGGCTAAAATTATTAAGTTCGTCTATTGATATTAAATTTGAAGTGGCAATCGCGTTGTTTTTGGCAAAAAGTGCCGCACCATAAGCACCCATAATCTCGCTAATATCAAGCCTAATGACATTTTTGCCAAGCTCTCTTTCAAACGCCCTTAAAACGGCATCATTTAAAAATGTCCCGCCTTGAACCACGATATGCTCTCCCAGCTCGTCGGCGCTTCTAGCACGAATTACCTTATAAATGGCATTTTTAATAACGCTAATTGCCAAACCAGCGCTTATATCTTCGACTTCTGCGCCGTCTCTTTGGGCTTGTTTGACTGATGAGTTCATAAATACGGTGCAACGACTGCCTAATTTAGACGGATTTTTCGCAAACAACGCCATTTTGGCAAATTCGCCAATCTCATATCCGAGTGAATTTGCAAATGATTGCAAAAACGAGCCACAGCCAGAACTACACGCTTCATTTAGCACGATAGAATCGATACTTCCGTTTTTAATAGAAAAACATTTTATATCTTGTCCGCCGATGTCGATGATAAAATCAACATCCCTGTTAAAATGCTTTGCCGCGCTATAATGTGCGATCGTCTCAACAATGCCATAATCAAATTTAAACGCAGCCTTTATTAGCTCTTCGCCATATCCAGTTACGCCGCTACCTGCGATTTTAATGCGGTTTTCGCACATAGAGTAAATTTTTTTAAGCTCAGGGAGCAAAATCGCAATCGGATCGCCTTTGTTTGATGAATAAAATTTATACAAAAGTTCGTTATTTTCGCCGATTAGAGCGATTTTGATTGTGGTTGAGCCACAATCCACGCCCAAATACGCTTTTCCGCTATATGATAAAATGTCCATTTTAGGCGCACTTGCCATTGCGTGGCGATTTAAAAACTCGCTGTATTCGCTCTCGTCTTTAAAAAGTGGTGGTTCTGCGTTTATCACTTCTTTGTGCGGTTCGTGTTCGAGTAAATTTAAAATATCTTCTAAATTTTGCACTTTTGCACTATCTTTGGCATAAAGCGCACTTCCGTAAGCCACAAAATAAGGAGCTAACTCAGGAAAAACAGAATTTGATTCATCTAAATTTAGGGCTTTTTTAAAACTATTTCTAAGCCCTTGCATAAAATATAACGGACCGCCCAAAAATAGGACATTTCCTTTGACTTCTCTGCCTTGCGCAAGTCCTGAAATAGTCTGCTCGACGACTGCATTAAAGATACTCGCACTTATATCTTCTTTTCTAGCGCCTTGATTGAGAAGTGGCTGAATATCGCTTTTGGCAAACACACCACACCTTGAAGCGATAGGATAAATTTTTTCATAACCAAAGCTTAATTTATCGAGCATCGCAAGGCTAATATTTAGCAAATTTGCCATTTGGTCGATAAAAGCACCCGTCCCGCCGGCGCAGCTGCCGTTCATACGCTCTTCTACACCGCCTGTAAGAAATAAAATCTTAGCGTCTTCTCCGCCAAGCTCGATAACGACATCGGTTTTTGGAAATGCCTTTTTTACGCCAAGCGAAGTGGCAAAAACCTCTTGAACGAAGTCGATATTACAGCTTTTTGAAATGCCAAGTCCAGCTGAGCCTGTAATAGCCACGCGAAACTGCGAATTTGCAAATTTATCTTTTAAAAATGAAAGCGTTTGTGCTACGGCAAATTTGGGCTTTGCAAAATGACGATCATAGCTTTTGTGTATAATCTCGCAATCTTCGTTAAGTAATACGGTTTTTACGGTCGTAGAACCGACATCTATGCCTAAAAAATAGTTCATTTTTCTCGCTTACATTAAAAATTAGGAATAATTTTATCTAAATTTGATTAAAAAAAATTAAATAAAGGGATATTTTACCAAATTTAGTAAAAATTTATATAAATTCAAGGTGAATTTCATTCATTTTTTAATTTAAAAATTTGCCTAAATTTTTCCCAAATTTTAGATAATCCATAATTAATTTATCAAATTTATCCCTTGTTGATTTCGGCGAAAGTATTACAAAATCAGGAAACCAACGCCTTGCTAGTGGCATTAGCATATCATCGCTACTTATGGTAAATTCGACCACTCGCCATAAATTTTCTAAAATTTCATCGGTGATTTTTTGCGAAGCGAAAAATGTCTTTTTCTCGAAAAATTTAACCACTTTTGGCGAGATAGCCACTCGCACCACAAAGGGCTCGGCTCTGTATCCGTCGAAAAATGTTTCTAAATTTTGTATAAAATTTTCTGTGTATTTGTCGGTATAAAAAGTGTTTTTAAGCAACCTAATCTCATCTATAAAATTTACTCTTAAAACCTCGAAACCGCTGTTTTTATCGCAATCCCTGAGCGTTGCGACAGACCAATTTCCCTTTGAATAAATAAGCTTTAAAATTTTTACATTTTTTAAAATTTCATTATCGTATTTTAAATTTGTATATTTTTTAAATTTAATCGCTTGTTGAAGTTTGGCAAAAATATCTAAATTTGGCGTTTTTTCGTGCGGTGAGCCTTTTATTAAAAAAATTTCGCTTAGCTCTTTTTCGAGTTTCTCATCGACTTTTTTGTGCGCAGAAGGCAAAAATTTACTAAATCCGGGATTTATGATATGGAGCAAATCGATGAGTTTTTCGCTTTCGTTTTGGTATTTGTTGGGACTGATAAAGGTTTTGAAAAATTCTGTATTTTTGCAGATATAGCTTCCTTTGGCGAGTTTTGCGATAAATTCTTCGCCAAAAATCTCTCGCAGATCTTTTACATATCTTCTGGCTGTGCGGGTTGAAATGCCTGTTTGTAGGGCATAATCCTCGATGATTATCTCTTTTCCGCTAACGAAATCTTTAAGCAATTCCAAAATTTCAAAAACTTTTTTATTTGCCATGAAAAATCCAAATTTAAAAATTAAAAAGAGCGGAAAAATCCGCTCTTTTATTTTACCATAAACCTAGAACTTTCCACCAAATTCCGCCTATTACCGTCCAAATAAACAGATTTATCAGCGTTGTGATAAAGCCTAGTCTCCACCACTCGTTTTGGGTGTTGTAACCTGCACCAAAGATTATCGGTCCAGGAGCACCGCCGTAGTGGGTGATTGGCATCATGAGATTGCTTGCATAAGCAAACACGAGCGCTACGAAAACGCTAGGAGCTCCCGCTGCGATAGCAACTGCACCAAAAGCCGCATACATCGCAGTAATGTGCGCTGTTAAACTAGCAAATAAATAGTGCGAATAAACATAGATTAAAAGCAAAATTCCCATTATCAAAATCCAGTTTATATCGCCCATACCGCCTGCTACGGTGTCTGAAAACCACTTGATAAAGCCAAGTTTATTTAAACCGCCTGCAAGTGCGATTAGCGCACCCATCCACATTAGCGTATCCCATGCGCCTTTTTCGCCGATTACATCGTTCCACTCTAAAATTTTTAGAGCAACCATAACACAAACCGCTATCATACCGACATTGGTCGCATTTATGCCTGTTAAGCTTCCGGTTGCCCATAAAAGCAATGAGCCGATAAAAACGCCTAGCATACATTTTTCACTTTTTTGCATAGGTCCGATTTTTGCAAGTTCGGCTTTTGCGATTTCTTTGCCTTGTGGAAACGCCTTTATCTCAGGCGGATAAATTTTATAAAGCACAAAGGGGATTATTATAAGCGAACAAATTGCAGGAACTATCGCACCAAGCGCCCACAATGTCCAGCTAATCTCCACACCAAATGAGCTTAACGCTAAGCTTGCAATCAGCGGGTTTCCTGCCATAGAGGTTAGAAACATACCATTTGTAATGGTGTTTCCTTGCCAAAGCGTTTGCATAAAATATGCTCCTGCCTTTTTTCTGCTTCCCTCATCAGGCTCAGAACCTAACGCCTTAGCTAACGAATTTACGATAGGAAATAAAATTCCACCAGCCCTAGCACCACTACTTGGCATAGCAGGGCTGATAACCGCATCGCTTATGACGATGGAGTAACCTAGCTTTAAGGTGCTATCTCCCAAAAGCGAGATGATTTTATAAGCAATGCGCCTACCAAGCCCTGTTTTGATAAATCCGCGCGCTATCATATATGCGCTTACGATCAACCAAATAGTCGAATTCCCAAAACCAGCTAATGCTTCTGCTGGTTTCATTGTTTTGGTTAAAATCGTAACCGTAACGCCGATAAACGCAACCGCTCCTATTGGAAGCGGTTGGAGAATAAGACCTAAAATTGTGGCAAAAACTATGGCAAAAAGATGCCATGCTTGATCACTCACAGCCTCAGGGTGCGGACAAAACCATATAAGTATTCCGACAACAATGACTAGAATTCCTTTTGTAAGCTTATTCATAGCTTATCCTTTTAAATTTATCCGAAGTATTTTTTACTATCTTCGATAACTCTATCTACAAAAGTAGCACTCAATCCGACATATTTTTCAGGTTGCATGATTTCTTCTAAATCTGCTCTTGTGAAATATTTACTAACCTCTTCGCGCTCTAAAAGATCGTCGATTACTGGTTTGCCGTCTGTGAAGGCTTTCATACAAACTTCATAAACGATTTCGTGCGCAGTTAAACGACCAAGCTTTTCGCCTAGGTGTAGCATTACGGCTTCGCTTAGCATTGCGCCTTTTAGTGCGTTGAGATTTCTTTTCATATTTTGTGGATAAACAAGTAAATTTTCTAAAATATCGTTGATTTTTTCAAGCGCACCTGCGATTAAAATAGAGCTTTTTGGAATTGCGTCCCACTCGACCGCCTCGCAACCCCAGTCGCGCTCGTTTTCGCACTCCATAGCCTCTACCATTAAAGGTGCTTGTGCGCGGACAATTTTAGTTAGAGCGATTACGCCTTCGCAAACTTGCGGATTTCGTTTATGTGGCATAGTAGAGCTTCCTACTTTTCCCATGAAAAACGGCTCTTCAACCTCGCAAATTTCGGTTCTTTGAAGACTTAAAATTTCTCTTGCGATGCGTCCGATTGTTCCTGCGATTATCGCTAGCGTAGATACATACTCAGCCATGTGATCTCTGCTTGGGTGCCATGAAATCACAGGGATATTTAAGCCCAAATCCTCCATCATAAGTTTTTGCATTTCTAAGCCTTTGCCCTCTTGGCTCGCCATAGTGCCAACCGCTCCGCTTAATTGACCAACTAAAACTCTTGGAGTAATCTCTTTTAATCTATCAAGGCTTCTGCGAATTTCTTGCGCCCACATTGCAGTTTTAAAACCAAATGTAATAGGCAAAGCGTGTATTACATGTGTGCGTCCAGCCATAACGGTGTTTTTGTGCTCGGCTGAAATTCTTAATGCTTCTTTGTAGGTTTTTTCTAAAAGTTTTTTGATAAGCGGTAAGGCTTCTTTGATTTGCAAAACCATACCATTATCCATAATATCTTGGCTTGTCGCACCCCAATGCACAAATTCGCCACTATCATCATCAAAGACCTTTTTAAATTCTTTTAGCAAAGGAACGATTGTGATAGAGCTTTTGTAGTTTTCACCTATCGCGTCTAAATCTAAAAGCTCGGCTTTGGCAAATTTTGTGATTTGCTCGGCGCGTCTTGGCTCGATAATGCCTAGTTTTGCTTGCGCTCTTGCAAGAGCAGCTTCGGTATCTAGCCATTTTTGCGCTTTGTTTTCGTCGCTGAAAATCTTTCTCATCTCTTCGCTGACGAACATAACTCTAAAAACTCTACTATCTACTACACCTGATGCCATTTTGCACTCCTTAAAAAGAAATTTATTTTTCTAATTTTCTTGGCAAAATTTTACTGAATAAAAATGTCAGAAATTGTCCGTTTGGATTTTAAAAAATTTGGATTGTCGAAATTTAAATTAAAAAAGTGCGCTGTTTTGGGAATTTGCTGAAATTTGGCTAAATTTGATTTATTTAAATTTAAGCCCAAATTTAGGGAATAATTTTAAAAATAGTGTCAAAATTTGTCCGTTGAAATTTAAAAAATTTAAACTAGTAAAAATTCAAAAAAATATCCACTATAAATTTAAGTTAAAAAATTATATAATCACGCTTTAATTTTGCAATTTTAGGGAGCTTTATGCAAGCTTTTTTACAAGGAATTTTACTAGGTCTTGGCGTTAGTGTGCCGATAGGTCCTATCAATGTTTTGATTATGTCTTATGCTTTAAAAAGCTATACAAAAGCACTTTGTTTGGGGCTTGGCGCGATGAGTGCTGACGCATTTTTTCTGCTTTTATCAGCTTTTGGTGTAGCAAAACTGCTAAATTCGCCTAGCATTTTTAAAATTTTAGCCATTTTTGGGGCATGTTTTTTGCTTTATATGGCGTGGGGTATTTTCAAAAGTGCAAAAAATGAAATCAAAACAAAAAGCGTAAATACCTACGAAATCGGCTCTCACGCTTCGATTTATCTAAAAGGGCTTTTGCTAAATTTGCTAAACCCTTATGTTATAATGTTTTGGTTAAGTGTTTCGGCTACGACTGCCAAAATCGGCGGTAGCTTTGGCGTAGTTTTGGCTGGGCTTATTCTTGGAATTTTTTCGTGGATTAGCCTATTTCCGCTTGTGATTTATAAAAATCGCAAATTTGTTAGCCACAGAGTTGCGATGTGGCTAGCCTACATTTCGGCTTTGATTTTAGTATTTTTCGCATTTAGTTTGATTTATAAGACATTTTTCACACTATCGTAATAAAAATTCTAATGCAATCTTGGCAAATTTAAAGTCTGAATTTGCCAAGATTTATAAATTTCATTGATAAAAATTAGTCTTTTTTTGCTTTTTTAGTGCTTTCTTTTACTTCGTCTTTTGCTTTATTTGCAGTTTTTTCTGATTTTTCTTTTACTGTTTTAACTTTTTCTTTTGTTTGGGTTTTAGCCTTTTTGGTACTATCTTTTGCTTCTTTTGTCATTTCTTTTACTTCATCTTTTGCCTTTTTGACATTTTTTTCTGTTTTTTTGGCTTTTGCTTTTGCCTTTCTTTCTGCTTTTGCTTTTTCTTTTTCGATAGCTGATTTTAAATTTGTCGTATCGGTTTCGCCGCTAACGCTCAAATCATCTTTTAGCATTTCAAATCTTTTATTTCCGATACCTTTTATATTTTTTATATCTTCAATTCTTTCAAATTTATTTGATTTTCTATATTCTATGATGGCTTCTGCTTTCCCTGCACCAATACCTGGTAGCATCATAAGTTCTTTTTTTGTAGCTGTGTTAAGGTTTATCTGCGCAAACGCAAAACTCGCCACCGCCGTAACTAGAACTAGAATTTTAGAAAACTTCATTTTTGCTCCTTTAAAGAAAAGTTAAGAATTAAATCGTAACTTTAAATGGCTTAAAATTTGGTAAATTTGAAAGAAATTTAGTTAAATTTGTAAAAATTTTATAGATTATGAGTTATATTTTGGTATTGAAATCGATGAAATTTATATTTATCTAATTAAAATCGTCTAGGTGGTTTGCGAGATTTTAATTTAGGACGGCGACGCTTAAAGCTAACAAATGGAACATTGCGATAATACATTTTGTGAGATTGTATATTTTGTCTTTGTTTTCGGTATTGTATTAATTTCTGCAATTCATTTACGCAATTATTAACCAAATTTGCCCACAAACCACTTTTGGCAGTTTCAATAAAATACTGAATTGGAATTTGAATTAAATATCTATGAAAAATATCTTTCAAAGGCAATAAGCAAAAAACAGATTGTCTTAAATCATTGGGCTCATTAATTTCATTTAATCCCTTAAAATCAAAAACAACCGGAACACTGCTATTTAGCCAATTTTTAGGTAATAATTCGTCTGCAAAAGAAATTTCTAAAAGATTACCAACTTGTACAGGAAAAATCTCTTGACCACTAGAATTATAACCATATTGAACACCTGCTTCTTGTTCAATATATCTAATTTGAGAAATAGTTCTTGCATTTTTCGCAATCCCTTTCTCAAATCTTTTATAATCATTTTTAAGCTTTGTGCCATCAACAACCCAATTCATATTTTTATAAAATTGTTCGCGAGACAGCCTTTCTTCTGGCTTGATTGGTGAGTGCTGAAATTCTAATGTAAATCCATTTTCCGTGCAAACATCGGCAATATGTTTTTCGCCAGTCTCTTGGTCATATTTAATAATTTCTTGCCAATTTTCCGAAAAATAATTTTTCCACATACGATGCCAATCGGTCTCTACTTCATGCCAAGAATCGCAGTTTTTCTTAGATTTATGAGACCAATGGGCCATTTTCACTTCTCCGCATTTAGCAATTACTTCTGCTTTGCAACAAGGACATATTCCTTTTGCTCCTTTTGTAGCATGAACTCTTTTTCCATTTACTTCCGCAATTAACATATTAAATTTACCCACTTATTTATCGATTTGCAAAAATTTATATTACAAAAACACAAATTAAATTTGGATAAAACAACCCTAACCCAAAATTTCAACACCAAAAACCCAAATAATCTCAGATTTTAAAAAAAGATAAGAAGCTTAAAAAAAGAATAGAATAAATAACAACAAAGTCCGCAACGACCTACTTTCCCCGTCCCAGTAAGGGATAGTATCATCAGCCATGATGAGCTTAGCTTCTTGGTTCGGTATGGAGCAAGGCGTTTCCTCATCTGTATAGTCACGGACAGTGTTAAAAAAGGAAACTTTATAAGTTTGCTTTTTTAACACTGCAAAAGTCATCAAGCTTAATAAAATCTTTTACCATATTGTTAAAGGATTTCTAATACCTTTAACAAGGAAGTAATGCTTAAAAAGATAAGCAAACGAGCTATTAGTACCGGTCAGCTAAATGACTTTCATCACTTACACATCCGGCCTATCAAACAGATAGTCTTTCTGAGCTCTTAAAAGAAGATTCATCTTGGAGTTGGCTTCGAGCTTAGATGCTTTCAGCTCTTATCACATCCGAACTTAGCTACTCGGCGATGCTCTTGGCAGAACAACCGATACACCAGTGGTTCGTTCGACTCGGTCCTCTCGTACTAGAGTCAACTCTCCTCAATCTTCTTACGCCCACGGCAGATAGGGACCGAACTGTCTCACGACGTTCTGAACCCAGCTCGCGTACCGCTTTAAATGGCGAACAGCCATACCCTTGGGACCTGCTCCAGCCCCAGGATGCGATGAGCCGACATCGAGGTGCCAAACCTCCCCGTCGATGTGAGCTCTTGGGGGAGATCAGCCTGTTATCCCCGGGGTACCTTTTATCCTTTGAGCGATGGCCCTTCCACACAGAACCACCGGATCACTAAGACCGACTTTCGTCTCTGCTTGACTTGTGTGTCTCGCAGTTAAGCTGGCTTATGCCTTTATACTCTACAAGCGATTTCCAACCGCTTTGAGCCAACCTTTGTAAGCCTCCGTTACATTTTGGGAGGCGACCGCCCCAGTCAAACTACCCACCAGACATTGTCCTACCTGAGGATATACTCAGGCTAGTTAGCTACCCAAATAAAGAAGAGTGGTATCTCAACAATGGCTCACCATAAACCGGAGTCTATGGATCAAAGCCTCCCACCTATCCTGCGCATCTTTATCCAAGTAGCAGTGTCAAGCTATAGTAAAGGTCCACGGGGTCTTTCCGTCTTGCCGCGGGTAGGAGGAATTTTCACCTCCACTACAATTTCACTGGATCCCTCTTTGAGACAGCTCCCATCTCGTTACGCCATTCATGCAGGTCGGTATTTAACCGACAAGGAATTTCGCTACCTTAGGACCGTTATAGTTACGGCCGCCGTTTACTCGGGCTTCGATCAGATGCTTCGCGTGAGCTGACATCATCAATTAACCTTCGAGCACCGGGCAGGCGTCACACCCTATACATCCAATTGCTTGTTAGCAGAGTGCTGTGTTTATGGTAAACAGTCGGGAGGGACTCTTTGTTGTAACCTTCTTTGCTTACGGAGTAAATCTTTCACAAAGTTAGGCACACCTTATACCGAAGATACGGTGCTATTTTGCAGAGTTCCTTAAAGAGAGTTCTTCCACGCGCCTTAGAATACTCATCCCACCCACCTGTGTCGGTTTACGGTACGGGCAATATTAGCTAAACTTAGAAACTTTTCTTGGCTCGATAGTATCAAGGATTCTCCATCTACTCCGAAGAGCGTCAAGAGCCTTTAATGTCTCGGATAAAGAGTTACGGATTTGCCTATAACTCAACCTACACACTTAGACCAGCACTTCCATCAGCTGGCTCCCCTAACTTTAAGCGTCCTTCCATCGCACACTAATATTGGTATCGGAATATTAACCGATTTTCCATCGCATACCCCTTTCGGACTTTGCTTAGGACCCGACTAACCCTACGATGACGAGCATCGCGTAGGAAACCTTGGGTTTACGGCGAATATGATTCTCACATATTTTATCGCTACTCATGCCTGCATGCTCACTTCTATCCGCTCCACCACTCCTTGCCGGTATGGCTTCGACGCTGAATAGAACGCTCTCCTACCACTTACACAAAAGTGTAAATTTAAAGCTTCGGTACTTATTTTAGCCCCGTTATATTTTCCGCGCAGAATCACTAGACCAGTGAGCTATTACGCTATCTTTAAAGGATGGCTGCTTCTAAGCCAACCTCCTGGTTGTTTCAGTAACTCCACATCGTTTTCCACTTAAATAAGATTTAGGGACCTTAGCTGTTAATCTGGGTTGTTCCCCTCTTGACGACGGATTTTATCACTCGCCGCCTGACTGCTGTGATTACATTATAAGTATTCGGAGTTTGATAGGGTTTGGTACATTGGTGTATGCCCTAGCCCATTCAGTGCTCTACCCCTTATAATTACGACACAACGCTATACCTCGATATATTTCGGAGAGAACCAGCTATCACGATGTTTGATTGGCCTTTCACCCCTATCCACAAGTCATCCGGAGCTTTTTCAACAGCCGTCGGTTCGGTCCTCCACCGGTTCTTACACCGGTTTCAACCTGCTCATGGATAGATCACATCGTTTCGGGTCTGCAGCATCTGACTTAGCGCCCTATTAAGACTCGCTTTCGCTACGGCTCCGGGTTTCCTTAACCTTGCCAGATACCACAACTCGCAGGCTCATTATGCAAAAGGCAGTCCATCACCCTGATAAATCATAGGGCTCTGAATGATTGTAAGCAAACGGTTTCAGGTTCTATTTCACTCTGATCACCTCAGTTCTTTTCACCTTTCCCTCACGGTACTTGTGCACTATCGGTCTAGTAGTAGTATTTAGGGTTGGATAGTGGTCTACCCGGCTTCAGACAGGATTTCGCGTGTCCCGCCCTACTCAGGATACTGCTAAGTAAAAAGGAGATTTCGCATACGGGATTATCACCCTCTATGATTAAACTTTCCAGTTTATTCTGCTATCTGCTTTTAGTCTTTTATGCAGTCCTACAACCCCACTAGCAAGCTAGTGGTTTGCCCTCTTACGCTTTCGCTCGCCGCTACTAGCGTAATCTCTTTTGATTTCTTTTCCTGAGGGTACTAAGATGTTTCAATTCCCCTCGTTCGCTCCCGTAGGTAGTTAATATTACTATTAACTGGGTTGCCCCATTCGGAAATTCCCGGATCAAAGCCCCTTGACGGCTCCCCGAGACTTATCGCAGCCTGGCACGTCCTTCATCGCCTCTACTAGCCAAGGCATCCACCGTTTGCTCTTAGTAGCTTACCTTTTTTTACTTCATAATAAAATGAAGTATTAGACTATGTTAATATTCTAATTTGCATTACTTCCTTGTTAAAGATAAAAGATTTAATTTATAAATTTAAATTTAGTTAAATTTGAAGCTTTTAAATTTGATTTGTTAAATTTAATATCAAATTTGCTAAATCATAAAATTTTATAAATTGCTTTTACAATATTTAAATTTAAAACACCCAAGACGGAAAGCATTAACAACAACTAGATAAGTTTTAACTCTAATTGTTTGTGCCGTTAAACTTGATTTAGTAAATGTAAAATTTAAACTTTATGATTTAAATTTGAAAATTTAAATCTCAATCATTTAAATTTGGGATAACAAATTTACTAAATTTGCATTAGTGTCTAAATTTAAAGCTTTAACAAGATCCTGTAAAATCGTTTTTATTAAAACTTGATTGTGACTTTTAACAATGGTAAGTTAAGGAACATAGGCATAAAGCCTAATTTGAAAGCTAAAATTTAGCGCTCAAATTAAACTTTATGGTGGGCCTAACAAGACTTGAACTTGTGACCTCACCCTTATCAGGGGTGCACTCTAACCAGCTGAGCTATAGGCCCATTTGCTCGTTCTTTTTGCTTTATACTATGTCAGTTTTTTAAAAATCTGCGTCACATACAATCAAGTATGCTCCTTGATTTTCTCAAAACTTCCTTGTCTAAAACAAAAATAACTTTGCAACAAGACTAATTTAACTACTTCTAAATCAATCCCTCAAACCTAAACAAGGACGATTGAGTTTATGATGAATATCTTGTGAGAGAATATTCATTTGTACTCTAGAAAGGAGGTGATCCAACCGCAGGTTCTCCTACGGTTACCTTGTTACGACTTCACCCCAGTCGCTGATTCCACTGTGGACGGTAGCTAGTTTAGCATTCCGGCTTCGAGTGAAATCAACTCCCATGGTGTGACGGGCGGTGAGTACAAGACCCGGGAACGTATTCACCGTAGCATGGCTGATCTACGATTACTAGCGATTCCGGCTTCATGCTCTCGAGTTGCAGAGAACAATCCGAACTGGGACATATTTTATAGATTTGCTCCATCTCGCGATATTGCGTCTCATTGTATATGCCATTGTAGCACGTGTGTCGCCCTAGGCATAAGGGCCATGATGACTTGACGTCGTCCACACCTTCCTCCTCCTTACGAAGGCAGTCTATTTAGAGTGCTCGGCCGAACCGTTAGCAACTAAATACGTGGGTTGCGCTCGTTGCGGGACTTAACCCAACATCTCACGACACGAGCTGACGACAGCCGTGCAGCACCTGTCTCAACATTCTAGCAAGCTAGCACTCTCTTATCTCTAAGAGATTTGTTGGATATCAAGCCTAGGTAAGGTTCTTCGCGTATCTTCGAATTAAACCACATGCTCCACCGCTTGTGCGGGTCCCCGTCTATTCCTTTGAGTTTTAATCTTGCGACCGTACTCCCCAGGCGGTATACTTAATCCGTTAGGTGGATTACTGCCATGACTAGCATAGCAACAACCAGTATACATCGTTTAGGGCGTGGACTACCAGGGTATCTAATCCTGTTTGCTCCCCACGCTTTCACGCATTAGCGTCAGTTAAGTTCCAGTAGATCGCCTTCGCAATGGGTATTCTTCTTGATCTCTACGGATTTTACCCCTACACCAAGAATTCCATCTACCTCTCCCTTACTCTAGATTACCAGTTTCCCAAGCAGTTTAACGGTTAAGCCGTTAGATTTCACAAGAGACTTGATAATCCGCCTACGCGTCCTTTACGCCCAGTGATTCCGAGTAACGCTTGCACCCTCCGTATTACCGCGGCTGCTGGCACGGAGTTAGCCGGTGCTTATTCGTTAGGTACCGTCAGTGTTCTTCCCTAACAAAAGGAGTTTACGCTCCGAAAAGTGTCATCCTCCACGCGGCGTTGCTGCTTCAGGGTTTCCCCCATTGAGCAATATTCCCTACTGCTGCCTCCCGTAGGAGTCTGGACCGTGTCTCAGTTCCAGTGTGACTGATCATCCTCTCAGACCAGTTATGCGTCATAGCCTTGGTAAGCCATTACCTTACCAACTAGCTGATACAATATAGTCTCATCCTACACCGAAAAACTTTCCCGACTTAACTTGTGTTAAGAAGGAGTATGGAGTATTAGCAGTCATTTCTAACTGTTGTCCTCCAGTGTAGGGCAGATTAACTATACATTACTCACCCGTGCGCCACTAACTCATAAGAGCAAGCTCTTACTTGTCCGTTCGACTTGCATGTATTAGGCACGCCGCCAGCGTTCACTCTGAGCCAGGATCAAACTCTCCATAAAAAATGTATCAAAGATAAAAAGAAACTTTTTATCTTTTAACTTCAATTTATGAAGTTTTTAATCTAAAAACTTAATTGTTTGTAACTTTTAAATTTGACAATTATAAAAATTGCCTTTGGCTCAATCGATCACTTGTTTAGATTTCAAAGATTGACTAAAAGATAGTTTAACAATACTAATTTAAAAAACGCTTTTTAACAAAAACAAAATCTAGGATTTAGTCCGAGAAGGTTGTTTCCGTGAAAAGGAAATGTGATTATATATGAGGGTTGCTTAAAGCTACATTAAATTTTGTAAAAAATTTGCCAAATTTATAAAAATTTTTCAAAATTTGGCAAATTTTATCTAAATTTTCTAATTTCTACGACTAAATTCGTCATAGCCAAATTTTTTGATTTTCAAAATTTCTCCGCTTTCATCAACCAAAACCAAATCAGGTAACTTTATGCCGTTAAAGGTCGTATTTTTGACGATAGTGTAGTGAATTTGGTCTTCAAATATCACTCTATCGCCGATTTTAAGCTCGTTTTCAAACCTATATATAGGATTTCCCGCTTCCAAGCCCACAATGTCGCCAGCCAAGCAGGTATTTCCACCAAGCAGATAGGCAAATTTACCATCTTTGCTCTCGCCACGCACAGCAGGGCGATACGGCATAAGCACGGTATCGGGCATGTGCGCTTCTGCCGAAGTATCCAAAATAGCGATTTTTTCGCCATTTTCTACAATGTCAAGCACGCTAGCTACCAAATAACCGCACTCCCAGCCCACAGCTTCGCCCGGCTCTAAATAAACTTCCACGCCGTATTTAGCGCGAAATTCTTTTATCAAATTTATTAAAAGCTCCCTATTGTAGCCTTTTTTGGTTATGTGATGACCGCCGCCGAAGTTGATATGGTGCATTTGCGGGATAAATTCTCCAAAATCTGCTTCAAATTTAGCCAAAACTTTTGCCAAACTTTCGCTACTTTCTTCGCAAAGTGCGTGAAAATGAAGCCCCGAAATGCCTTTTAAAAACTCGCTATCTGCGTTTATTGCCTTTAAAAAATTCTCTTTTGTTATGCCAAGACGGCTAAATTTGCCACACGGATTGTAAGCATCAGTGGGCGAAAACGAAGTTTGCGGATTTATGCGAAGTGAGCATTTTACACCACTTTCAAGGGCTTTTGAGCGATATTTTTGCCACTGAGCGTGGCTGTTAAAAACTATATGATCTGAAATTTGCAAAATCTCATTCATATCATCATCTTTAAAAGCAGGAGAATATGTGTGAATTTCACCTCGCCCAATAAATTCTTTGGCAAATTTGGCTTCGTGCAAACCGCTGCAAGTAGCCCCGCTAAGGTATTTTGCGATATATGGCATAGCAAAAGAAAAGGAAAATCCTTTCAAAGCACATAAAATTTTTGCGCCACTTCTATCGGCTACTTCTTTTAAAATCCCTAAATTTGCGATAAGTTTTGCTTCTTCGCAGACATACGCAGGAGTTTTGATTTCATCTATTTTCATAATTTTACCTTTAAATTTTTTGGTTAATTATATTAAATTTTATGAAATTTTGGTTAGAATTTGGCGAAATTTAAAGGATAAGGTATGGTAAAAGTTGAATTTTTAGGACCGATTGGGCTAGAAAGTGCCGAATTTAACGCTTCAAATTTAAAAGAGCTAAAAGAGATTTTATCAAAAGATGAAAATTTGAAAAAATGGCTTGAAATCTCAGCAGTTGCGATAAATGATAAGATGATTTTTGATTTATACCACGATTTAAAAGACGGCGATGTCGTTAGCATCTTACCACCTGTTTGCGGCGGCTAAAACTCCAAAAAGGCGATAAAATGGAACTTTATGACGGCAGTTTAAATGTAAATGAGATAACGGCTCGTTGGTATGATGAGATAAAAGATAAAAATTGTGGTGCATTTATCACTTTTGTCGGCATTGTTCGCGCAGAAGACGGCATAGAAGCTTTGAGTTTCGACATTTACGAGCCGATTTTGCGCTCATGGCTTAGCGAGTGGGAGCAAAAGGCAAAATCACAAAATGCGTATGTAAAATTCGCCCACGCAAAGGGCGATGTAGCAGTGCATACAAGCTCGTATGTGGCTGCGGTCATCAGCCCGAAACGCAAAGTCGCGCTAAAACTTATCAACGAATTTGTGGAAGATTTTAAGGCAAATGCGCCGATTTGGAAGTATGATGTTGTGGGCGGAAGACGAGTGTATGCCGAAAGTAGAAGTCAAAAGCTAAAAGGTGCAGGTTTGCTTGGCTAAATTTGCAATTGAAACTAGCCTAGTTTTAATTCCCCATACTTGACGGATTAAGGTGCAAATTTAGGCAATTCCTACGCTCATTACCGACACAGGTAACTTCGCTTAAAATTGCCTAAATTTGCACCTTGCTACGCCTATTCTGTCTTGAATATTTTTGTATAAAATTAAATAAATTTAAAACCGTCGACATTTGTTATTTAAATTTGCCATTGATTTTTTTTAATATTAAATTTTCAACACGCCAAAAGCCCAAATTATAAATACAATAAATAAAACTAGTAAAACATAAGCAAAATAATTTACTCCACCCTTTTTCACAAGCATTTCATCGTCTTGCAATTCTAAAATTTTTAAAAATCTTAAACAAACGCAGTATCTACTAAAAGCGCCACATAAAGCAGATATGCCTATCCTTATTACTCTATCTACTGTATCGTTCGCATCAGGAAATACGATTACACTCAATATAATAAAGGCTATAATCAGCCCTACTAACCAATAAATTTTTCTATAAATCAAAAAGAAAATAGTTCCAAAAAATCCCCAAAAGCTAAAAGTACTTCCATCTATGACTAGCTTTTCGCCATTTCCAGCTTTAAAAAATTTTTCGCAATCTTTTGCATAAAGTTCAATTTTGCTTGGCGTTTTTATATACAACGCCAATTTTTCTCTCAATAAATTTGGGTCAGAAAATACTGATTTTGCATATTCTGTCATATTATTCCTTTTAAAAAATTTTCAAAAGCGGTATTTTACAAAAAAAAAAAAAAACAAATCAATAAATTTGGGGATTAAAAACAAAAATTTAGCGAATTTAAAAACCAAAATTCGCTAAATTCTGCGAATTTGAATTTATATCAAAATTATAAAATTTAATAAATTTCATCAAATTTAAGCTCTAAAATGCCCTTGTTGTGCTAGAATTTATGAATTTTTTACCGAAAGGATTAATAATGCAAATTATCTCAACACATAGCGCTCCACAAGCCATAGGACCGTATTCGCAAGCGATTATCGCAAACGGATTTTTATTTACTTCCGGGCAAATCGCCCTTAAACCTGACGGCTCGTTCGTAGATGGCGACATAAAAGCCCAAACCGAACAAGTTATGGCAAATTTAAAAGCCGTTTTGGCTGCTTGTGATACCGAAGTCAAAAATGTCGTCAAAACAACCATTTTCTTGGCAAATATGGACGATTTTGCAGTGGTAAATGAAATTTACGGCGCGACTTTTAGCGAACACAAACCGGCTCGTTCTTGCGTGGCTGTAAAAACGCTACCAAAAGGCGCATTAATCGAAATCGAACTTATCGCAAAAGTAAAATAAATTTGCAAATTTAGCATTTAAAAACGGCAAATTTAGATAAATTCGCCGTTTTTAAATAAGAATTTAACCAAAATTTCAAAAAAAGGCTAAATATGCAAACTATCGTGAGTGCGATTTTATCGATATTTTTTCTCATTATAATCGGCTTTGTTTTAAAACATAAATTTTATAAAGTTCAAAAATTTTGGGACATTTTAGATAGCTTGACCTATTATATTTTAATGCCTTCGCTCTTGATTTATAAAATCGCGGTTGCCAAAATAGACGGAAGTAGCGCTATGATGAGCGGTTTTTTGGTCGTTTTGATAGCATTTTTTATAATTTCGCTTTTGTCTGTTTTATCAAATTTTATTTTCAAATTTAGCCCTAGCAAATTTACTTCCGTATTTCAAGGCGCAATTCGCTATAACACATATATTTTTCTAGCGATTGTGGGCGCACTTTACGGCGAAGAAGGTTTTGTGATCGCGGCTTTTTTAATGGCGTTTATGATACCGTTAATCAACATTTTTTGCGTTTGCATTTTTGCGATTTATGTTAGAAAGGGTAAATTTTCTCTGCGTTTGACTATAAAAAATATATTTAAAAATCCACTAGTTTTAGCCTGCATCATAGGAATTTGCGCAAATTTGATAAATTTGCCAAGCGTAATTTTTGAGCCTTTTAAACTAATAGGCTCAGCAGCCGTTACAACGGGACTTTTATCGGTCGGAGCCGGACTAAAATTTGGAGCCATTAAAAATTTAAAAAACGATTTATTTGTTTCGTCATTTTTAAAACTCGCACTTTATCCATTTTTAGTTTATATAGGCGTTACGGCTTTAAATTTGCCCGATTTTATCGCAATGGTTTGCATATTTTTTGCTGCTATGCCAACAGCCACATCAAGCTACATTTTAGCAGGACAGCTTGGCGGAGATAAAGAATTAATGGCTGTGATAATCACGCTAGAAACGCTACTTTCGATGATAACGATATGGGCGATTTACATTTTTGCTAGATAGGCGAATTTGACTACTTCGTCAAATTTGCTTCATCACCTGTTATCACAGAAGTAGTTTTGTTTTTGTCATTAGTTGAATTTTTATCCAAATTTGGCAAATTTAGCGAATTTTGCGTTTCGTTTTTATCACTAAATAACGCCAAATTTTCATCATTTTTTGGCTTGATATTTTGCGAATTTAAAAAGGCTATTTCGTTTGTCATTTTCCACTCTCTGGCGATTTTTTGAAATTTTTGCTGACTATGCAAAATCTCTTTAAAAAGTGGATCTTTTGCCGAATTTTCTTCTAAAATTTCTTGCGTTGCATTTTTAAAAGCGTTTATAATTTCATCGGAAAAGTGCTTGATTTGGATATTTGGATAATCAGTTTTTAATTTTTCTAAATTTTTTGCATTGCCAAAAAAGCTTTTGTTTTTAAAATTTTCACCCGCAAGTCTGGCAGAAGTTTCTAAAATCATCTGCAAATCTTTTGGCAAATTTTCAAAGGTCTTTTTATTAGCTAATAAATGCAAATTTGCGCTGGGTTCTTGCCAGCCGATATAATAATAATCAGCAACCTTATGCAAATTTAAGCCCATATCATAAATAGGATTTATCCATTTTACTGCATCGATTGTCCCCATTTTAAAGGCCTTGTAAAGCTCGTTTGTTGGCACCGTGTTTATCGTTACGCCAAGTTTGCTCATAACTTCTGCCCCAAAGCCTGTAATCCTAACTTTAAGTCCGTTCAAATCATCAAGAGAGTTTATCTCTTTTTTAAACCAACCGCCCATTTGCATTTGCGTTGAGCCCATTAAAAATGCCTTAACGCCGTATTTTGACAACATTTTTTCGCTTAGTTCTTTTCCGCCACCGTAATAATACCAAGCGTGTCCTTCATCGTTTGTCATACCAAAAGGAACAGCCGTAAATAGCGTAAATTTGGGATCTTTTTCGTGATAATAATAAAGCGCAGTATAACCTAGATCAAATTTACCGTCTTTGACAAAGTCAAAAATTTGCCCATTTGATTTGTGTTGCGACGGGGTGTAAATTTGGATTTTAAGCTTTCCCCCACTCATAATTTCAGCATAATTTTTAAATTCCAAAGCGCTTTGGTTAAGCAAAGGAAGCGTATTTTCCCAAGCAAGAGCTAGTTTTAGTATGTAATGTTTTTGAGATTTATTTGGTGTTTTATTTTGATTACCTGCGCCAAAAGCAAATACCGCAAAAATCGCTAAAATAATGGCAACCTTTTTCATTTTTTTCCTTGATATTTTTTTTTAAGGTTGGTATTGTATCTAAAAAAAATAAATTTAATTTCAATTAAATTTTGCTTAAACAAATTCATTATTTATAAAATCAAGTTGAATTCGAAATTTAATCTATTAAATTCAGCAAAAAATAATAAATTTATAACTAGATTTTAAGCAAAATTTTAGCAAAATTCTATGTTTAAACATTTTAAAAAAAGGATAAACAAAATGCAAGAAAAGCACTACGAAGTTGTCGTTGTCGGCGGCGGTATCAGCGGCTGTGCGTTGCTTTATACACTGGCGCGTTACACGGATATTAAAAGCATTGCCCTGCTAGAAAAATACGAAGGCGTTGCAACGCTAAATTCAAAAGGCACAGCAAATTCTCAAACTATCCACTGTGGCGATATAGAAACAAACTATACGCTTGAAAAGGCTAGAAAAACAAAGCGAACTTCCGATATGATTATCAAATACGGGCTTCAACACGGATATAATGAAAAGTTTATGTTCCAAGGTCAAAAAATGGCAATGGGCGTAGGCGATGAAGAAGTAGAAGCTATAACACAAAGATTTGAAACTTTCAAAGAACTATTTCCGTATTTGGAATTTTTTGACAAAAATACCCTAAAAGAGATCGAACCAAGAGTTATTTTTGATGAAAACGGCAATGAACGCCCTGAAAATGTCGTTGCAATGGGAGTTAAAAGCGGAGTTTATACAACGGTTGATTATGGTGCAATGTCAAATTCGTTTATAGAAAATGCAAAAAAAGAAGCTAAAAAAACTTGCGAAGTTTATCTAAACTCAGAAGTGCAAAATATCACAAAAGTGGGCGAAAAATTCTATATTCGCACGGCAAATAAGCTTTCGCTTAGTGCCGATTTTGTCGTAGTTGATGCAGGAGCTCACTCGCTTTGGTTAGCGCACAAAATGGGATACGGCAAAGATATGGGCTGTTTATCTGTTGCCGGAAGTTTTTATCTAACTAAACAAAAACTTCTAAATGGAAAAGTTTATATGGTTCAAAATCCAAAACTTCCGTTTGCCGCACTTCACGGCGATCCTGATATTTTAGCAGGTGGTTGCACTCGCTTCGGACCAACAGCTCTTGCTATGCCAAAATTAGAGCGATACAAAGGCATGAGAAGCTTCCCAGAATACTTACAAACTTTGAATTTTAGCAAAGAAATTGCCGGAATTTTGTTTGATTTATTTAAAGATAGCGAGATTAGAAACTATATTTTTAGAAATTTTGCATTTGAAATTCCGGGATACGGCGCACAACTTTTTATAAAAGATGCTAGAAAAATCGTTCCATCTCTTCGCGTTGAAGATGTTTATTATGCCAAAGGCTTTGGCGGCGTTAGACCGCAAGTTTTAAATAAAACAGAGAAAAAACTAATGCTAGGCGAAGCTAGTATTGATTCTGGCGATGGAATTATCTTTAATATGACGCCAAGTCCGGGCGCAACTAGCTGTCTAGGAAATGCGGAACGAGATGCGATGAAAGTTTGCGAATTCTTAGGCAAAAAATTCGACGAGAAAAAATTTAGCGCTGAGCTTGTTAATTAAATTTTTAAAAATTATCCCACAAATTCCAAAGTTCGCTTTGGAATTTGGCTTTTTATTTTAAATTCTCACTTAAAAGATTATTTATAGTTTTTTCGTAATCATCGTTTATTAAAACGATTTTTTCGCTGTTGTTTAAAAAGCCCTTTATAAAATTTTGATTATCCGCTTTTAAATTTTCTTTTGTGCAGGTCGTATCATCAAGCCTATTTTCTATATCACAGCTATGTTTTTTGATTTTATCAAAATTTTCATCGATAAATTTATCGCTCATCGCTAGGGCTATAAAACGAATTTGGCGCAAATATTTTTCACTAAAATCGCTCCGCCAAGAAAACGGCACATAACAACCTTCGATAATCAAATTTTGCCCATTTTCTATGGCGGTTTTAATTATTTCACGCACGATTTGCCACAGATACGGCGTTAGTGCTTCATCGTCATTTGGAGTGAGATTTGTATTTTTTGAGCGAATTAGCCCCATTTTTAGGTGGTCGATTGAAAAAGACGAAAATTTATAAATTTCAACCATTTTTTGTGCTAAAAGCGTTTTGCCCGTGTGCGAAGCGCCCGTTATGAGTATAACCATTTTTTGCCTTAAACAAGAGCGATTTTTTTGGTTTCAAATTCGCCCGAGAAAAAATTTAAGTAATAAAGCGTATCTTTTTTGACTTCCAAATTTGCCAAATAACGAAGTGCTAAATTTGCCGTAAAACTCGCCGCAAACATAACGATAGGCGCAGCAAGCCCTGCTGGTGCCACTTTCGTAGTAGGGAAAAATTTAAAATCGCTTTTTTCGATAAAGCAGACTTGCACCTGCCAGCTATCAACCGAAGTAAAAATCCACGGTGTCTCCGTTTTTTTCGCAAATTCGTCGATTTGCATACGCGTGGCAAGATTATCGGTCGCATCTAAAATAAGATCAAATTTTTCGGCGCAGGTTTTAAAAAATTCGTCAGCTTTCATCTTAAAAGGACGAACGCAAACCCCGTCAAATCTACTTTCAACACGAGTTTTAAAAATATCAGCCTTAAATTTACCCTCATCTTCGAGCGAAAAAAGAATTTGTCTATGGATATTATGAAGCGAAACCGTGTCAAAATCCACAACACAAATCTCGCCCACACCGCTAGACCCAAGCGCATAAGCAAAAGATGAGCCAAGACCGCCTGAGCCGATGATGAGAATTTTTTTATCTTTTAGCGAATTTTGCCTGTCTTCGCCCCAAAGCTGTATTTGTCTGTGAAAATATTCCATTTTTTACCTTAAATTACCACAATATTATTGCATTAATTTTGCAAATTTAAAAATTTAACCTACTTTAAAATTGCCTTGTAAGGGGGAAGTTGGCTGACTTGCGAAGCGCCCCCTTCCCCCTTACAATCCCCCAACCCCTGCACGCTAGGAGTGGCAAATTTAAAAGCTATCGCTTTTAAATTTGCGGATTTTACACTATATTATCGCTATCTAAATCAGCCCTTTTTTGGCTGAAATATCTCTAAATTTCCATAAATTTTTTGCAAAACTTAGCTCTTTTTTGGAAATTTCGCTTAGCAACACGCCCTCTTCATCTTTTAGCGAATTTATGATTTCTCCAAGCGGAGAAAAAACCGCGCTTCGCCCGTAAAAATCGCAATTTTCTTTGCCAAATTTCGCTTTTCCGATACGATTAGCTCTGATTATAAAAACAGAATTCAGCCACGAGCGAATTTTTAAAAGCTCTTCCCAACGCTCATTTGAGTCAAATGTCGAAGCGCACGGCAATAAAACACAATCAACCTTCTTTTTCATAAAATACACCCAAGCGGCGTCAAAATGCGCTTCAAAGCCAAATAAAATTCCATATTTCACACCGTTGTCACTAAAAATCGGAAATGAAATTTCGTCATTTTGCTCTTTTTTTGCATTTTTTGAATTTATAAAAAAACCATCTTCGTCCCAGTGAGCGTAGTTTATCAAAATATTTTGATCGAAATATTTAGTCGAGCTTGGGCTAAATTTAGCAACACTTTTTGCATAACCGCCGTTTTTAAGCAAAACAATCGGCGCAATTATCGTTAAATCATATTTTTTTGCCAAATTTGCAAAAAGAGTTTTTTTGTGATCGCTCTGCTCTTTTATCATCGGTTTTGGCATTTTTTTAAGCTCGGTAAAAAAGCTATTTAGCACATATTCGCCAAGAAGCACGATTTTAGCGTCATTATCTTTGGCGATTTTCATATAATAATCAATCCTGCTTTCGTTCATAGAAAGTGTCGGAAGCTGTAACACACAAACTTTACTCATTTTCGCCACCAAATTCTTTTATATCAAGTTCGGCGTTTTGCAAAATTTGCTTTGCGTCTTTTAGCAAATTTACGCCGTTTTTATAAAGCTCAACGCTTTCTTGCAGCGTCAAATCTTTTTCATTTAGCTTTTCTAAAATTTCATTTATTTTTTCTAATTTTTCTTCAAAATTTTCACTCTCATTTTGCAAATTTTCACTCATCTAAAACCCTTTTAATTATAAAATCAAATTTTTCTACTTCAACCAAAAACGCATCATGCCCGTAATCGCTGTCAATCTCGGCATAATGAGCTAAACTTTTTTTACCCAAATCCACCAAACAATCATAAATTTCCTTCATCAAATGTGGCGGAAAGAGATAATCGCCTTCAAAAGAGATAATATACATTTTTGATTTAATTTCGCTAAGTGCGTTTTTTAGGCTTCCATAATGTCTAGTACAATCAAAAATATTCATCATTTTAGCGATATATAAATAGCAAAGCGGATCAAATCGTTTGGCGAAATTTGCTCCGTTGTATTCAAGATAGCGATCTACTTGAAATCTGCCGTTAAGCTCGTATAGACCGTCTGTTTCTACATAGTTTCTGCCGAATTTTTTCTGCATTGAATTCGGACTAAGAAAGCTAATATGACCTGCCATTCTGCCGATTTCCATACCTTTTAAGCCGTTTTTTGCGATTTCATCTTTGTCGTAATTTCCGTTTTTAAAATTTGGATCACTAACAATGGCTTCGATTGAGATTTTATTAAAAGCTATCGCCCACGGATTTGTAGCATAAGTGGTCGCTAGTAAAAATATATTTTCGGCAAATTCTGGGTATTCGATAGCGTAGCAAAGTGCTTGCATGCCCCCTAACGAACCGCCAATGACGGCTTTTGCGTGAGTTATGCCTAGACGAGCAAAAAGCTTCATTTGCGCCTTTACCACATCGCTAATGACGATAACAGGAAATCTCGTGCGATACTCGGCGCCCCGCTCGTCCAAATCCAAAGGACAAGTCGAACCAAACGGACTAGAAATGATATTTACGCAAATTACAAAATATTTTTCGGTATCGACTGCTTTTTTATCGCCGATTAGATTGTCCCACCAACCGGCTTTTGTATCGTTTTCATATCTACCTGCTGCATGGTGAGAACCGGTCAGGGCATGGCAGACTACAACGACATTTGATTTTTCTTCGTTTAACTCGCCGTAAGTTTCGTAAGCGAGTTTAAAATTTGATAAAATTCGACCGCTCTCTAAATGGAGCGGTTCGTCAAAGTATTCTATTTTGGTTTGAATTTTCACTAATTTACTCGGTAATTTGGTGCTTCTTGCGTGATGATAACATCATGGACATGGCTTTCTTTAAGTCCGGCACTTGTAATCTCAACAAATTCGGCTTTTTCTTGGAAAGTTTTTATATCTTTACTACCGCAATATCCCATAGAGCTTCGTAAGCCCCCAACTAGCTGGAACACAACATCTTTTAAATAACCAGCATAAGGAACGCGACCTTCTATGCCTTCTGGGACTAGTTTTTCTTTTGCCGTGCCGTCTTGGAAATAGCGATCTGCACTTCCTTTTTGCATAGCTCCAAGTGAGCCCATACCGCGGTAAGTTTTGTATTGTCTGCCTTGGAAAGTGATTAACTCGCCAGGAGTTTCATAACAACCTGCTAACAAACTTCCTATCATAACTGAACTTGCTCCTGCTGCAAGGGCTTTTGCGATGTCGCCTGAGTATTTTATACCGCCGTCTGCTATGATTGGAATTCCAAATTTTTTAGCAGCTTCTGCGCAATCGCTAATAGCCGTGATTTGCGGCACACCGACACCCGCTACAATGCGAGTTGTGCAAATACTTCCCGGACCAATACCGACTTTAATAGCATCGGCCCCAGCCCCAGCAATATCAGCCACACTTGCAGGATTTGCTACATTTCCGACTATGACATCTACTTCGTAATTTCGTTTTAACTCTTTTAGCGTGTCTATTATGCCCTTTGAGTGTCCGTGTGCTGAGTCCATAACAAGCGCATCAACTCCTGCTTTTACCAGTGCTTCGGCTCTTTCAAAATGCCCTACGCTAATAGCAGCTGCAACTCTTAAACGACCAAATTTATCTTTATTTGCGTTTGGATATTCTATTCTTTTTTTCAAATCTTTAATGGTAATCAAACCTTCTAAATGTCCGTTTGCGTCGATTATAGGAAGTTTTTCAACTTTGTTACTTCTAAAAATAAGTTCAGCGTCATCCAAAGTGCAGCCTTTTGGAGCTGTGATTAGTGGAGCCTTTGTCATTTTTTCGCCGACTAATGAAGCTGTATCAGTTTCAAAACGCAAATCACGATTTGTTAAAATTCCGATTAGTATGCCGTTGTCATCGACAACAGGAACACCGCTGATATGGTATTCTGCCATTAAATCAAGCGCGTCTTTTACGGTCGCATCGGCTTTGATTGAAATTGGATCAAAAATAATACCGCTTTCGCTTTTTTTCACTCTTTTAACCATTTTTGCTTGGCTTTCGATGTCCATATTTTTATGGATTACGCCGATTCCGCCCATTCGCGCCATCATAATAGCCGTTTTTACTTCTGTAACCGTATCCATAGCAGCACTGACTAATGGCGTATTTAGCGTAATATTTCTTGTCAAATTCGTT
The DNA here is from genome assembly GCF_027797465.1 of Campylobacter sp. CN_NE2. Lineage (NCBI taxonomy): Bacteria > Pseudomonadati > Campylobacterota > Epsilonproteobacteria > Campylobacterales > Campylobacteraceae > Campylobacter > Campylobacter sp. CN_NE2. The sequence goes on along the minus strand of NZ_CP115608.1, from coordinate 101,142 downwards.
CTAATATCAACATCTTTTGGCAAAATTTCAGAATACTGCGGCACTAACAAAACATCTTCAAATGTCAAAGCTTTTTTCAAAATTTTCATCACTATCCCCTTATAATTTTTTCTAAATTCAAACCGCCATCAAGAACCGCTTGTTCGTCATAAGCCTTGCCGATAAGCTGTGCGCTTATGTTTAAGCCGCCAGAGTTTTTACCCACAGGCACAGAAATCGCAGGAAGTCCTGCTAAATTTACGCCGATTGTATAAATATCGCTTAGATATGCACTTAGCGGATTGGCTAACTCGCCAAATTTATACGCTACACTTGGAGCAATCGGCATAAAAATAAGATCTGCTTCTTTAAAAATCTCTTCATATTCAGCCTTGATATAGGCTCTTGCTTTTTGTGCTTTTATGTAGTAAGCATCATAATAACCACTACTTAAAACAAATGTTCCAAGAAGCATTCTTCGTTTTACCTCATCGCCAAAGCCCTCGCCGCGGGTGTTTGCATAAAGCTCTTTTAAATTTGCCGATTTTGCACGATTTCCGTATCGCACGCCGTCGTAACGACTTAAATTCGCACTAGCTTCGGCAGTTGCGATGATATAATATGTCGCAATGTCATATTTTGAATTTAATAAATTTTTATAAACGATCTTATGTCCGAAAGCTTTAAGCTTATCGATAGCCAAATTTAACGCCGTTTTTATCTCATCACTAGCTTCATTTAAATAATTTTCAATCACGGCGATTGTAAATTTTCTATCACTATTTAATTTATCTGCCGTTTTTATAAACTCACCTGCGTAGCTTGTGCTATCCATTTTATCGTGTCCTGCGATAATATCATACAAAATCGCAGCGTCTTCGACATTCCCTGTAATCGGTCCGATTTGATCTAAGCTACTTGAATACGCCCCAAGCCCATAACGGCTCACTCTGCCGTAGCTTGGTTTAAATCCCACGCAACCGCAAAATGCAGCAGGTTGGCGAATACTTCCGCCTGTGTCGCTTCCAAGAGCTGCGATTGCAATTCCTGCACCCACAGCAGCCGCACTTCCGCCGCTACTACCGCCCGGAACGCGTGAGCTATCAAGCGGATTTAGCGTTTTGCCGTAATATGAAGTCTCTGTCGTGCTTCCCATAGCAAATTCGTCCATATTTGTGCGACCAAAAGGCGCAAGTCCTGCGTTTCGTAGTTTTGTGATAACGGTTGCGTCATAAGGCGCAACATAGCCTTGCAAAATCTTCGAAGCAGCCGTTACACTCCAATCTTTTACTTGAATATTATCTTTTATCGCAATCGGCACACCTAAGCCACTTTCATTTAGCTCTTCGCCTGTTAGCTGTTCGACATAAGCCCCTAAATTCTTTGTTTGTGCGATTTTTTCTTTTAGCTCTTTGCGTAAATTTAGTATCTCATCTGGCGTTAGCTTTAATGCTTCTTTTAAACTTATCAATTTTTCTCCTTTTTGATATTTTTTGCTTTTTTATTTACAAAATAAACGCCCACAAAGCTAAGTGCGATTATAAGGGCGATTGTAGAAATTATAAAGGCAAATGAAATCGGCTCACTTAACATTTAAAACCTTTGCACATCTTTGGCACAAGCTTTCGTCCGTTGCGGCGTTAAATTTCCAGCATCTTGGGCATTTGTGATTTTTTGCCTTGCAAAGTCTAAAACTTTCATCGCCGATTTTAAATTCAGCAAGAAATTCGCTATTATCAATATTTGAAATCTCGCTAACCATATACCAATCGCAAATTTCATCACTATCGCCACCTAAAATCTCAGCGCAACTAGTTTGCAAATTTAGCTCCAAAGTCGATTTTATGATTTTGTCTTTTTTAAGACTATCGATGATTTCAAAAAATTTCTCTCTTGAAGCCGTAAGTATCTCGCTAAATTCGGTAAATTTATCAAATTTAATCGCTTCATATTCTAAATCAAAAGCGTCATTTTTGCCGTCTTTTACGATATTTGGAGCAAATTCCATAACTTCATCGATCGTATAAGTTAAAGTCGGTGCTATCAAAGGTAAAAGCGCTCTTGTGATGATAACCATAACGCTTTGTGCGCTTCGTCTGCGAGACGAATTTACATCATCACAATACAATCTATCTTTGCAAATATCAAGGTAAATTCCGCTTAAATCTGCACTTAGGAAATTTAAAAGCAGGTTAAAGCCCTTTGAAAAATCATAATTTCTAAATGCGCTCTCAACTTCGCCAAAAACGCTTACCGCTCTTGTTAAAATCCATTTGTCAAGCTCTGTGAAATTTGCCGTTTCTAAATTTTGCAAATCGCTAACATTTGCTAGTAAAAAGCGAATTGTATTGCGAATTTTGCGGTATTGTTCGCTGACTTGTTTTAGGATATTTTGGCTGATTTTAAGATCTGTTGAATAGTCACTCAAAGCAACCCAAAGGCGTAAAATTTCCACGCCGTATTCTTTGGCTACTTCTTGTGGTGCGACGACATTTCCGACTGATTTACTCATTTTTTGACCTTTTTCATCAACCGTAAATCCATGCGTCAAAATGCTCTTATACGGCGCACACTCATTTATAGCGCAACTTACCAAAAGTGAGCTTTGAAACCAGCCTCTATGTTGATCGCTTCCTTCTAAATACATATCAGCCGGAAAACCACCGGCTTCGTAAATTCCGCTTTGCAAAACGGCTTTCCAAGTGCTTCCGCTATCAAACCAAACATCTAAAATATCCATAACTTTTTCTAAATTTTCAGCTTTAAATTTGCTATTTTTTGGCAGAAGCTCAGAAATTTCCATTTCCCACCAAGCATCAGCCCCGTTAGTTTTGAAAATTTCATAGATATTATCCATTAGTTCTTCATCGAAAATCGGCTCTTTTGTGGATTTATCACGGAAAAATGCAATCGGAACACCCCAGTCTCTTTGCCTTGAAATACACCAGTCAGGGCGATTTTCTATCATCGAAGTTAGACGATTTTCGCCGCTTTGTGGATAGAATTTAATCCTTTTTATTTCATCAAGTGCGATTTGACGAAGCGTTTTGCCATTAGAAAATTCTTTATCCATTGCGATAAACCATTGTTTTGTAGCTCTGTAAATCACGGGCTTATGCGTTCGCCAACAATGCGGATAAGAGTGCGTAAATTTGCCGACTTTTACCACCGCATCGCCTAGAATTTCGACGATTTTTTCATTTGCTTTAAAAACATGCATACCGATAAACTCATCAACAACGCTATCTCTAAATAGCTTTTTACCACGAAGCGTCTCATCATAACAGCCGTTTTCATCAACAGGCATTAAAACTTCGATATTGTATTTTAATCCAACAAAATAGTCATCTTCGCCGTGCCCAGGTGCAGTATGCACTAGTCCCGTTCCGCCGTCCATTAAGACATGTTCGCCAAGGATAAATTTAGAAAGTCTATCATTTAAGGGATTTATCGCATATAGATTTTCTAGCTCTTTTGCGCTAAATTCTTTGATAATTTTGCCACTTGTGATACCTAAATTTACCAAACTCTCCACCAAAGGCTTTGCAAAAATCAAATTTTCAGCCGTTAGCGCATAAATTTCATTTGGATTTAGGCTGATTGCGTTATTAGCAGGAAGCGTCCAAGGCGTAGTCGTCCAAATGACTGCCTTTGCACCTTTTGCACCGATTTTAGCATTTGCTTCGTCGCTTAATGCAAATGCCACATAAATCGAGTAATCTTCTTTATCTTTGTATTCGACTTCTGCTTCTGCTAAGGCACTTTTTGCCGCCCAGCTCCAAAAAACAGGCTTACTTCGTTCTATCAAAATGCCTTTTTTAGCGATTTGCGTTAGGGCTTTGTAAATTTCAGCTTCAAACTCAAATTTCATCGTCAAATATGGATTTTCCCAATCGCCCAAAATGCCTAAATCTTTAAATTCATCTCTTTGGATTCCCATAAATTCGGTAGCGTGAGCCCTGCAAAGTTTGCGAATTTCGCCTTTTGAAGTCTCTTTTTTCTTTTCCCCTAGTTTGATTTCGATTTGTTGCTCGATAGGCAGTCCGTGGCAGTCCCAGCCCGGCACATAGTTTATATTTTCGCCGAAAAAATAGTGAGTTTTTGTAATAATATCTTTTAAAATTTTATTCAACGCATGACCGATATGCAGGTGTCCGTTTGCATACGGCGGTCCGTCGTGCAGGTTAAAACTAACACTAGCATTTTGCCTTTTGGCTCTCATTTTTTCATAAACTTTTCGTTCATCATACCAAGATTTAAATCTTTTTGGTTCGTTTTGTGGCAGATTTCCGCGCATAGCAAAATCCGTCGTAGGGAGAAATAGCGTGTCCTTATAATCCATTTTTTGCCTTTTTAAAAGTATAAATTTTGATAAATTTGTGAATTTTATCCAAGTAGCCATTAAGAAGTTCTGAAAATTGAAAAATTTATAGAATTTATTGTGGTATAATGTGCCAAATTTAAAGGAATTTTATGAAAAGTATCGTTTTGCTTATCGGCGAAGAATTGCGACTAAACGGAAATTTTTTGGATTATATTTTTAGACATTGTCGTAACGGGCATTTAGAATTTGATGAGATTAAATTTGCAAACAAAAATGACAAAAATTTGCCAAATTTCATAGAAAATTTAGCCAAAAAGTGCGAATTTATAACGATTTTTGCTAGTAGCGAAAGCTATGGTATAGTAAGCAAAATTTTAGCCACTCTAACTTCTGATTTGCTCGAACTAAAAAACGAAACTTTGGTTCCGTCAATGGTAAAAAATGTCGCCAAAAATAGCTTTTTAATGCAAATTGGAGAGTGCCAAATCAATGTTTTAAAAGCTAGTGCGAACGAAAATTTACCGCAAATTTTAACGCCTTGCGAACAAAATAGCAGAATTTTTTATATTTTTGGATACGGGCTTAATTATGTAAAAACTCGCATTGAGCCACTGCTTAAAACCTACGATATAAGCGTAGTTTTATCACAATTTAACGAATTTTTAATCTGCATAAAAGCAAAAGAAAATAAATTTTACGGGCTTAATGATTTCTTGGGTGGCGTAAAGAAAATTTTTGATAATTTTGTGATTGATAGTGAAAATTTTATCGAATTCATTGCACGAAAACTTATACAAAATAACCTTAAAATCACATTTGCCGAAAGTTGCACGGCAGGGCTAATTTCGGCAAAATTTGGCGAAATCTCAGGCGTTTCGGAAATTTTTGAAGGCTCGCTAATCACATATAGCCAAAACGCAAAAAACGCTTGGCTAGGCGTTAGCGACGAGACTTTGGCGAATTTTGGCGTTTATAGCAAAGAGTGCGTTAGCGAGATGATTGACGGAATTTTAAAGCTTAGCAAGGCAGATTTTGCGATTGCCGTTAGCGGCGTAGCAGGTCCGTTTGATGACGGCGAAATACCTGCTGGAACGGTGTTTGTGGGCGTAGGCGACAAAAACGGAGAAAAAATCGTAGAAAAATTTCAAATTCACGGAGATAGAAATTTCGTGCGAAATGAGTGCGTAAATATCGCATTTTGCCTACTTTTGAGATTAAAAACTGAACTATTTTTTAAATTTGAAAGGATTAGCGATGAATAAATTTATCATTGCGGTTTTGGGTTGTGTTTTGTTTTTTGGCTGTTCTAGCGATGAAAAAAGCAAAAAAGATACGCTAAATTTAGAGATAAACGGCACTAAAAAAGGCGTTGCCGTGGGTAAGGCTGAGCCAAATTCTCAAAAATCCCAGCCGAAAATCGAAGCAAATTTAGGCGAGAAAAAAGATGAAAATTTGGCTAAAAATTCGCCAAATTCGGGTGAAAATTCGGCAAATTTAGGCGAAAATTCGCAAAAACCTGCACCGAATTTAGAAAATTTAAAAACAGAAGATATAAACAAAACTATCGATGAAATCGCAAAAAATGCTAAAATTTTAGGCGAGAATTTCGGTAAATTCGGACAAGATTCTATAAATGCGTTAAATGATTTTTTACAAAATAACAAAGAAAATTTAGAAAACTTGCGTCAAAACGGCGAAAATTTGGCAAAAGATTTAAATAAAACCTTTGAAATTTTTGGAAAAGATTTGGAAAATTTAGCCAAAGAAGCTGATAAAAGTTTTGGCAAATTTTTTGGCGATTTAAACGCTACATTAAATGAAAATATCGATAACGGCGAACTTGAAAAGATGTTTGGCGACATTTTGAAAAATTTAAATAAAAGTTTTCAAATGCACTTTAACGACCAAAATTCGAGCAATAAAAACAAAAAACCAAATATAGAAATCGAAGTCTTGCCTGAAAATACGATTAGAATTTGAAAATTTGCTTTAAAAAATTTAAATTCGGCACTAATGGTGGGCAAAATGCCCACCATACGATACTAATTTAAATTGGAAATAAAAGGATAAAAATGAAAAGACTATTTTTAATGATACTTTGTGGAGTGGGGTTGAGTTTGAATTTGGCGATAGCTGATAGTATGCCGAATTTAGAAAATTCAAATTCTGTATCATTGCAACAAAATCAAACCGAACTTAGCGATGAAGCTATAAAAGAACTCGAAAAATATGATAGAAATTTACACAATACACCAAAAACAGAACAAGAAAAAGCTGAACTTGAAAAACTTATTCAAGCTGTTACAAATGCTGATTATAATGCAACAAAGTCGATTTTGGATAAAAGTCCAAATTTAATAAATTTAAACTATGATATTTTTACAACGCCGATTAGTGCGTATTTCGATAGTTGTATTAAATTTAGAGATGATGATTTAAATTCAAAAATGCCATTTCAAAGCGATGAATATGTGAAAGAAAGAAAAGAAAAAATTCAAGCCATAACAAAAGGCAAGGTTTTTGATGAAAAAATGTTTGAACTTTTGATGAGCTATAAGCCAAAATTATACACAAATGATTTACTTCCGTTTATAATCATTGCTAATGAAAGCATTGACGATAATAAAACTGCACAAATTATGCAAATTATGTTTGATGAGGGTATGAGTGCGGAACTTTTCTACCCGCCAGTTTTCGCAAATGATATTTTTCCAAATTTAAAAAAATACCTAATAAAAGAACCACACCATATGGATAAAATCAAAACTATGGAGCTGTTTTTTCAAAATTTAAAAGATAAAACATTTACAAGTATGATAGGTATATCGACTGGACTTGGTAGTCTTGGCTTCGTTGATAATATGAGTATTAATATAAAAGAACCAATTAACGAAAAACAAAAAGAATACGCAAAAAGCGAAAAATATAAAAAAATGCGTGATAGACAGATAGAATATGCAAAATTAGTTAAACAATATGGCGGAGATGAAGCTTTGCCTTCATTAATTTCACTAGAAGTAACTTTTAAATATATAAACGACCAAGAAGGATTAGAAATACTAAAATCTCTTGGATATAAAGAACAACGATAAGTATTATCGTAGCTTCGTAGGGTGGGCATCCTTGCCCACCAAAATTTAAATTTTCTTTCCATCGTTATCACAAGAAGCGATTTTTGTTTTGGTGGGCAAGGATGCCCACCCTACAATACTAAATTTGTCTGTCCGAGTTTGCGTGACGAAAAAGCTAGGCTCGTTTCAATTTCAAATCAAAAAACCCGTGCAGGGTCGCAAAAATTCGCCAAATTCGCTAAATTTACTAAAATTCATAATTTACCAACTCTCCAAGCCCGTCAAACACGCATTCAAATCGCCTGTTTTAAAGCCTTTATAAAACCACTCTTTTCTATCTTTGCCGCTTCCGTGCGTAAAAGAATCAGGCACCACATAGCCACGAGCCTTTTTTTGCAAGGTATCATCGCCTATCATCGTGGCGGCATTTAGAGCTTCTTCCAAGTCGCCGTCTTCTAAAATTTTGTATTGATTATGTCCCCAAATTCCGGCAAAACAATCGGCTTGAAGCTCGACTTTGACCTGAATCGCATTTGCGCCAGATTCGTTTGTTCTAGCTTTTAATTTATCGGCATTGCTTAAAATTCCTAGCAAATTTTGCACATGGTGTCCGACTTCGTGGGCGATGACATAACCTTGTGCGAAATCGCCTGCTGCGTTATGATTTTTTGCTAAATCGCTAAAAAAGTCCGTATCTAGGTAAATTTTTGTATCAACAGGGCAGTAAAATGGTCCTACTTGTGAGCTTGCATAGCCACAACCGCTATTAATCGCTCCGTGAAAAAGTAACAATTTTGGCTCTACATATCTTGCATTATGGCGCGAAAAAATCGCTCCCCAAGTATCTTCTGTCTGTTTTAAGACGGTAGCGACAAAGTCTTTTGCTTCTTGATCGGCTTGTGTGTTTTGGAATTTTGAAGCACCTGCATTACCGCCAATGGCAGAGAAATTTAAAAGATTTAAAGGATTAAAACCTAAAAACGCTGCTACGACGCCCACTAAAAGGATAATTCTACCAAATTTAGTTTTTATCAAAAATTTTACAATCGGAATCAACAAGGCAAGATTTATCCCACCGCCACCACCTGAACTAGCTCTTTTGTCATCGACATTTAAGCTTTGATTGCCACCACGCCATTTCATTTTAATATCCTTTAAAGTTAAAATCATTAGATTTTAGCACAAAATTCCTTAATTATTTTGCGTAATTGATAATATTTAATAAATTTACTTAAAATTCTAGATGTTTTATATATTATACGCTTTATTTAGTTGGCAACAATATTTCAAATGGAAAATAATGGTATCCCCGACAGGATTCGAACCTGTGGCCTCAAAATTAGGAATTTTGCGCTCTATCCTACTGAGCTACGAGGACAAAAAAATAAAATTGTAGGGAAAATAAAAAATTTAGGCTGAGAACCAGCCTAAATTCTAATCTGCGATGATATTCATAACATCATCAAGTTTGCGAGCTAAATCCTTGTCATAAACAGGCTTTGTCATAAAGTCATAAGCACCTTTATTTAGTGCTTCTCTTTTCGCTGTTTCATCTGTCGTTAGGACGATAACAGGTATGTGAGCGACTTCGTCCCTAGCATGAAGGTTATCTAGGAATTCAAGCCCGTTCATAACCGGCATAACTATGTCAAGCAAAATAAGATCAATGTCCGGCCTGTTCTCCAAAATACTTAATGCTTCAAGACCATTGGCAGCTTTGACGATTTCATCAACTCTGCCATACTTTTTAAGCATAACTTCCAAAAGTTTCAAGTTGATAGCGTCGTCATCAACTGCTAAAATTTTAATGTTTCTCATATTTCTGTCCCATTATATAAATTTTTTGGCTAATTTCTCTAAATCAGCTTTTGTTATACTATATTTCATAACTTCATTAAATTTACCGCCAAATGTGCCATCTTCCGGATCTGCAAACACAACAGATCTTAATTTGACTTCGCTAGCCTTGTTATGTTGAAGGATAGTATCTGCTAGTTTATCAGCATCAAATCCACTTAGCTTTTTATCAACCATAACGAGCTTATAATTTTCATTGACAATTTGTTTTAGCAATTCATCAAAATTCGAAACAATATCAACATCTTGATATGTATGTTTCAAAATACTTCCGAAAATTTTACTCTCCATGATACTATTTTTACAAATCAAAATATCCTTTGCAGGAGCCGAATTCGTAGCGACACTTTGTTCAACTACCGCTTGCGCGTTAATCGGTTCGCTAACAAAAGCTTTTGTAACTTTTGGCGCCACACTTGAAGCAGGTCTTTCGACTTGAATTTCTTTTTTAACTACAACAGGTTTTTGTTTTATAACCTTTTGCATTACAGTTTTTGGAACTTTAACAGTTTTTACAACAGTTTTTGGAACTTGCTTTTTGACAAGTTTTTTAACTTTTACTTTTTTGGTTGCATTGCTTGGAGCAGTAGCACCGGCTCCGCCATCTGAGCGTTTATTACCAACAAAATGGTCGAGCATACCAGCTAAAATATCCTTTTTGATTGGTTTTGTGCAGTATTCATCAAGTCCCGCACCCATAAATTTTTCTCTATCGCCTTTAAGTGCATTTGCCGTAACCGCAACAATAGGAACATGTTTTAAGCCATTTTCTGTCTCGTATTGCTTAATTTGTTTAGTAGCTTCAACACCATCCATAACAGGCATAGAAATATCCATAAATACCAAATCAAAATCATTTGCTTTTCTAGCTTCTAGTGCCAATAAACCATTTTCAACAATAGTAACATTCATCTCAAAGCTGTTTAGCGTATGTTTCATAAGTTTTTGGTTAATTTCATTATCTTCCGCAATCAAGATATTTGCATTGTACTTTCTATTAACTAATGGAACATTTGGATCGCCTACTGCTGGTGCAGGAGCACTATCATCAGGAACTTCGACTTCTTCTTCGACTTCGACTTCGACTTCTTCCATAATGGTTTCGCTTTGTTGAACTTCTTCGTAGATAGTTACAGGCTCTTCGACTTCTTCATCTACCATGATTGTTTCTTCAACAATAACAGTTTCAAACACAGGCTCAGGAGGAGTTATAGGTTCTTCGATTACTACTTCTGGTGCAGGAGCAACAACTTCTTCAACCGCTTCTACTACTTCTTTTGATTCTTCAACGATAGGCTCTTCAATCTTTTCTATAATCGGCTCAACTATCGGTTCAGGCTCAACCATTACTTTTTGAACAATAGGTTCTTCAACAATAGGTGCTATTGCTGGTTCAGGCTCAACAATAGCTTGGATAGCAGGTTCTTCGATTACAGGTGCTATAAATTCTTCAACTTTTTCTGCAATCGGCTCAACTATCGGCTCAGGCTCAACAACCTTAACGACAGGCTCTTCAACGACTGCTTTTGGCACCTCCATCACAGGTATACTCATATCTTCGCCATCTTCATCTAGTAGATAATTTGTCTCTTCTTTGATTTCTACTTTTGCTTCTTCTACTATCGGCTCTTCTTTTTTAGCAAAAATATCTATATTAGGTAAATCATCTAAATCAAGAGTATTACTTTCTACTACACTAGGTTTAGGCTCTTCAATCGCAGGAGAAACAATGCTACTAGCCGTAGTGGTTGCTGAAGTAGATATAATAGGCTCTTCTATGACAGAAGATGACATAAAGTTTTCTTCTTGCTGTCTTCTACTTTGTAAAATATTTCTTAAATCATTAGCCGCAGCATCAGATCTTTGAGCAGCATTTTGAGCAGAAGCTATCACGCCACCTTTTGGAGCAAGATTTGATTTTATAATCTTTTCGATTGTTTTCATCAATTTAGTGATATTTACAGGCTCAGATAGTGTAAATACTGCACTATTATTGATATTAATACTTTGTAGTTCTTTTGGTTTTAGTGTCAAAACAACAGGTAAATTTGTTACTCTATTTAACTCAGCATAGTTTTTAAATCTACCCATTACCGCATTTACTTTATTATTATTAAGTGCAGTTCTAAATTCAGCATTGGTTTGATAGATACTAATTTGACCACCAAGATTTTCAATATAATTTTTAACGATAGAATTATACATACTATCGCTTTCATCTGTTAGCAACGCAAAGTTAAATAATTTTACATTATCAAACATTACATCGGCATTTGATTTTTGGGTTTCTTTAAATGCTAGCGTAAAGAAGAATCTTGTTCCTTTTCCAACTGTCGATTTGACATCTAACTTGCCACCCATCATCGCAACATATTTAGATGAAATGGTTAGTCCTAGACCAGTTCCACCGTATTTTCTTGTAATAGTAGAATCTGCTTGCGAGAAAGCATTAAATACATTTGCTAATTTATCTTCTGAAATACCAATACCGGTATCTTCAACGCTAAATGTTACAACTGCTTCACCAGGATTTTCACTAGGGTTTCTTACTATTTCAACCATAATCTTACCTTGTTCAGGCGTAAATTTAACGGCATTTGACATAAGATTAATAAGAACTTCTTTAATCTTAGTAATATCACCATATAGGTGATGAACAAGGCTAGGATCGATATATAGTAAGATATCGATATTTTTCTCTGCTGCTTTTGCAACATAAATCTCAACCGCACTTTCGAAATCTTGAATAGGGTTAAATAAAATATCTTCAAGCTCAACTTTGTTGCTTTCGATTTTAGAAACATCAAGAATGTTATTAATAATGGTTAATAGGTTCTCTGATGATTTTTCAATCGTATCGACATAGTCTCGTTTTTCTTCGTCCAAATCTGTATTTTTAAGAAGCTCCGTAAAACCAATAATACCGTTAAGCGGGGTTCGAATTTCGTGAGACATATTCGCAAGGAAGATAGATTTTGCTTTGTTTGCATCTTCTGCCACTGTTTTTTGGTAAGCAACCAAATCCAAAGCATCTTGGATAAGTGCATACGCTTTTGTAATACCTTCACTTGTTTGAATATCAACGATTTCATCTTGGTCAGAAAGCTCACCGATTCGGTTAAGAACGGTGCCAAGTTGTTTAATGTTATTTCTGAAATTTCTAGCAACACCATAGGCAAAGATACCAAGCAATACAGCTAAAATCCAAAGAGTTAATGCTATGATAAGTTGTTGTTGTTTTTCAGCTTGATACGCAGTTACTTGTGCGTCAAATTCATCGTATAGTTTATCTACAATATCATCTGCGACTTTATATTTTTGAGTCATAATAGTAAACCATTCGATAAAAGAGACCGAATAATCACCTTCAAGTGCCTCATTTTGCAATTGAGCATCCAATTGAGCAACTTCATTTAATACATTTTGGGTTTCAACACTATTTACAATCTTTAATATCTCATCTTTTGTAGCCGAATCAGGTAAAAGTTGATATACAGGAAGCGAACTTCTTAGGCTATAATCGTTCCATTGTCTAAGTTGTTCAGAATTTACAGCATTATTTGAAACTATATGTTCGATAACATAGTCCCGTTCGCCAGCAATCGATATCATCGCAGTTGATGTATTTAGTAGCGTAAGAGCAAGAGCCGTAATATCAGTAGTTACCAGTTTTTCACTAATGGCTGCTTGCGATCTTAGAAATGCATTATCAATCTTTTGAAAATAAGTTTGGAACACTTCACCAAATGAAACTTTTTCTCCATCGATATTAGCTCTAATACCGATAAGTTTTGTTAATTCATCAGCAATCTCATTCTCTGCATTTATGGCAACAGTAGATTTTTTGTCAAAGAAATCTAACAAGGCATTTCTAGTATTTTGGTTTTTAAAATTCTCAAATTCCCTGATAGCTTCGTTTGTTTGTATCCTTTGGGTGTGTAAAATCTCACCGCCACCTATATTTCTACCACTAGCCAAAAACGCAGCTGTTAAGCCTCGTTCTCTACCTAAATTTTCCATAACCTTTTCGATCTTTTCATTCATCCGAACCTGTTCGTTCAGACCCTCAGCCTTTGAGTAATCTACAACCGCAGTGTAAAGATACCAAGACGCAAAGACGAAAACAATCATAAGCGGAATACCGCTGATGAGAAACAATGAACTGGAAGTGTTAAGTTTCATATTTGATCCTTACCTTGCAAAAATGCAAATTTTAGTTTAAATTCTAATATTTTAAAAAACCAAATTAAATCTCATCTACACAAATGCTAACATAGGTGTAAATTTGCGATTTAAAACTTCAAAAAGCACACAAAAATGCTCATATACAAACCGACAAGTTAATTTTACTTCAAGTAACTTTAAAGAAAGCTTTGTTTTAGCGATATTTTAACGATTTTTAAATAATTTTTCTGCTGTTTTTGTATCTGTGAGCGATTTTATCTCATCAAAACTCGCCAAATAGATACTTTCAAAACTTCCGTAAAAATCTAATAATTTTTTTAATTTTCCTTGCGAAATTCCCAAATTTACAAGTTTTGAGCTTTGTAAATCCTGTTTTTTCTTTGTTTTTTGATGAAAAGAAATGGCAAAACGGTGTGCTTCATCTCTTAATTTTTGAAAAAATTGCAATTTTTTATCATCGGTTGAAAGTGAAAAAACGCCGTTTTTGGTGCAAATTTTATCTTTTGCCGACCCTTTTGCACGATGAGCTTTTGAATCAATTTTTTCTTTTGAGATTGCGATTATATCGACATTTACACCGCTACTTGCTATTATATCACTAGCCAACTTTAAAAGCGCAGTTCCGCCGTCAATCAGCCACAAATCAGGCGGAGAGAGCTTCTCAAAGCGTTTTGCCCGTTCGCTTAAAAATTCCAACATTTGATCGTAATCATTGTTTGAGCTTAAATGAGCGTGGCGATATTTTGATTTATCAAATTTATCCCCGCTCCACGCCACCATAGCCCCCACAGGCGCAGTTCCAAACATGTGCGAATTATCAAAAATTTCTATATTTATCGGCAAATTTTCTAAATCAAAATACTCTTTTAACTCATTTTGAAATTCAAAATTATGCGTTTTTAAATGCTTATTTATATTTATTTCGCAGTTTTGATATGCAATCTCGCAAATTCTCCGTTTTTCCCCCATTTTTGGCGTTATGATTTTAAAATTTCGCCCGTGTCTGTTAGATAAAATTTCAGCCACTAGCTCATTATCGTCAAATTCGTCATAAACATAAATTTTTGTGCTCGCAATCGGCGAATCCTGTGGAAAAGAATCTAAAATAACTTGCGTATAAACGCTTTTAATATCGCTAAAATCAGCATTTTTGCAGTTTATGATATTTGAATTTGATGAAGCGATTTTTCCACCACGCACACTAAAATGCACCGCACAAATCAAATCTGAGTGTGAATTTACCGCAATTACTTCGAAATCATCAAGCTTAGCCAAATCAACTTGGGTTTTAATCTCAATATCTTTTAAAATTTCGATTTTATCCCTAATCCCGGCCGCTTCTTCGTAGTTTTCGTTTTCGGCATATTTCATCATTAAATTTAATAAATCAGGTATCATGCTTTGTGGATTTTTCAGTGCATTTAAGGCATTTTGCACGATTTTTGCATACTCATCTTTTGAAATTTTATTTTCGCATGGTGCCTTGCAACGCCCGATTTGATGAAATAAACAAGCTTTTTTGGCTTTTATGCACGATTTTTTTTGCACGAGAGCAAATTTCATATATAAAATTTCTAAAATTTCTCGTCCGCCACGAAAATATGGTCCAAAATATTTTATATTCGAGCCTTTTACAAGCTTTCTTGTGATTTCAAAACGCGGAAATTCATCGTTTAAATTTACAAAAATATATGGATAAGTTTTATCATCTCTTAGCAAAATATTGTATTTTGGGCGAAGTTGCTTGATAAATGAATTTTCTAAAATCAACGCATCACTTTCGCTTGGCGTTACGATATATTCTAAATGCGTTGTTTCGCTTATCATCTTGCAAATTCGTGCGCTGTTTTTTGAATTTGGCGAAAGCTTTGGCGTAAAAGAAAAGTAGCTTTTTACGCGGTTTTTTAGGTTCTTTGCCTTGCCGACATAAAGCAGCTTTCCGTTTTTATCAAAATATTCATAAACGCCGGGTAAATTCGGCAAAGTTTTAATCTCGTCTATTAGCAAGGATTAGCCCCCGAATTTCTTCAAAAATGGCGTGAATTTTCTCATCTTTTATATCGTTTTTAAATTTGCCCTTTGATTTTTCAAAATATGGCAAAATTTCCTTTTTTTCGCTCAAATTTGGATTTTTAAATTTGTATTTTTTTGCCATAAATCTATCGGCAACAAAAAATTTTATATCTTTGACACTCGCAAATTCCGAATTCGGACGAAATTTGACAAACATTTTTAATAAGTCTTTTATCAAATTTATATTACTATCTTTTTTTAGTTCTACTTTCCCAAGCGGGTGTTTTAGAGCTATCATCAAAATATTTTCTTTTATATAGATAAAGGCAATCAAACTTTTATGAGTCGCCGAAAAAAGGTTCAAAAAGTCCGCTCTATCGGTAAAAGAAGTATATAAAGGATCGGTTTTAATATGAGAAATAATTTCTTTGGCACTTTTCATTTTGGTATTTTAGCATTTTTATTTTTAGT
This sequence comes from Campylobacter sp. CN_NE2, assembly GCF_027797465.1. NCBI lineage: Bacteria > Pseudomonadati > Campylobacterota > Epsilonproteobacteria > Campylobacterales > Campylobacteraceae > Campylobacter > Campylobacter sp. CN_NE2. The sequence goes on along the minus strand of NZ_CP115608.1, from coordinate 85,242 downwards.
TTTGCTTAGTGGCTGTGGATATAAAGCTCCGCCTGTTTATAACGGCGATACTACCACAAAAAGCGTAAGCAAATAGTTTATTCAGTTTAGTTTTGTTATACTTTGCAAATTTTATTTTTAAGGACAAATTTTTATGCAAACAGCAGACATTTTAGTTTTGGATTTTGGCTCTCAATACACTCAGCTAATCGCACGCAGACTAAGAGAGCAAGGCGTTTATACCGAGTTAATCCCGTTTAATGCAAGTATCGAGCAAATCAAAGCAAAAAGCCCAAAAGGCTTGATTTTAAGCGGCGGACCGGCAAGCGTGTATGCAAAGGACGCTTATTTTTGCGATGAGAAAATTTTTGATTTAGGTTTGCCTATACTTGGGATTTGCTATGGAATGCAGCTAATCGCCCATAAATTTGGCGGTAGCGTAATACCTGCAAGCCACAAAGAATACGGCAGAGCAGAGCTTAAAATCGCTAAAAATTCTCAGCTTTTTGATGGCGTTGGGGACGATTCTGTCGTGTGGATGAGCCATGCCGATAAAGTAGAAATCTTGCCAAAGAATTTTGAAGTTTTAGCGACTTCAAAAAGTAGCGAGTATTGTGTATTTGCCGATGAAAATCGCAAAATTTATGCTATGCAGTTTCACCCAGAAGTCATACACAGCGAATTTGGCACAGCGATGCTTAAAAATTTCTCCAAAATTTGCGGAATTTCAAGCACTTGGAATATGGGAAGCTTCGCAAAAGAGCAAATCGCAAAAATCAAAGCAAAAGTAGGCAATGACAAAGTCCTTTGTGCGGTAAGTGGCGGCGTAGATAGCTCTGTGGTGGCAGCTCTGCTTGCTCACGCAGTGCCAGAGAATCTAATTGTAGTTTTTGTAGATAACGGACTACTTCGCACAAACGAAGCAAGGCAAGTCGAAGAGATGTTTAAGCTCAAACTTGGCGTAAATTTAATCAGCGTCGATGCGAGCGAGCTGTTTTTGAGCCGCTTAAAAGGCGTAACTGAGCCTGAGCTTAAACGCAAAATTATCGGCGAGACTTTTATCGAAGTTTTTGATAAGGAAGCCAAAAAATTTGAAAATGTAAAATATCTAGCACAAGGCACACTTTATACCGATGTGATCGAAAGTTCGCCAAGCGGGGCAAGTAAGACGATAAAAAGCCATCACAATGTAGGCGGACTGCCTGAGTGGATGAAATTTGAGCTAATCGAGCCATTGCGTGAAATTTTCAAAGACGAAGTGCGCCAGCTAGGGCTTGAACTTGGACTTTCGCGAGATGTCGTATTCCGCCACCCTTTCCCGGGACCGGGCCTTGCTATTCGCATTATGGGCGAAGTAAATACGCCAAATTTAGAGCTACTTCGCAAAGCCGATGTGATTTTAAGAGAAGAGCTAAAATCGAGTGGTTGGTATGATAAAACTTGGCAGGCATTTTGCGTATTATTAAATGTCCGAAGTGTCGGTGTCATGGGCGATAACCGCACTTATGAAAATGCAGTTTGTATCCGCGTAGTCGATGCAAGCGATGGCATGACGGCTAGTTTTTCGCGTCTTCCTTACGACCTGCTAGAAAACTGCTCACGCCGCATTATAAACGAAGTAGAAGGCATAAATAGAGTAGTTTATGATATTTCGTCCAAACCACCTGCAACTATCGAGTGGGAATAATTTTTTAATTTTGACGGGCGTTTTGCCCGTCTTTTTTATTTTTTTCGCAAATTTAATCTCAAAATAAACGCCAAATCAAATTTATCCACAAACGCCATTATAAGGCGAGTGGAGAGTTTTGTTTTATTTTTTAGCATTTTTCGTGCAGTGGCGAAAAACGGCGTTTTGCTTAAAATTTCACACTCGCACTTACCGGCAAATTCGCCCATATTTTGCACGCAAAACTCCATTTTAGCCATATCTTTGCCAAACCGCCCAACATAAAAATTCGCGCATTTTATGCCAAATTTTGTCGTAGCATCAAAAATAAGCTCGGAATTTTTAAAATTTGCCTTTAAATTTGCGATTAAATTTAGTATTTTTTCTCGGTAAAATACATAAAAACGCCGTTTGCGACAAAAATCGTAGGCAAGCTTTTATCTAAAATTTCTGTCCATTTCATATCAAATAAATCGCATGAAATCAGAGTTTCATTATCATTTTGTGGTAGCAAATTTTGCCTAAATTTGATAACTTCTGCCAAATCAACGCCGTAAAATTTCGCCCCATTTTTGCCGAAACGAAACGCCAAAGTCTCCAAGCCACAGCCCAAATTTACGACATTACAAACGCCGTGTGTGGCAATAAAATCCTTTATCATAATGTCGGTTTCATAGTATCTTGCCGCAGAAGCCAAAGACTCGTATTCGGACGAAATTTTTAGGAATTTTTGCGGGATTTTATCTTCAAATTTCATCGCCGTCTCATCGTAAAAATACTGCTTGAAATTTTTACTTGCATGAATTCTTGCGATCAATGGAATAAATAGCGTATTTGCGATTTTATTTTGCATAAATATCCTTTTTACGGGATTTTTTAAATTTTAATAACGATATATTTTATCAAAAATTTACACAATTTTAGATTAAATTTATGGATTAAAAATTTTAAATTTAAAAAATCAAAATCTCACGATTTTGCTTCCAAAACCGCCTTCACTTGGGCTTCCGTCGCGAAATTCTTTTACGCTTGGGTGCGTTTTTAAAAACTCTTTTACAGCAAAAGCTAGTTTTCCTGTGCCTATGCCGTGTTTGACTATAACTTCGTCAAAGCCCATTACAAGGCTTTGGCTGATAAATTTATCAAGTCTTTCGATAGCTTCTTCGGCTCTTAGTCCGTGCAGATCTAGCACCACAGAAGCCGTTTGCGGTTTTTGCACTTTGATATTTACCGAATTTGGTTTTGGCGACGGCATATTTCCGCTTCGTTTTAGCAAATTTAGTGGCACTCTAAGGCGAATTCCGTCGCTTTCAATCGTAGCATCGTTTTTACTCATCGCAACAATTTCGCCTTTTATTTTTTCATATTTCACCCTATCGCCGATTTTAAATTCTATCGGCGCAGAGTCGCCCCCTTGCGGTAGCGTAACCGAATTTTTAAGCTCATTTGCCCTATTTATCGCTCTTTGTTTCTCTTTTGTATCGTTTAGTTTTAGCGTTTTTTTGGCTTCTTCTATGGCGAAATAATACTCCCTTTCAAGCTTATTTAAAACCGCTCTAAATTCGCTATCGTTGCGCTCTTTTTGCTCTTTTAAACTCTGCGTTAAGATACCCAGTTTTTGCTCTTTTAATTTTACCTTTTCAAGCTCCGCTTTTAGCTCTAATTCCAAATTTATCGCCTTTGAAATGGCTTCGTTTAGATTTTCTTTATCTTCGCCGTAAGTTTGTTTTGCAAGGCTCACCAAATTCGCATTTATGCCATATCTAAGTGCAGTTTCAAAGGCATAAGACTTGCCAATCGTGCCTTTTAAAAACTCATATTTTGGGACGGAGTTTTTTTCATCATAAAGTGCAGCACACAAATCCACGCTTTTATCTTTTGCTAGTAACATAGCAAGGCGTTTGTGGTGCGTTGTGATAACCATTTTTATGTCATTTTGCATTAAATTTGAAATTATCACGCTATAAAGACTAGCTGCTTCTTCAAAATCGGTTCCAAGCTCGATTTCATCGACACCGATAAGCAAATTTTTGCGTCCAAAAAGCTTTGAAAAACTCATCATTCGCCCCGCAAAAGTCGAAATGTCATTTTTCACGCTTTGCGGATCTTCCATGATGAGTTCAAATTCTTTGAAATTGCCGATTTTAGAGTGCTGGGCGCCAATTTTCATCGGCAAAAGATATTTGCTTAAAATACAAGCACTTAAAATCGATTTTAAAAGCATACTTTTTCCGCCGGCATTAACACCGGTAATCAGCAAAACTTTGCCCGTAAAACTGGCACTTACGGGTTTTGGATTTTTTAGAGCCGGGTGAGAAAAATCACGCAAAATAATGTCTTTTGAACTATCGTTTAAAACTATCTCAAAATCATTATTTCTCATCATCATCGCCCTAGCGATAAGTCCGTCAAAGCCGTCAAATGCGTGATTTATAAATTTTAAAAATAGATAATTTTTATTAAAAATTTGCGAAATTTCTTTGCAATGTTCAAAAATAAGCTCTTCTTTTTTATCCAAAATCTCGCTTTGGGCTGATTTGAGCCTAGAAATGCTATCAGGCGTTACATAAAAATATCCGCCGCTACTTCGCCCGATGACACTTCCTTTTAGCGCGTGATTAAATCCGCCACGCACCAAAAGCGCTTCGCTTTCGCCAATGTAGTGAATTTGAGTATCAACTAAATACGGGCTTATTGATTTAGCATAAATTAGCCTTTTAAGCTCAACATTTATCTCTTCCTTTTTGATTTTATAGGCTTCATTTAACGCAGAAAATCGCTCATCAATGCTGTCTTTGAAGTTTCCGTCTTTATCAAAATAACCTGAAATTTCGACAATCACGCTAGGAATTTCGATTTTTAGCAAACTCTCGGCTAGTTTCCCGCTAAATGGCTGTTTTTTAAGATACAAAAAATATTTTATAATTTTAGCAAACTCGTAAATTTCGCTTATGTGAAGCACGGCATGCTTGGTGATTCGCATTAAAGCGTCATCCAAATTTGCTACTTTTTCACAAAGCGTGATGTCAAATTTAGCAAATTCGTAAATTTTTTCATAGTTGATTTTGCTGTCGCCTTCTAAAAATAGTGGTTTTTCACGCGATAAAAAGGCGTTAAATTTATCCAAATATTCGCTCAAATCAAGGCGAGAAAAAATATCATTTTTCATTTTATCGTGCAGTCTTTTGCGTTAAAAGTTTTGTTTTTAAATTCGTTTTCGGCGTCCCTTTTTGCGATAAATGAGCTAGTGGCAAAGGAAAATTCAAAATTTTGCAAATTTACTTGCGTTTGCGATTTTCCGTCACTGCAAATAAGCGTTTTTCCTTGTTTAAATGCCGTAGAAAGCTCGTTTAAATCCTTTGCTTTGCTTTGGGTAAAAGTTTCAAAAGAGTAAGCAAATATCGCAAAAATCGCAATCACAGCCGTTATAATAAATTTCGCTTTTTTGCTTAATTTTTCATCGTCAATCAAAAAAATCGAAATCATAAAAAGTGTCGCAACAATAAAAACTACAAATCTCAAAATTTGCCCCTTTAACACTCTGAATTTATCAAATTTGCCCTAAAATTCGCCACGCAACTGATACGAAATATCCCCTGCGCCAAAACCGATAACCAAACCGCTGTTTAAAATATGTTTCACGCCAAAAATATCATAAAACTCTATGCTATCGCCGTTTCGCGAAATTCTCTCGGCAAAAAGCGGATTTAAAGCTTTAAATTCGTCTTTTAAATTTATCCCGTTATCGCTCTCGCCTGCTGCATATACAGGCAAAATAACAAGCTCATCGACATTTTTAAAACACTCTTTAAAACCTTGCAAATTCGCCTTTAATCGAGTGTATCTGTGTGGCTGGAAAATCGCCGTAATCTTGCCAATGCCTAGCAAATTTGCATACTCTTTTGCACTTTGTAAAGTAGCAGCTATCTCGGTTGGGTGATGCCCGTAGTCGTCAATCAAAACAAAATCTTTACTTGCTGTTAAAATGTCAAATCGCTTTTTAATGCCCTTAAAATTTAGCAAATTTGCTCTAATCTCTTCAAGCCCTATTTCGCAATTTGCAGCTAGTATCGCTAGACTTGCGTCAATGGCAATGTGTTTGCCAAGCCCCCAAACTTCGAATTTACCAAGCTCTTTGAGATTAAAACTCATATACGGCTCGTTATTTCGCAAAACCTGCTTAACTTCTGTTATATCACGGCTAGGATATAGCTTTATGCAATCGATTTTTAGCGTTTTTAAAAACTCATCTTCTGCATTTATAACGCGGATTTTCGCCCTTTCTAAAAAGCCCCTGTAAGCTGCGTGGAATTTTTCAATATCAAAATCATAATGCTCCATGTGTTCGGGCTCTGCGTTGGTTACCACCGCCAAATACGGATTTGAATTTAAAAAACTGCTATCGCTCTCATCGGCTTCAAAAATAATATTTTCGCTTTTGCTGTATTTCATATTTGAGCCAAATTGCTTTGAAACTGCGCCGATGATGACGCTTCCGTCGATTAGGCTTGAAAGCATAGCGCTTGTCGTGCTTTTGCCGTGAGCCCCAGCAACTGCAAAAACTCGCTTAAATCGCAAAATATAAGGCAGAGTTTCCTTGCGAGAAAGACATTTAATGCCTTTGTTTCTAGCTTCTACTAGCTCGACATTGTCATCTTTTATCGCAGCACTATAAACGACAAAATCTTGATTTTCAATCGCGCTTTTATCGTGAGGCGTGTTGATTTTCATACCTTGTTCTCTAAGCTCGGCGATAGTTTCACTCTCTTTTATATCAGAACCGCTGATTTCATAGTTTTTTTCATGTAAAAATTTAGCAAGAGCAGAAATTCCAATCCCGCCAATGCCTATAAAATGAACTTTTTTCAAATTTATCCTTAAAATTTATAAAAATTTTTGTGCGATTTTACCAAATTTGGGCTAAAAATTTTATAACGAAATGAAAAAATAATTTTTTTATTTTCTCTAAATGTTTTTAAACAAAAATTAAATAAAATAAAGATATAATCCCAAAATTTTATGAAAGCGCAAAAATACAAATTATGAGGAAAATACGATGAAAGCTTTATTTGCTACAATTTTTTCAGCATTACTTATAAGTTGTGCATTTGCACAAACTCCGCAAGAAACAGATAATGAAAATACGCTTAGCGAAACAAATGCCACTATGGCTAGTGAAACACTGTCACAAGATCAAACTCTTTCGGATTCCACTGCCACAGATACACAGATTGTATCAGAAGAACCTGCGGAAAAAACATTATCTATCTCAGAAATATCGACAACTTCTGGTACGATTTCATCAGATGCCGTAGCAGAAGCAGACAATGGAAACATAATGAATCCGATTGCTTGTTTTGCTTGTCATAAAGAGCAGTTTGCCGACTGGGAAACTTCGCTTCATGCTAAATCACACGAAGATTTAAATCCGCTTTATGAAAAAGCTATCACTCTTGTAAGTAGCCAAACTCGTCAAATTCGCGAGCAGGTTTTATTAAGCTGTGGAACTTGTCACAACCCAAAACTAGAAAAGAAATTTGTCAGTGAAAGCGCGGCTCTTGCGATTATGCTTGATATAGATTCAACAGTGAAAAATGAGCTAAAAAATGCACTAGAAGCTGAGCATATAAAAAGCGGAATAAGCTGTTATATTTGTCACAATGTCGATAGTATAAATCATAGAGATAATTATACAACAGTCGGTTATCAGATGCTAAATTGGACAAAAGGAAATTTGATAGTAGGTCCTTATGATTTAAGCTCTCAACAAACGATTTTCCACTCTTTTGGGAAACGAGATTTTTTCAGAGAAAATAACGATCTATGCCTATCTTGCCATCAAGGACAAGCCACTAAAAATGAACTTTCTATGTATAACACAGGTGAAGAGTTAAATTCAAGTGGCACAGACGATAAATGTGTAGATTGCCACATGGGAAGCATAAAAAAAGGAATACTTGCCCCACAAATCAAAAGAGATAATATGGTCGAACGCGATATAAAATCACACTTTTTTGCAGGTGCTAGGAATAGTAATATTCTAAAAGATATAATTGATATAAATATGGAAAAAACAGCATCAAGCACTGCTAAAATCATCGTTTCAAATTCTATACCACACGGGGTGCCAAGCGGTTTTAGTGGTAGAAGTTTGGTTTTAGAACTTTTATTTTCAAACGGAGATGAAGTCATCAGAACCGAAACAATCGATTTCAGAGCTACTTATGAAGGCAAATTTGGATCAGAAACTCTATCGTATTCAGCAAAAGCTCTATTAAGCGATACACGATTAAAGCCAAAAGAAAATCGTGAAATTCATATTCGCATTCCAAATGAAACAAATAGTATAAAAGCAACTTTAAGTTATTACATTTTAGCACCACAATTGCAAGAAATTTTAAAAATTGATGACAAAACTTATACAAAACCTTACGAAGTCATATCGAAAGAATTCAAGGTAAATTAGCCTAAATTTGGCGTTTAAATTATATCTTAAACGCCAAATTCACAAATTTACCACTAAAATACTATGAACAATGCAAATTTAAAGATACTTTAAGATTAATATTATATTATACGGAAATTTACCTTATTTTGGGAGTTTGCAAATGAAAAAGTTCTTTGCAGTGCTTATTTTGGTCTTTTTTAGTTCAAATTTAGTTGCCGATGATGAAGTTTCTATCATGGCTGATCCACAAAACTGTCTTGGATGTCACGACGATATACATGCTGATTGGACCACTTCGCTCCATGCTAAATCGCACGAAGATTCTAGTGAGCTATACAAAAAAACTGTTGAGCTAGTCGCAACGGAAACAAAGCAAATTTATGAGCAAGTTTTGGTAAGTTGTGGCACTTGTCATAATCCACGCTTAGAAACCAAAAACATAAGCGATGATGTCGCTCTTGCTTCTATGCTTGGAATTCAAACTGATGAAACAAAAAATTTACATAATAAAATCGAAAGCGAAAGTGTCAAAAACGGCATTAGCTGTTTTGTTTGTCACAGCGTAGAACATGTCAAAATGCGTGATAATCAAACTCAAAACGGATATAAGCTATTTGATTGGACAAAAGATGATTTAATTGTGGGGCCTTATGATTTAAAAAATGAAGAGCCGATTTTTCATAAAAGCGAAGAGCGTAGATTTTTTAGAGAAAATAATGATTTGTGCTTAGCGTGTCATCAAGGTCAAGCTACTAAATCAGAGCACTCGCTTTATAATACAGGCGAAGAAATGCGAATTGTAAGCAGTAGAGAACTTTGCACAGACTGCCACATGAAAAATAGTAAAACCGAAATTATAGCCCCTGATATGCAGCGAGAAAATATGGTTCCAAGAGAGATAAAATCTCACTTTTTTGAAGGCGCACGAAATAGTGATATTTTGAAAAATGCTATCGAATTAAGCTTTGAAAAAGTCAGTCAAAATGAAGTAAAACTTTTTGTAAAAAATTTGATAAGCCATGGAATTCCAAGCGGTTTTAGCGGTAGGAGCTTGGTTCTTGATATAGATTTTTTAAAAGATGGTGAAGTTTTACAAACTAAAAATATAGATATGAGAGCAATTTACAAAAATGCACTTTTATATGAAACGCTTTCGTATGCAGCCAAAGCAAAAGGCGAAGATACAAGGCTAAAACCTTATGAAAAAAGAGAAATTTCGCTAGAAATTCCAGAGAACACAACCGCCATAAAAGTTTCTGTTGGATACTTTGTAATCGCACCTCAACTCCAAGAAGTATTGCAAATTCAAAACGAAGAATTTACAAAACGATATGATGTCACAGAACAAACATTTAGTGTAAAATAAAATCTCTTTAACTTCTAATTCTCGGCGAATTTATCTAAATTTGCCGAGAATTTTAAATTTAAATTCCAACCCGTCCGTTCATAGCCTTTATAAGCGAAAGCATATCGACATTTTCAAGGCTGACATTTGTAGGAATTCCTTGTGCGATTTTGCTAAATTTAATGCTTTTGTGTTTGAGTTTATCTTCTATATACAGCATAATGCCGTCTGAATTCACACTTGGAGTGAGTGCAAAAATAAGCTCATCTGAGCCATTTTCATCGATCATTTTTTCAAGACGAGCCAAAATTTGCTCATTTACATCATCAAGCACAAAATAAAGCCCGTCAAAAATGTTATTATTTTCAAAAATAAAAATATCTTTTGGCGTTTCAACTATGCAAATTTTATCTCTATTTCTGCCAAAATCGGCACAAACTTCACAAATTTCGCTTTCGCAAATTCCGCCACAAATTTCGCAGCGGCGTAAATTTTTAACTGCCTCTTCTATGCAGTGAGCTAAATTTAGCCCCATAAAAGAGTTTTCAACTCCCACAAAATAGGCATATTTTAAGGCTGATTTTTTACCCACGCCCGGAAGCTTTTCAAAAGAAGCAACAAGCTCGTCAAATTTTTGTGCTAAATTTTTTTTCATAAACTCATCTTTTAATCATTTTTATTTAAATTTAGGCAAAAAAAGTGCCGTCCGTCGCTGTAATTGTAATCAAATTTAAACTTATGCATTTCGCAAATTTTATCCACGATATAAAGCCCAAGCCCCATTCCGCTTGTTTTTTCGCCCTTATTGCGGATAAAAGCTTGTTTATAATATTCAAACGATTTTGAAAGCGCATTGCCTTGATTGCTAACGCAAATTCGGTTTTTATCGCAAACAACTAGTGCCTTTTTGTTATCCGAATATTTAAGCGCATTATCGATTAAATTTTTCAAAGCCAAAGAAAACAGCTGAAAATCGACATTTACAATATCATCGCTATTCATCTTAACTTCGACTTTTTCGTCCCAGTTATCGAGCATTGCTATGTCTTTGACTTGCTCTAAAATCAAGCTAAAATGGCACTCTTGATAATTTAATGAATAATTTCGCGAAAGCAGTTGTTCGATTTTTGCAAATTCATTTATCAAAATTTCAAGCCGTTCAAAAACCCCAACTAGCCTTGATTTTTGCGTTTCATCTTCTATCATTTCTGATATTATGCGACCTTTGCCAATAGGTGTTTTAAGCTCATGCATAATGGTTCGCAAAAAAAGTTGGCGAGAGCGAATTAGCTCTTGAATTTTACTAACTGCGTTATCAAATTCGATTGCAACCTGCCCTATTTCATCTTGGCGTGGCTTGTCTAAAATTTTTATCTCCATATCACCACTTGCGAAGCGTTGAATATTTCGATTAAGTTTTTTAAGTGGCGTAAAACTGCGAATCATCGAAAGATAAAGTGAAATCAAAACAGAAATGACTATCAAAAAACCTATCCACAACGGATCGTTTAAATTCTTTGTTCCCAAGCTCTCAAAGGCGATTGCAAAAGATTCATTTTTGATATTTAAAAAAAGCGAATCATTATAGCGAATCGACTCAAACTCTCCAAGTGGCGTTTTTTGAGCAAAAACTTTTTCTCCGCTTGTGATGATATTTACCATAACATTTTTATCTTTTACCAGTTCAAGACCAAAATTTTTAAAATATTGTTGTATGTCTTGCGGTGGGATTGAGCGATCATAAAGCTCCAAAAGATAGTTGATTGCGTTGATTTGGTTTGCCTGCATACGAGACAAGGCTTTATTCATCTGAATTCTGCCAAAGGTTATAAAAAGCACACAAACAAGCATCAACGCAATAACGAAAAATATCGTTATTTTGGTAGTTAAAGAGTGTTTCATCCGATAAGTTTATAACCTATCCCACGAACTGAAAAGATGTATTTCGGATTTTTCGAGCTATCGCCGATTTTTGTGCGAAGGCGACCGATGATGACATCAAGGCTTTTTGAATCCTTGTCTTTTAGGCTTTTGCAGTTATAAACAAGCTGTTCTCTTGAAACTGAAAAGCTATGTTGTTTGATTAGGTATTCTAAAATTTCATATTCAGCCGGAGTTAGCGTTAAAGCTTCATCTTCAAAATAAATTTCATGCCTTTTTTCATCGATTCTAAATACGCTATCAGCGACGACTTCTTCTTTCTCGGCATTTGTTTTTCGGTAACGGCGGATTAAGCTCATAATCCTTGCGTGCATCTCTTTTGGATCATACGGCTTTGGCATATAATCATCAGCTCCGATTTGAAGTCCTACGACTCTATCGCTAACATCGCTTCTAGCAGAACTTATGATAATCGGAATATCATATTTTTCGCGAATTTCTTTGCAAACTTCAAGTCCGTCAATGCCCGGCAATGTCAAATCCAAAATCAATAAATCAAAATTTTTAATCCCTGCACTAAGCCCTAAATACGGATCTTCGTAGTTTGTAACTTTAATATTAAATTTGCTTAAATACTCAGATAGTAGCGTTGCAAACTCAGAATCATCTTCAATCATCAAAACATTTACCATAATTTATCCTTTGTTAAAAATTTTGGTAGCACATTATACAGAAAATTAGTTAAAAATTTATTGAGTTTTCAAGTAATTTAGGTAAAATAAGCGTTTTATTAAAATCAAAGCGGAGTTAAAAATTGGCTGATTATTATGAAATTTTAGAAATCACAAGAGAAGCAAATTCTGACGAAATTAAAAAAGCTTATAGAAAACTAGCTCTTAAATACCACCCTGACCGAAATCAAGGCGACAAAGAAGCCGAAGAAAAATTTAAAGAAATCAACGAAGCCTATCAAGTTTTAAGCGATGAAAACAAACGCAGAATGTATGATAGATACGGCAAAGAAGGCGTAAATAACGCAGGTTTTGGCGGATTTAGCGGTGGTTTTGAAGATATAAATTTAGGTGATATTTTTGAGTCATTTTTCGGCGGTGGCGGATTTAGTGGCACTAGACGCCAAAAAAGCGTAGATCCATACCCGCTAGATACTGAAACTATCGTAACTTTAAGCTTCAAAGAAGCTGTTTTTGGCGTAAGCAAAGAGTTAAAATACAAAATCAAAAAACCATGTGGGGCTTGCGACGCAACAGGCTCAAAAGATAAGAAAAAAGAGAGTTGTTCGCATTGTGGCGGAAGCGGTAAATTCGCAAGGCGTCAAGGTTTTATGAGCTATATCCAAACTTGTCCGCATTGTGGCGGAAGCGGCGAAATCGTCAAAAACAAATGCTCCGATTGCCACGGACAAGGTTTTGTTGAAGAGAGCATAGAAGTCAAATTTGACATACCAAAAGGCGTGGATAACGGCTTAAAAATTCGCCTTGCAGAGAAAGGAAATATCTCAAAAACGGGCGAAAAAGGCGATTTGTATGTAAATATTCGCGTAAAAGAAGATAAACATTTCGTGCGAGAAGGCGATGATTTGTATATCGAAGTGCCTGTGTTTTTCACTCAGGCGATACTGGGCGAGACTATCGAAGTGCCTACGACAAGCGGAAAAACCGAGCTTAAACTCAAAGTCGGCACCAAAGACAAAGAGCAATTTATCATCGAAAACGAAGGCGTGGAAAATATCCGAACCAAGCAAAAAGGTCGCTTGATAGTGCAAATTTCAGTCCAAACGCCAAAAAAACTAAACGAGCGACAAACCGAGCTTTTAAAAGAGCTTCAAGAGAGCTTCGAAAAAGACAACGGCGAAAGCTTTTTTGATAAAATCAAAAGCTGGTTTAAGTAGAAAAATTCGGCAAATTTAAATGTCAAATTTGCCGAATTTACAATTTTATTCTTTTGTATAAAATCCCATAATCTCACAAATATAAACTCTGTGAAAATCCTTGTTTTGATACCAAAAATTCGGTATTTCATCGCTTAAAAAATTCTTTTCTTCAAGATAGCTTGTATAAAGCTTTTTGCATTTTAGTATCAAATTTGCTTCTTCAAAACCGATTAAGTCCCGCTCTAACAAAACTGCATTTAAGCCGATATTTTTCGCCTTGTCTTCGTCTTTTCCGCTTATTTTCCCACAATACCCAAGAGCCTTTTTCTGACCACCGCCAAAAAACGAAAGGCTTATAAATTCGTTCTCTTCGCTAAATTTAAAGGTGTGGCGTTGCGGACGGATGTAGATGTGCGCCACCGGCTTTTCCCAAAGATAGCCAAAACCACCCCATGAAGCGGTCATTGTGTTATAAAGCGGATATTTTTCGCTAGTTCCTGCGCTAACTAGCATCCACTCTTTTCCTACGCTTGAAAACGGCTTTAAAACTGTGTCTAAGTCCGATATTTTGGCTTCGTTAAACTTAAAACTCATTGTTTTTCCTTTTGAAAAATTAGGCAAATTCTAGCGATTTTTTGTTTAAATTTGCAAATTTTTTCCATTACCATTGCAAAATGTATAAAAAACGAACTCGGTAGCTAATGTTTAAATTTAGTGCTTGATTTTTTTAAATTTATTGTAGGGTGGCAAATGCCTACCATAAGATTATCAAATTTTTCGGTGGGCAAGGATGCCCACCCTACGCTAAAACTCATCGTTCTCTCCTTTATATTGAAGTTTATTTTCTAAATTTTTTATCTTGTTAATTTTTTCTTTCCATTTGGTAGATATTTCAAAGTCGAATTCGCTACTATATCGTGCTTCTGAAAATCTTTCGTAATCTGCAATCTTAGCCGTATAACTTTTATCGTGAATCGCTATTTTTTTGAAATAGTAGAATTCTTCTAACTCGTCTATACTTTTATCATAAATGTTTTTATAGTGCCTACAAACTCTTCCAAAATCAATTCTATCGTCTAACAATTCTGACGCAAAAACAGTAAAATGTGGATTTTGTGGAATAAGCACATAGTATCGCTTATTTCTTTTTTCAATAAACGCATAATTAGTAAAAAAGTCAATCTGAAAACCTTTATAAAAAAATGGCTTAATGTATATAAAATTTTCTATAAAATCTCCGTTTTCATCGATTAAATCTTTTTGTGCGAACGGGTCAAATAACTCTTTTTTTGGTAGCGGATTACTTTCTAAAATTTCTTCATAATTTGCTTTAACACTACCATTGTTATCGCAAATTTTAGATACGATATTCATCAATTTTTCTAAATTTAAATTTTTATCTATTTTCCAAAATCTACAATTTGTCTTGCTACTATTATACAATGTGCAATCCTGATAATCCGAGTATGTGTTTCTAAGTTTCCAATCGCCCCTTATGTGCCTCATTGTCTTAATTTCATCTTCGCTAAAATTATCAAGCTTATACAGTTTTTGCAAATGGTCTCTTAAATTTTGCTCTACCAACTCTTTAACGCTTACTTTGCCATTTTCCGTTATTTCTTCAAATGTTGCGTTATGATTATAAAAATACTCCCTATCTTGCCTATCTTGTTCTCTTTCATTAGCAATATTATAATTTTTGTAAAAAACATAACAAGATGCTATTAAAATATAGGTACCTATTATAAACAATTTAATTTTCCAATTTTCCATTTTATTTCCTTTTTAATACAAGCAAAGAGATTTTAAATTGCAAAATTATTTCTACTTTATTTGTATGGTGGGCATTTGCCCACCATAAGGTTATCAAATTTTTCGGTGGGCAAGGATGCCCACCCTACGCTTTTATAAATTTAATTAAAAGCAAAATTAAAGCATAAAAAAAGCGAAGAATTCAGCAAATTCGCCGAATTCTCCGCTTAAAAAGTATTAAAACTAGCTAAATTTTAGCCATTGCGTTTTTTGATGATTTCTTCGCTTACATTTTTTGGAACTTCATCGTAGTGGTCAAATTCCATAGAGTAAGTCGCACGACCTTGTGTTTGGCTTCTAAGGTCAGTAGAGTAACCAAACATTTCTGAAAGCGGACAAAATGCGTCGATGATTTTATTTCCGCCGCGTTCGCTCATATTATTTACTTGACCGCGTCGTTTATTTAAATCGCCGATAACATCACCCATATACTCTTCTGGGGTTTCTACTTCGACTTTCATCATAGGCTCTAAGATTACAGCACCTGCTTTTCTAGCGCCTTCTTTAAAGCCCATTGAAGCAGCTAGTTTAAACGCCATTTCAGAGCTATCGACTTCGTGGAAGCTTCCGTCATAAACGGTAACTTTAACATCTTCGACAGGATAACCCGCCAAAACGCCGTTTTGCATAGCTTCTTGGCAACCTTTATCAACAGCAGGGATATATTCTTTTGGAATAGCACCACCTTTGATGTCATTTACAAATTCATAACCGCTGCCCGGCTCTTTTGGCTCTAAGCGCAAGAAAACATGTCCGTATTGACCGCGACCGCCTGATTGTTTTGCGTATTTGTATTCTTGTTCGATAGTTTTGCGAATAGTTTCGCGGTAAGCAACTTGCGGTTGTCCTACTTCTGCTTCGACTTTAAATTCGCGTAACATACGATCGACGATGATTTCAAGGTGAAGTTCGCCCATACCTGAGATGATAGTTTGACCGCTTTCTTCATCTGTTGCCACACGGAAGCTTGGATCTTCTTGTGCAAGTTTTTGAAGCGCGATACCCATTTTTTCTTGGTCTGCTTTTGTTTTTGGCTCAACAGCAACGCTAATAACAGGATCAGGGAATTCCATGCGTTCTAAGATAACTTTATCTTTTTCATCTGCTAGTGTATCGCCCGTAAGCGTATCTTTTAAGCCCACGATAGCGCCGATTTCACCTGCGTAAAGTTCTTTGATTTCTTCTCTTTTGTTTGAGTGCATTCGTAGCAAACGACCGATACGCTCTTTTTTGTTTTTACCTGTGTTATAAACATAGCTACCGCTTTCTAGCACACCACGATAAACACGAACGAAAGTTAGTTGTCCTACAAACGGGTCAGTCATAATCTTAAATCCAAGACCTGCAAACGCTCCGTCATCAGTAGATAAAACTTCTGTTTCGCTTCCGTCTTCGTATTCGCCGCGAATCGCAGGAACTTCATCAGGCGCAGGTAGATAATCAACAACAGCATCAAGCAATGGTTGAACGCCTTTGTTTTTAAACGCAGTTCCGCACATCATAGGGATAATGCTAAGCTCTAAACAACCTTTTTTGATACCTTTTTTGATCTCTGCTTCGCTTAATTCTTCGCCGTTGAAATATTTTTCCATTAAAGCTTCGTCAGTTTCGGCAACTGCTTCAACTAGTTTGCTTCTATATTCTTCTGCTTTGTCTTTTAGTTCAGCTGGAATTTCGCCGACTTCTGGCGCACTTGGACCTTTTGCGTCGTCCCAAGTAAGAGCTTTCATAGTTACTAAATCAACTACGCCTTTAAAAGTATCTTCTGCGCCGATTGGAATTTGAATCGGAACAGGATTTGCTTTTAGTCTGTTTTTGATTTGAGCTTCAACATTGTAAAAATTTGCACCTACGCGGTCCATTTTATTTACAAAAACGATTCTTGGAACATGATATTTGTTTGCTTGGCGCCAAACGGTTTCACTTTGTGGTTGAACACCGCCGACTGAACAAAATACTGACACAGCGCCATCTAAAACACGCATAGAGCGTTCAACTTCGATAGTAAAATCAACGTGTCCCGGGGTGTCGATTAGGTTGATTTGGTGATCATTCCAAAAGCAAGTTGTCGCAGCAGAAGTAATAGTAATACCTCTTTCTCTTTCTTGCTCCATCCAGTCCATAGTAGCAGCACCCTCATGCACTTCGCCGATTTTATGGCTCATACCTGTGAAAAATAGAATTCTTTCGCTTGTTGTTGTTTTACCGGCGTCGATGTGAGCAGCGATACCGATATTTCTAACTCGGTTTAAAGGAGTTTTTCTTGCCATGATTTACTCCTTACCAGCGATAGTGAGCAAATGCTTTATTAGCTTCTGCCATTTTGTAAGTGTCTTCTTTTTTCTTAAATGAAGAACCTTTTGAATTCGCTGCATCAAGTAGCTCGTAAGCTAAACGCTCAATCATAGTTCTTTCGCTTCTTTTTCTAGCAAAAGTGATTATCCAGCGGATTGCCAAAGCTTGTTGGCGAGCTGGGCGAACTTCGATTGGAACTTGATAAGTTGCACCACCTACGCGGCGAGATTTAACTTCCATAAGTGGTTTTACATTTTCGATAGCGTCGTTGAAAACATCGATGCCTTTGGCTTCACCGCCTTTTTTGTCGATTAAATCAAGCGCACCATACATAATCTCAGTCGCAACGCTTTTTTTGCCGTCATACATAAGTGAATTAATAAATTTAGTGATTACTTTGTTGCCATAAATTGGGTCAGGCATAACTTCCCTTACGGGAGCTTTTCTTCTTCTCATTTTATTATTCCTTCAAATTTGAAAATTTTACTCAAATTTAACCAAAACTAAGGGTTAAATCTGTCTTAGCTAAACTATTTTTTAGGGCGTTTAGCACCGTATTTAGATCTAGAAACTGTTCTTTTTGCGACACCTGCGGTATCAAGCGCACCACGAACGATGTGATATTTAACGCCCGGTAAGTCTTTTACACGACCGCCGCGAACTAGAACAATGCTGTGTTCTTGTAGGTTATGACCTTCACCGCCGATATAGCTGATGACTTCAAAACCGCTTGTTAGCCTTACTTTGGCAACTTTTCTCAAAGCTGAGTTTGGTTTTTTAGGAGTTGTTGTATAAACTCTGGTGCAAACTCCGCGTCTTTGAGGACACTCTTTTAGCGCAGGTGATTTTGACTTTACATTCACTTTTTTGCGCTCTTTTCTGACCAATTGATTTATGGTTGGCACAGTAAATTCCTTTCATCAAAAAATTTATTAAATAAAAAAGAGATTGATTTTACAAAAAAAATACTTAAACTACTATGAATTTATGCTTTTTCTAAGAAATGAAATATTTTGTCTATTAAATTTAAAATGTAGGATGGGCGTTTCGCCCACCATAAGGTTGCCAAATTTTTCGGTGGGCAAGGATGCCCCACCCTACCTATCTAAAAATTATTTAGAATTTTCGTAACTATCACAACTGCCTTTATCTCCAAGCTCACAAGCTTTTTTGCAATATTTTTGAGCTTCTGTTTTATAGCCTTCTGATTTATAATCGTAATCGTGTTCTGAACCTAAATCGTAACAAACCTTACTACAATTATCATTAAAACCAAATTCACAAGATTTTTTATAATACTTTCTAGATTCTGTTTTATTATTGTCATTATTATATAAAAAACCCAAATCGTTACAGGCTATATCGTATCCTAATTCGCAAGATTTTATAGCAAATTCATCGGCTTTTTCTTTATTCTGCACTTTGGTTTGTGTAGCATACTGAGCGTATGCACTATAACAAGCATCAGAATTCCCAAGCTCACAACTTTTTTCATATAAATTTAACGACTTGTCAAAATTGTTTTCTATACCAGTAGAAAAACTATGTTCATCATACATACTTCCTAAATACAAACATGCTTCTGCGTTATTGTTTTCGCACTCGATAGAATATAACTTTTCGGCTTTTTGTCTTAATTCTATTGATTTATCTCGATTATCATGCATATCAGCCAGTAAATCGCAACTTCTTGCTATATCTTTTTCGCAATCTTTTTCATACAAATTCATAGATTTTTGAAACAGCTCTTTTGCTTTTTCTTCATCTTTTTCTATCCAAATACCATTACTATAATAACTAGATAATGCGGCACACGCTTCGGCGTTATTACCATTACAGCCTTTTTCAAAATATTGTATTGCTTTGTTATATCTATCATTATTGTCTGATTTATCAACTATAACTTTTCTATTTTGTCCATACAATAGCCCAAGTTCGTAGCAACTTTTACCGTCGCCTTTTTCGCAAGAAGTTTCTAAATTTGAAACTTCGTCTGCAAACATTATTGCAAATATTAAACTAAATAATACAAATTTTTTCATTTTTATCCTTTTGTTTTGTTATAAATTCGGCATTGTATCAAAAAAAACGCAATTCCAAACCATTGTGAATTTTTATTTATACGCATTTTCTCTTGTTGTGATTTCGATAACTTCGATTGTCAGTATATCATCGTGTTTTTCGCCGATTACTCGGTAATGAATTCCTACATACTATTTCCAGCGATTTTCGTATCCTTCCATTTTGCCACAGTTTTTCAACGCAAATGGATTTTCTATTTTTTCAAGCTCTCTTAAAAATGTTCGTATTTTCAAAGCAGACTTTTTATCGCCTTTTTCTATTTTGATTAGACCTTTTTCGGCTTTGTTTTTTAAATTGATTTTATACATTTTATTCACCAAACATTTCGGCTCTTACTTCTTTGATTATGGCTTCTTGTTGGGCTTTTGGTAACTTTTCAAATTCTCCGTCAAGTCTTTTGATAGTCGGCGATTCGTCTAATGAATAACCATTTCTTTTTTCTTTCAAAACCTTAAACGGCAAACCGCCTACTTTTAAGGCTTGTTTTAAAAATATTCTAAGGGCCGTTGTGGTATCAAGTCCCAAATCAGCAAACAACTCATCTGCTTGTTTTTTTAATTTTTCATCTACTCTTAATTGTATTAAACTTGTAGCCATTTTAAATCCTTTTGTATGAAATTTAATTGATTTTGTATTATATCATATTTTTAATTCATACAAATAAGAAATGTCAAAATAAATTATAAATTCAATCTTTAATAATCGCAAAGCGTCCGCCGCCGCAGACTAGCAAACAAAAAGAAATTCCGATATAAAGGTATAAAATTTCGGCTGCAAAACCGCCGTGAGAGCTCATCGCAGTTAAATCAGGGTAAGCAACA
Source organism: Campylobacter sp. CN_NE2 (assembly GCF_027797465.1). NCBI lineage: Bacteria > Pseudomonadati > Campylobacterota > Epsilonproteobacteria > Campylobacterales > Campylobacteraceae > Campylobacter > Campylobacter sp. CN_NE2. The sequence goes on along the minus strand of NZ_CP115608.1, from coordinate 65,022 downwards.
TAAAGTATAATGCCACATAGTCCTAAAACTAGCAAGGCACCGATTCGGCAAAATAGCCCAAGAATAATCATCACAGGCGCAACAATCTCGCCCAAATAGACACCATAAGCTACAAATTCAGGGATATTTTTTGCTACAAGCATACTTTTTACGCCACCAATGCCGTTCATTATCTTTGCAACGCCGTGCATAAAAAGGCAAACGCCAAGCGCCAAACGCAAAATTAAAAGCCCAAAATTTGTATAACTTCTCATAATATCTCCCAAATTTAAAAAAGGTGGAGCTATTGCCCCGCCTTTGGAAGTTAGTTATTTTTTATTTTTACGATTTTATCTTGATACAAGCCTGTTCCGACTGGAATCGTGCGACCTAAAATAACATTTTCTTTTAAGTCTTCAAGATAATCAAATTTACCTGCTATCGACGCTTCTGTTAGAACTTTTGTAGTTTCTTGGAACGAAGCAGCCGAAATAACGCTATCAGAACCAATCGCCGCTCTTGTAACACCAAGCAACACAGGCTCAGCAATCGCAGGTTCGCCGCCCATAGCCATAACTTTTTCGTTTTCTTCACGGAATTTTCTACGGCTGATTAAATCGCCTGTGATGAAATTTGTATTTCCGCTATCTACGATTCGCACTTGGCGAAGCATTTGCGAAACGATGATTTCGATATGTTTATCGTTAATCGCAACGCCTTGTGAGCGATAAACTTGTTGAATTTCGCTTATCAAATAGTAGTGAAGTGCCTTTTCGCCTAGAATTCTAAGCACATCGTGGCTACTTACGAAACCTTCTGTCAAGCGTTCCCCTGCATGGACAAATTCGCCGTTTCGAACTTGAATTTGGCGAGATTTATCTATTAAGTATTCAGCCGTTGTGCCGTCGTTTGCTTCGATGATGATTCTCTCTTTTGAGCGAAGCGGTTTATCTAGTCTGATAACGCCGTCGATTTCAGCGATGATAGCCGTATTTTTTGGTCTTCTTGCTTCAAAAAGCTCAGAAACGCGAGGCAAACCACCGGTAATATCTTTTGATTTCGCAACGGCTTTTGGCGTTTTTGCCAAAATATCGGCTACTTTTACCATATCGCCGTTATTTACGAAAATCGCAGTATTTGCGCCAAGATTATATTTAACTAGCTCTTTTTTAGAAGTTGCGATTATAATCGCAGGTTTTACGCCTTGCGGTAAGTATTCATTGATAACCAAACGGCTTTGACCTGTCATTTCGTCATATTGCTCACTAGCAGTGTATCCTGGTTCAATATCTTCAAACGCAATCACACCTTCGCTTTCTGCGATAATCGGCGTAGAGTAAGGATCCCACTCAGCGATAACTAGTCTATCATCTTTTTGTGGTTTAGCAATAACGCTTTTTGCTTCGACTTTTGAGTTATCATCGTATTGGATAACTGATTCGCGTGGGATATAGTGGCGAATCGCCTCTCTTCCGTCTTCATCGGCAATAACGACAAACATACCTTTTTCAGCGACTATGTAGCCTTTTTTAAGATCTTTTAATCTTTCTAAATAATCACCTTTTAAGATGAAATATTTTAGCACACCTTTTGCCCCTGCTTTGATGATTTGCGTTACAGGTTCGCCGTCTTTTACCATCAATTCACTAGCAAAAGGAATTCGGTTTGGCACATTCCAGCCTTCTTTGATAACCTCAACCAAACTTTCGTTTTCTTGAATTTTCTCGCCGTTTGCATAAGGTAGGTGGAATTTACCTTCAACCTTACCGCTAACACCTGCTAACTCGTTTGGTTTAGCCAAATCGTGGCGTCTAATGGTGTATTTAAATTCTTCTTTTTTGTTTTTAACAGAGATATTAACATCATCATGGGTAATATCTATGCTTACAACGCCGTCAATCGGAGCTTTTATTTTAGGCTCAACAAGCAATACGGCTGAATTTCGTCTATTCATAACGATTTGTTTTCCGCCGTTTTCTTGTGTGTTGATATTATAATATCTAATAAAGCCCTCTTTTTGCGCTATAACTTGACGATCTTGTTGTTCAGTCGAAGCAGTACCACCTTGGTGGAAAGTTCGAAGTGTAAGCTGAGTTCCCGGTTCGCCGATTGATTGGGCTGAGATGATACCGACTGCTTCACCCGGTTTTACTAGTTTTCCTTCGCCCAAATTCACACCATAACATTTCGCACAAACGCCTTTTGCAGCTTTACAAGTAATCGGAGTTCTAATGCTAACAGATTTAATACCTGCATCAACGATAGTTCTAACAGAAATTTCATCAAGCAAAGTGCCTTCGCTAAATAAAACTTCATTTGTAATAGGATCGATAATATCAGAGCTTAAAACTCTACCCATAATGCGGTCTTCCAAGCTCTCTACTAACTCGCCGTTATCGGTGATTTCAGTTATTTCGATACCTTCGTGTGTGCCACAATCGTCCATTGTAACTTTTACATTTTGAGCGACATCGATTAGCTTTCTTGTTAGGTAACCAGCATTTGCAGTTTTAAGCGCGGTATCGGCAAGACCCTTTCTAGCGCCGTGCGTAGAGATGAAGTATTCTAGCACATTTAGACCTTCGCGGAAATTTGAGATAATCGGAGTTTCGATAATACTTCCGTCAGGTTTAGCCATAAGTCCCCGCATACCTGCAAGTTGCCTAATTTGGTTAGCACTACCCCTAGCTCCTGAGTCAGCCATCATATAAATAGAGTTAAATCCGCCCTTGTCGTTTCTAACAAGCTTCATCATCTCTGTTGCAACTTGGTTGTTTGTATCGGTCCAAATATCGATGATTTTGTTGTATCTTTCGCTATCGGTTAGCAAACCGGCACCATATTGGTTTTGAATTTCTCTAACGCTTTTTTTCGCTTCTTCGATAAATTTGTGTTTTGAATCAGGCACGATAATATCTGCAACTGAAATCGAAATTCCCGCTTTTGTCGCTGATTCGAAGCCTAAATTTTTAAGATTATCTAAGAACTGAGCACTGACTTCAAGTCCGCCTTTTTTATAGACATTATCGACCAAATTCGCAATGTCTTTTTTCTTCATAACTTTATTCCAGTCATCTTCTGTGATAAAATCAGGCAATATTGATTTTATAATCAAGCGACCGGCAGTTGTAAATGTAGTTTTGCCATCAACGATAGTTTTGATTTTTGCGTGAATATCAAGCGAATTTGCTTCAACGGCAACCATAACTTCATCGACATTTGCAAAAATTTTGTTTGTGCCTTTTGCGTTTTCTTTTTCCAAAGAAAGATAGTAAATTCCAAGAACCATATCTTGCGACGGAACTGCAACAGCCTTACCGCTAGCAGGAAGTAAGATATTCATAGAACTTAGCATTAAAACCTTACACTCAGCAATCGCTTCTTGGCTTAATGGAACATGCACAGCCATTTGGTCGCCGTCAAAGTCGGCGTTAAAAGCTGCACAAACTAACGGGTGCAAGCGAATTGCCTTTCCTTCAACAAGCACAGGGTGAAATGCCTGAATAGACATTTTGTGAAGTGTCGGCGCACGGTTAAGCATAACAGGGTGATCTTGAACTACTTCTTCAAGGCACTCCCAAACTTCGTTCATCTTGTTTTCAATCATTTTTTTGGCTTGTTTAACGGTTGTTGCGTAGCCTTTTTCTTGAAGTCTAGCTATCAAATGTGGCTTGAAAAGCTCCAATGCCATAGTTTTAGGAAGACCACATTGATCCATTCTTAGTTTTGGACCAACGACGATAACAGAACGACCAGAGAAATCAACCCGTTTTCCTAGCAAATTTTGTCTAAAACGACCTTGTTTTCCTTTGATGATTTCGCTTAGTGATTTTAACGGGCGTTTGTTTGCACCTTTAACGGCATTTGCTCGTCTGCCGTTATCAAAAAGCGCATCGACTGCTTCTTGAAGCATTCTTTTTTCGTTGCGAATAATAATCTCAGGTGCATCAAGCTCCATAAGTCTTTTAAGGCGTGAATTTCTGTTGATTACTCTTCTGTATAAATCATTTACATCAGAAACTGCGAATTTACCGCCATCAAGGCTTACTAACGGTCTTAAATCAGCCGGTAATACAGGCAAATTCGTAATCATCATCCACTCAGGTCTATTGCCCGAATTTAAGAAGCTTTCGATAACTTTTAATCTTTTTACGATAGTTTTTTTCTTAGCTTCTGAATTTGTGTTTGCCATTTCATCTTTTAAGCTATTTAAAATTTCGACCAAATCAAGCTCTGCAAGCATATCTCTGATAACTTCGCCACCCATTTTAGCCACAAAACCGGTATGGGCGTATTTGTTATTTAAAGATTGATATTGCTCTTCATTTAAAACTTCATATTTTTCAACTTTTTTTGAATTTTCGCTATCGTAATACGCTTCACCTGCATTTTCTACGATATAAGCTTCATAATACAAAACGCGCTCTAAATCTTTCATTTTTACATTTAAAAGCGTTCCGATTCGGCTTGGGAGCGAATTTACATACCAAATGTGAGCCACAGGAGTAACTAGCTCGATATGACCCATTCTTGTGCGGCGAACTTTTGAAGTTGTGATTTCAACGCCACATTTTTCGCATTTCCAGCCACGATAGCGCATTTTTTTGTATTTTCCACAAATACACTCGTAATCCCTAACAGGACCAAAAATTTTAGCACAAAATAGTCCGTCTCGCTCAGGTTTTAGTGTGCGATAATTGATAGTTTCAGGCTTTTTAACTTCGCCGTAGCTCCATGATTTAATCTCATCAGGACTAGCTAGTTTTATCTGAAACGCATCAAAATCGTGTGGTCTTTGATCTTCTTTTACATCAATTTGTCTTAAATTCTCACTCATTGTCATCACCGCTTTCATAAATTTCAACATCCAAAGCAAGAGATTTTAACTCTTTTGTCAATACAAAAAATGTCTCTGGGATACCAGTAGATGGAACATTTTCGCCTTTTGTTAAAGCTTTATAAGCTGCAAGTCTGCCCTCAACATCATCTGATTTGATTGTTAGCATTTCTCTTAGCGTGTAAGCCGCGCCATAAGCTTCTAATGCCCAAACTTCCATTTCACCAAATCTTTGACCGCCAAATAGTGCTTTACCGCCGACTGGTTGTTGTGTAACAAGGCTGTAAGGTCCTGTGCTTCTAGCATGGACTTTTTCATCGACAAGGTGGTGAAGTTTAAGGTAATACATACAACCCACATTTACGCGTTCTTTCATCTTTTCGCCTGTGCGTCCGTCATAAAGCTCGGTTTTGCCGTCGCTATCGATTCCTGCCATTTCAAATAGTTTTTTGAAATCTTCCGGCACGATGCCTTCGAAAATCGGAGCGGCAAATCTAACGCCTTTGCTCCAATCTCTTGCGTATTTTAACAACTCTTCATCGCTTAAATTTTCAATCGCTTTTTTAGCGTTCATTAGTTTTGAAGTTCCTGCGATTTCAACCATTTTAGCTCTTAAATTTGCAAGCCACTCGCCTGTTTTTTCTTCTAAAATTTGCTGAATTTGCTCACCCAAACGCCAACCGACAAGTCCTAAGTGGCTTTCCATGATTTGACCGATATTCATACGGCTTGGAACGCCTAGCGGATTTAGAACAATATCCACTCTTTGACCGCTTGGCAAGTAAGGCATATCGACTTCCGGGACGATGTTTGAGACGATACCTTTATTTCCGTGTCGTCCTGCCATTTTATCGCCGACTTTTAGTTTGCGTTTAGTTGCGACATAAACTTTTACAAGCTTAACAACACCGCTTGGCAAAATGTCATCTTTTTCCAAAATTTCGATTTTTTCATCGTGTTCTTCTTTTAGCTTTTTCTTTTCATTTTGGAAATGGTTTTTAAGCTCGTCGTATTGTTTTTGAATTTTCTTTGAATATCCTTTAACAAACGAATTTAGCGTAAATCTATTTGAATTTTCCAAATCTTCTTTTTTAACAAAATCGCCTTTTTTATACTCAGTTTTATTTAGAGTTTGAGCGCTTTCTAGCGGATTTTTAGAAAGAAGCGAAATAACTTTTAACATCTCTTCTCTATCTAACATTAAAAGTCTATCGTGGTGTTCTCTTTCTAGCTCTGTTCTTTCTTCTTCATAAGCACGAATTGTTCTAGGATCTTTTTCGTAACCTTTTTTAGTGAAAATTTTCACATCAATTACAACACCTTCCATAGAACTTCCGGCATATAATGATTTATTTACCACATGCCCTGCTTTTTCGCCAAAAATAGCTCTAAGAAGTCTTTCTTCCGGGGTTGGTTTTACTTCGCCTTTTGGAGTTACTTTTCCTACCAAAATCATACCCGGTTTTACATGGGTTCCGATTTTTACGATACCGCTTTCGTCCAAATGAGTTAGCTCTTCTTCTTTTACATTTGGAATATCTTTTGTAATCTCTTCAACGCCGTCTTTTAGCTCTCTTGCTTCAATCTCTTTTTCGTAGATATGAACGCTTGTGTATTCGTCTTTGCGAATCATTTTTTCACTTATTACAACGGCATCTTCGTAGTTATAACCATGCCACGGCATAAACGCGATTAGAGCATTTTTACCAATAGCCAACTCGCCGCCGTCCATACTAGCGCCATCTGCGATGATTTGACCTGCTTCAACGCTATCGCCTTTTCGCACAATCGGGTGTTGAGTAAAGGTTGTATTTTGGTTGGTGCGTAAATTTTTCTCCATTGAATAATGGTCAATAAACGGACCTTTTTCATCTTCGCCTAAGATAAAGATATTTTTATTATCTACTTTTTCTACGATTCCGGCTCTTTTTGCTTTAATGGCTTCCCAAGAATCTCTTGCGATAGTTGCTTCCATACCTGTTCCTACGATCGGAGCAGTTGAGTATAAAAGCGGAACTGCTTGGCGTTGCATGTTTGAACCCATTAGCGCACGGTTGGCGTCATCGTGTTCCAAGAAAGGAATAAGCGAAGCTGCCACTCCTGCAACCATACCGCTACAAAGGTCGATTAAATTTATATCTTCTCTTCTTGCCATTATGGTTTCGCCGTCTTTTCTAGCTTCAAGTAGCTCTTCGGCGATATTATTTTTAGCATCTAATTTCGCAGAAGCAGGTGCGATATAAAGCCCTTCTTCTTGTGTTGCGGTTAGATAAACGATTTCATCGGTTACTTTGCCATCAACGACTTTTCTATACGGAGCTTCGATAAAGCCAAGATCATTTACTTTTGCGTAAGTTGCAAGAGTATTGATAAGACCGATATTTTGACCTTCCGGAGTTTCAATCGGGCAAATTCGTCCATAATGCGTCGGATGAACATCTCGCACTTCAAAACCGGCTCGTTCTTTTACTAAACCGCCTTCGCCAAGAGCTGATAATCTTCTTTTATGCGTAACTTCGCTAAGCGGATTTGTTTGATCCATAAATTGGCTTAACTGACCGCTTGTGAAAAATTCCATTAAAGTTGTAGTTATCATTTTTGGATTTACAAAATCATAAGGCATAAGCTCTTCGATATTATTGCTTAGGCTTGTAAATTTATCTTTTATAGCTTTTTGGACTTTGATAAATCCTAAATGAAGCTCATTTGCCAAAAGTTCGCCGATAGCACGAATTCTTCTATTTCCCAAGTGATCTCTATCGTCGATAAATCCTTGTCCGTTTTTAACTTTAATCAAATATTTTGCAGTTTTGATAATATCTTCATTTGTCAAAACGGTTACAAATTCAGGCACACTAAGACCTAATTTGTGATTCATTTTCATTCGTCCTACTTTTGTAAGATCGTATCTTTCAGGGTTGAAAAATAAATCATTTACAAATGCTCTTGCAGCGTCTTTTACGACAGGCTCTCCCGGTCGCATAACTTTGTAAATTCTAATCGCAGCCAAATCATTTTCGTCATCAACGCCTTCTGTTTGTTGCAAAAGTTTTAGCGTTTCTGCATCTTGGATAAATGAATTTATGATTGAGTTATCAACACCGATAGCCAAATCATTTGCTATGTTAAATTCGCTTGTGATTTCGCCGATTTTGGCTAATTTTACTTCATCAAGCGCAGTTAAGGTATCAAATAAAACTTCGCCGCTTTCGCTATTTATGACAGGATCGCTTAAATATCTTTCAACCAAAATTTCAGTCGGATACTCTATAAATTTAAGCCCGTCTTCGACTAGTTTATCTGCTTTTTTCTTGGTTAAGCGTTTTCCTGCTGAGTGTAAAATCTCGCCTTTTTCGTTTTTAATATCATAATCAACCCTACCGGCGCTATATTCATCAGGATTAAAATCTGTCAAAAATTTGCCGTTTTTAATATAAATAGTTTTAATCGGATAAAATAGCTTGATAATGTCTTGTTTTTTATATCCTAATGCCCTAAATAAAATCGTTATAGGCATTTTTCTTCTTTTATTAATTCGAACATAAAGCACATCTTTTGCGTCATATTCGAAATACAGCCAACTTCCCCTATCAGGGATAATTTGAGCCGTAAAAATTAGTTTATTAAGCACAGTTGGGCTTTCTTCTTCTTTAAAGATAACGCCAGGACTTCTGTGGAGTTGATTTACAACAACTCTTTCAACACCGTTTATAATAAATGAAATTCTATCTGTCATCAAAGGAATTTCACGGATAAAAATTTCTTGTTCTTTTATATCTTTTACGCCGATTTTTTCGCCTGTTTTTTCATCTTTATCATGGACTATTAGGCGAATTTTCATTTTCAAATTTACACAATATGTAAGACCTCTTTCCATGCACTCTCTAATGGAGTATCTAGGTTTAGAAATCTCGCTACTTACATATTCTAAACTCAATCTATTTTGAGAATCATGAATAGGAAAAATTGATTTAAAAACCTTTTCGATTCCACTTTCATCGTCAGAATTGTCAAGATTTAAAAAGTGATCAAAACTCTTTTTTTGAAGTTGTAATAAATTTGGAACATCAATCTCTTTTGGAACTTTGGAAAAATCCACTCTAAGACGATTTCCTGAATATAAGCTATTTAGCATTTAGACTACCTCGTAGTTGTATATTTTAAAAAGAAAGAAGTGCTAAATTCAGCGAATTTAGCACACATTAGTTTCGAAAAGAAAATTCTTTTCTCAATTATTTAAGCTCGACTTTTGCTCCGGCTTCTTCTAATTCTTTTTTAGCTTTTTCAGCTTCTTCTTTATTTAGTCCTTCTTTAAGAACTGACGGTGTTCCTTCAACAGCGTCTTTTGCTTCTTTTAAGCCTAGACCAGTTAAAGCTCTAACTACTTTAATAACACCGATTTTATTTGCACCAGCGTCAGTTAAAACAACATTGAATTCTGTTTTTTCTTCTGCTGCTTCGCCACCTGCTGCACCACCAGCTGCACCAGCTACCATAACAGGAGCTGCGCTAACACCAAATTTTTCTTCGAATTCTTTTACCAATTCGCTAAGTTCTAAAACTGAAAGATTAGAAATAAATTCTAATACATCTTCTTTTGTAATTGCCATTTTTAATCTCCTAAATTTTTATTATGCTGTTTGTTCTTTTTTTTCTTTAAGCGCATTTAAGCCGATTGTAAAATTTTGAATCGGTGCGTTCCAAACTTGAAGTAACATTGCGATAAGTTCGTCTCTTGAAGGCATTTTTGACAATGCAACGACTTTTTCCACACTTGCAACTTCGCCGTCGATAAAAGCTGTTTTTAATTTGAAAAATTCATTTTTTTCTTCAAATTTAGCAGCGACTTTACAAACTGAAAGCTGATCGCCCCATAAGAAAATATTTGTATCTTTAAAACTCATACCTTCTTTTTCGGCATTTTTAAGAGCGATATTTGCTAGTGTATTTTTTATGATTTTAACTTTTACATTTTGTTCTTTTGCGCTATTTCTTAAAACTTCAAGTTGTTTAACGCTAAGACCTTTAAAATCGGAAACGACAATAGCTTCGCTAGCTGCGAATTCATCTTTAAGTTCTGCTAAAATTTTAGCTTTTTCATCTCTCGTCATACAGGTTCTCCTTTCCGATCGGTGATTTCAGGAAGAGCGGGTTAAATTTAACCCGATTAAGCAAAAGCCTCTAACCCTCTCCAATCTAAGATAAAAAAATTTATTTAATTATTTTAAATCCATTAGTTCTTGACTATCAAGTGCAACAGACGGGCTCATTGTCAATGACAATGCAGCTGATTTGATATATTTGCCTTTTGCAGTTGATGGTTTGTGTTTATTCAAAGTTTTTACAAACGCATTAACATTATCCAAAAGTTGTTCTTTGCTAAAACTTACTTTTCCAAGACCTGCATGGATATTTCCTTGTTTATCAACACGGAAATTTACTTGACCGCCTTTTGCGTTTTTAACAGCTTGTGCAACATCCATTGTAACAGTGCCTGTTTTTGGGTTTGGCATAATGCCTTTTGGTCCTAGAATTCTACCAACTTTACCTACTAAGCCCATTAAATTTGGAGTAGCGATTAAAACATCAAAATTTATATTGCCTTTTTGAATTTCTTCGATTAAATCATCGCTTCCAACTACATCAGCACCTGCTGCTGTGGCTTCATCTGCTTTTGCATCTTTTGCAATAACGCCAACGCGAACTTTTTTACCGGTTCCAGCAGGAAGTATAACAGAACCTCTAACCATTTGATCAGCGTGTCTTGGATCTACATTTAATTTTAGTGCTATTTCAACTGTTTCATCGAATTTAGCAGAAGCTAGTGTTTTTACTGTTTCAACAGCTTCACTTAAAGCATAAGCTTTGTTTGTATCAACTTTTTTTAAAAGTTCATTAAATCTTTTTGAATTTTTTGACATAAATTTTCCTTCGCATTAGTTTGCTTCCGCCTTTATAACCTTGGCGGTAAAAGGTATTAATCTACTATGGTTATACCCATAGAGCGTGCAGAACCAGCTATAATTTTAGCAGCTTGTTCTTTATCTTTTGTGTTTAAATCAGCGATTTTTTTATCAACAATCTCGAAAATTTGAGCTTTTGTCAATTTGCCGACTTTATTTTTTAACGGATTATCCGAACCTTTTTGAATTCCAGCTGCTTTTTTGATTAGATCAGTTGCAGGTGGTTGTTTTGTAATAAATGTAAAACTTTTATCAGCATAAACAGTGATAACAACAGGGATATTATAACCTGCCATATCTTTTGTTCGCTCGTTAAAAGCCTTACAAAATTCCATAATATTAACGCCTTTTTGACCAAGCGCAGGACCAACCGGTGGGCTTGGGTTAGCTTTTGTAGCGGCAATTTGTAATTTAATTTCGCCTATAACTTTCTTAGCCATAAACTTTTCTCCTTATCAAACTATCTTTTCAACTTGTGAATATAAAATTTCAACCGGTGTGCTTCTACCGAAAATAGAAACATTTAAGCGAAGTTTTCCATGAATCATATCGTATTCTTCGACTATGCCGTTGAAATTTGCAAACGGACCTTCGGTTATTCTAACCGTTTCGCCTTCGTCAAAGAAAATTTTTGGCTTAGGTGCTTCTCGGTTATTTACCTTTTCTAAAATAACTTCAATATCTTTTTCCGAAAGCGGAGACGGCTTTTTTGCTTCGCCGATAAATCTGCTAACTCTCGGTAAAGTTTGAATTTTATGCCATAAAGCAGTATCCAAATCCAAATTTGCAAAACAATAACCCGGATACAAGCTTCTTTCTTTTATGGTTTTTTTACCATTTTTTACTTCGATAACATCTTCTGTGGGAACTAAAACTTCCCCTACTTGCTCGGTCATTCCATAATCTTGTGCAAGTGCCTCAATGGCTCTTTTAACAGCCATTTCGCTTCCTGCATAAGTTTGGATAGCATACCATTTATGTGCCATAGCAGACCTCACTTACGATGCGCTAATTAGACCTGACATAATCGCATCAACCAAAGCCAAAAATAACGCTATAACGAAAACTACTACGATTACCGCTACATAAGCGTTTCTAGTTTGTTCTTTGGTAGGAAAGATAACCTTGTCTAATTCCGATTTTGATTGACTATAATATTCTTTAACTTTTTCCATATTAAACCTTCGTGGCAGGGCAAGAGGGATTCGAACCCCCAACCATCGGATTTGGAATCCGGCGCTCTACCGTTGGAGCTATTGCCCTAAATGGCGTAAATACTAGCTCTTTAACTTAACTTCTTTATGAACTGTGTGTTTTTTAAGTCTTGGGCAATATTTTTTAAGTTCAACTTTTTCAGTTGTAGTTTTGCTATTTTTATAAGTTGTATAATTAATATCACCGCATTCTGCACATTTAAGACCGATTTTTATTCTACTTGAATTTTTTGCCATTTTAATAAACCCTTTAAAAATTAAAAATGCAAACGGCGTAAATTTGCCGTTTGCATAAATTTAATTAAGCTAAAATTTTTGATACAACACCTGAACCAACTGTTCTACCACCCTCACGGATAGCGAATCTTGTTCCTTCTTCAAGTGCGATTGGAGCGATAAGCTCAACAGTGATTTTAACATTATCACCAGGCATAACCATTTCAGTTCCTGTTGGTAATGCGATAGAACCTGTAACATCTGTTGTTCTAACATAGAATTGTGGTCTATAATTGTTAAAGAATGGAGTATGGCGACCACCTTCGTCTTTTGTTAGAATATAAACTTCGCCTTCAAATTTAGTGTGTGGGTTGATTGATTTTGGTTTGCATAGAACCATACCTCTTTCAACTTCTTCTTTTTTAGTTCCTCTTAGCAATACGCCGACATTGTCGCCAGCTTCGCCTTGATCCATCTCTTTTCTAAACATTTCAACGCCGGTTACTGTTGTAGTTTGAGTTGGTCTGATACCTACGATTTCGATTGTGTCGCCTACTTTAACAACACCTTTTTCGATTCTACCTGTTACAACTGTTCCACGACCTGAAATTGAGAAAATATCTTCGATTGGCATCAAGAAATCTTTATCAGTGTCACGAGTTGGAGTTGGGATATAGCTATCAACAGCATTCATAAGTTCCATAATTTTTGCTGACCATTCGCCGTCGTTTCCAGCTTTTGCTTCTTCAAGAGCTTGAAGAGCTGAACCTTGGATAATAGGAGTATCATCTCCCGGGAAATCGTATTGGCTTAGTAGATCTCTAATTTCCATTTCAACTAGTTCGATTAGTTCAGGATCGTCCATCATATCGCATTTGTTTAGGAAAACAACGATATATGGAACACCTACTTGGCGAGATAGCAAAATGTGTTCTCTTGTTTGTGCCATAGGACCGTCTGTCGCAGCGATAACTAGAATCGCGCCGTCCATTTGAGCAGCACCAGTAATCATATTTTTAACATAGTCAGCGTGGCCAGGACAATCAACATGAGCGTAGTGTCTATTTTCTGTTTCATACTCAATGTGTGAAGTTGCAATAGTAATACCGCGTTCTTTTTCTTCTGGTGCGTTATCAATATTGTCATAGTCTTTTAGCTCAGCTAGACCTTTTCTTGAAAGAACAGCAGAAATAGCAGCTGTCAAAGTAGTTTTACCATGATCGACGTGACCAATAGTACCGATGTTTACGTGTGGCTTGTTACGAGTAAATTTTTCTTTAGCCATTATCTTCCTCCGTAATAAATGTTTTTTTCGTAATACCTAAATTTGCATTTTTAAACAGCGGCTCTACATTTCCTAATGGAGCTCATAGCGGGACTTGAACCCGCGACCTCTTCCTTACCAAGGAAGTGCTCTACCTCTGAGCCATATGAGCGCTTAAAGGCTTGGCAAAAGTAGAGTTTGGACACTATTAAAAAACACAAATAAACCTTGGAATCTAAAAAGTAACTGTATAAATTTAAGTTTTACAGCTCCCAGTAAGAATCCAAAATGGAGCGGGAAACGGGGCTCGAACCCGCGACCCTCAGCTTGGAAGGCTGATGCTCTAGCCAACTGAGCTACTCCCGCAAGTCGCTTCCATTTTATTGCCATGGTGGTGAGACGTGGATTCGAACCACGGAAGGCAAAGCCAGCAGATTTACAGTCTGCCCTCGTTGGCCACTTGAGTATCTCACCTAAAAAAATCTGGTCAAACACTGTTACAAAAAAATGGAGCTGGTGAACGGACTTGAACCGCCGACCCACTGCTTACAAGGCAGTAGCTCTACCAACTGAGCTACACCAGCCCGATTAATTTGAAGTTGTGATTATATCTTAAAATTAAACTCTTGTCAAGGTTTTTTTAAAAATTTTATGCAAATTTAGATATTTAATCTTTTCCCTTTGCTGTTTTTGGCGGTATTGTGCTTTTGCATTTTTCACACACCGCAAACGGCTTCGTGCAACTAAAAACAAAAATTTGCAAATTTCCACATTTTGGGCATTTTACCAACTTTGGTTTGCTAGGAATTACACCGCTGATTTTCATTTTTTATCCTTTATAATCGATTTTTCGTTTTTCTCGCAAAAGCGCAGGTATCGCGCCGTCTCGCCCTATGCCTAAAATTCTGCTTCTTAGCAAATTTATCTCACGCAGGCTCGCCTTTTTTTCATGCACACTTGCGTTTCGCACACTTTGCAGGGCAGTTATCTCGCCAAGCAAGGTGTAAAACAGGAAATTTTCTAAATTTCTATCATTTAGCCTTTTGATAGCGTTTTTTATTTTGATTTGATTAAATAAAAATTTGTAAGTGCCTAAATTTGGGCGAATTTCAAACATATCTCGCACGGTGTAGTCCTTGCCCTGCACCGAGTAAGGCACGGCTAAAATCTCTTTGTCAAAAATGCAAAGCCTTTTAAATAAAATTTTGACAAATTCGTAAATTTCAAGCTCCATAACCTTAGAATATCTCATCGAAATGGCGCTAAAATCGTAAATTTTATCATCTTTGTTGGCTAGGTATTCGATCTCGGCTGAGACTAAATTTTCCACGCTGTCGATATGCAAAATGTGAAAAATATCGCCGAAACAATACCTTGCTAAATTTTCTTTTACGCCCAAAAATTCGGCACTTTTATAGACATTTTTGTAAAAACACTCGCCGCTAGAAAAATAATCAAGCGAATTTTTTTGTTCTACCACGAGCGGATAAACATAGTCGTTGCCGTAAATGCGGTAAGTCCTACCCCGCACCAAAAATCCGCTTAAAAAATCATCTCGGACACTCTCAAAATCATTTCGCACAAGCTCACGCAAATCACCTAAAATAAACCATTTCTCCACTTCTAAATCTGCATAGTAGCTTGGGCTTATCTCATCATCTAGTGTGTCTTTGACAGCGATGACCTTTGCGACATAAAGGCTAGAAAAATCGCTCAAAAACAGCTGAAAATAGCCGTTTTCGTCTGCGTTTGCACCGGCATAAATTTCATTTAGGGCGTTTTCGTCTAAATTTTGCATATCCCTATCCTTGGCTCTGACCTTGCCAAATGCGACCTTGCCTTTGCTAAGCAAAATTTTCAAATGCTCTTCGATGACATTTGCCTTAAAATATGGGTTATAAAGGATAAGGATATTTTGCATTTTTCACCTACGCTATTTTTTCTGAAATTTTTGAAATTTGCTTTTGAATTTGCTCTAAATCATCGTTTTTCGATGACAACTCTCTAAAAATTGTGCTATAAGTATTCAAAAGTGGATTGAAAATTTCATTTGTAATCTTGTTAAATTCTTTTTTGAAATTTACTTCCAAATCATCTGCTATGTTACTAGCTGTATTATTTATACTTGCAATTCGTTCTTTTTCTTTTTTTATCATCTCTTTGTGTTCTTTATTGGCTTTATATATGTCACTGGCACTAGTTATTACTGTTATGATAATGCCAAGCCGTTTTCCAAGCGTTTGAGAAGTTTTTTCTATCCAAACTTTACCTTTTCCTTTCATTAATTTAGGCAAATATTCTTTGATATATTCCAGTGCTTTTTTTGTAGCACCAGAAACTAACTCTTTGTCATTTACTAATCGCATTGCATTATTTTTTAATTCATCAGGTATCAAAAATTCGCCCATTTCGCTATTTGATACTAAATTTGGCAAATTTATATCTACGCTTACGCCACCTAGTTTGCTAAAATTTCCTTGAAATTCATCTACTTTGCGTGAAATTTCACTGCTTATATCATTTACTCCTTGTGAAAATTCATCGCATATCAAATTTGTTTTTGCGTCTATTAGCTCGTATAGTTTTGCTTCGCTAGGATTTTCACTAGATAAAACCGCAACAAGATTATCTTTTAAATTTAAAATATGTCTTCTTAATCCGTTATTTTGCTTGATTTTAAAATTATCTTTTTGTTTTTCAAGGTAGGCTATGAGTTCTGAAATGCTTTTTTGTTTTTCGCTTTCAAAATTTAAATCACAAATTTGAGATATTTTTTCTAATTTCTCTTTTAAAAATTTATTGATAGTATTCTCGACATCGTTTGTGCTAGAATTTTGCATTAAATTTTTTATTGCAAGTTCGATTTGTAGGTAGCCGCTTTTTTCAAGCAAAAGATTTTTATTTTCCATTTTCGCTTTTAACGCAGATAAAGCATTTACAACCTTGATTTGGATATTTTCAGCTTCCGCTCCATACTCAGATGAAATTCTTTGTAAATTTTGGGCTACCTTATCTGTGATTTTTACACTCTCTTCACTATCAAACCCATGACACTCTTTATCATTTACAACGACCAAAAGCTTTTTATTGTTTTTTAAAATTTCAGCCATTGCAGTGTAGATATATCTTGCTTCGACAGAGCCACCATTTTGCATTACAAATATCACGGCATCGCTTTTTTGCAAATGTTCCTGCGAGATTATATCATCTTCATTATTTGCATTAAGTCCGGGAGTATCATAGATAGTAAAGCCGTTAAATTTATGCTCGTGTATCTCTTTGGTAGTAGGCACATCGCCCATAGGTGCTACTTCTTTGCCAAAAAGAGCATTTAGCAGGGTTGATTTACCGCTATTATATGTGCCGTAAATCATAAATGTCGGATTAAAATTTGCTAGTTTTTCATCTAGCGTTTGATTTATACTATCTAAAATTTCTTTGAAATTTTCGTTATCTTTTAACAAAGAATTTAACTCATTTTGGATACTTTTGTAGTTTTTGATTAACATTGTAGCTCCTTTTTAAAAGTTTGTATTTCATTTTCAAATTTATTTAAAATTTCGGCGATTTTAGTAGATTTTTCTTCAAGCGGTTTAAAAATTTTCTCCTGCAAGGCTTCATAAGCTTGTTTTGCTATTTCGGCAAAATGTTTAGTTCTAACTTCTTTAAAATTTAAAATCACTTCTTCGCTATTATCGCCGATTGATACCCACTCGTATTTATCTTTGCCTGTGACTTCTCCGATTTTACCACCGACATAACCAGCGACAGTAGTAGCACCAGTATAAATAGCAGCACCAGTCCAAGTTAATACATTTATACCTGGCACAAGCGAAAGAGCACCCACCACTGCTGTACCTAGTAGAGCACGACCGACAGCCTTATTTCTAGTCTTTGTAGAATATTTTATTTTTTCTCGTTTCTCTTTTATCTCATAATCATAATTTAGTTCGCTTTCAAATTCATCGACAACCTTTTCATAACTTTCAACAACATTTTTAATTTTCATCTCTAAATCTTTTTCAAATTTAGCCTTTATCTTTTTATCTATCTTTTCTAGCGTTTTCTTTAAATCCCTATTTGAAAGGTTTGTCGCATATTTGCTAACCACTTCATCTACTATCAAGCCTACTTCGCTCATAGAATTTAACTTCAAAGTATCAAATTTTTCATTTGTTTGTCTTGTTTCATCATCAAATTTATCTATACTTTCTTTAATTTGAGCTATCGAATTTTCTCTATCTTCCAAAATTTCATCTATGAGTGAATTTAGCGTTAAATACGGACTTTGCTCTTTTAATTTTGTAGCTTTATTTTTCACAATATCAGTTAAATTTTCATACAACTTTGAAATATTGCTATTTTCAAATTTTTCCTTATCATCGTTTTCTAGCCCAATCTTTGCCATTTTTGTCGAAATAGAAAAAATATCTCCCACTTCTTTGCCAATCTGCTCTTTTATGCGTTTTTTGCAATCTTCTTCTTGACCTTTTCTGATTTCTGGCGATTTATTATTTGAAATAAGCACTATTTCTCCATTTATTTCATCTTCGCCGCTTATATCTGATTTAGTGATAATTGTAGTAACTTCTTTATTTGCTCTGAAAATTTCATCAAGTTCTCTATTTTCATCCATTTGAAAAGGGTCAAGCGAGTGAGACGGATAAATAACATAATCAGCACTGCTTAGATATTTTTTAGCAAGTTCGCCATTTTTATCAGTCATCGAGCCAAGACCAGGTGAATCTATCCAAGCCAAACCGCTTAGCTTAAATCCTTGAATAGAGCTTGTGCATTCCAAAAGATCTGTCTTAAACTCTTCGTCATTTATCTCGGCTAACTCTTTGATTTCATCTTTTTTACCTGCTTCATCGTATTTAAAAAACGAAACATTTTGATTTGCAAGTCTATTTTTGGCTATAAAATTTCCTAGATAACTTTTTCCTGCTTTTACTTTTCCAAAAATCATAACTATAAAATAGTTTTTAAGCTCACTTCTCAATTTTTCATTTTCTAAATTTTTCTCGAATTCGGCGTTCCAGTTTTCTATGCTAGATTGTGCCGTGTTTTTGATACTCTCAAATGTCTCAGCTAATGCTTCATTTGCTTTACGCAAATTCTCATCTAAGCTGACATTGCCTAAATCGTCTCTTAAATCATTTACTAAATTTTGAAGCTTTTGTCTTTTTTCATCTATTTTAGAATTTCTGACGCTTATCTCATCAAGAGATTTATAAAATTCAACCATTTTTGATTTCATCTAAAAACTCCTTTAATTCATTGATTTCATTTTGTAAATTTTCATTTTCTTTCTCTATATGGCTAGTGTCAATGCCGTGAAAAACTATTTCATCGTTGTCATTGGAAACCATAGCACAAAGAGCTGATTTATCAGAAACTTGCTCGGAAACTACCTTAGCAATTTTGTGGTATATCGAAGATTTTTCTTGGGTATTTAATTTATCAGAAACTTGCTCGGAAACTACCTTAGCAATTCCAATCCCAGCAGCAACAACACCTGCGACGCCAACAAAAGGAGCCGTCATAGCCGCCGTAGCCATGCCCAGCGGATTAAGTTTATGCTGCACTTTAACCCCAAAATCTCTTTCTATGGAATCAAACACACCTTTTTTATACTTTTTAATACTTGCGTAAATTTTCTCATTATGAGATAACTCTTTTTTCTTTTTTTCTTCTTCTAACTCATTGCGATTGCTTGTAGTCGTTGTCGATGATTTATCATCATCATTAAAAGCTTTTACTACTGCACCTACTACAACGGCACCAACGGCGGCGGCTGCCCAGCCTATCAATGGAATTGGCATTATCTTAACCTCGCTTTCATATTTTTTATAGTTTTGTTTGCTTCTGCTACTTTTTCTTTAATTTGCTCTTCTTTTTCTTTTATATTTTGCACGGCTTTATTGTTTTCTTCGATTTTTTCTTGCAGTGATAAAATCAGCATTTTTACGGCTTTTTCTAATCTTGCATTTCGATTTTTATAAATTTTATCCGGTCTGCACATTTTATTTATCTGCTCTTTTAGCTCATTTATACCGCTGTTTTGAACTAGCAAATTTTTATTTTCATTTTTGCCTTTGATATAACTTGGCGTTTTTATGCTCAAAACTTTCACACTAGCACTAAATTCATTTTGAATTTGCTCTTTTATCTTTTCCATACCCCTTTTTATATCTTCATCGCTTTTATCTTCTATATGATTTATCACAAAGATTGTCTTATCAAAAAACGATTTTGCATTATTTAGCTCGTTTATCAAGCTATGCAAATAACCTATCTCGTCTTTTTTCAGCTCTCCGCCCGATAAAGAGTGCAAAAATATATTCACATCAGACATAAACTCACCGCCAAGAGCCTTTTCATCGTCATCAGGCGTAGCATTTAGTCCAGGTGTGTCGATGTAAATAATACCCCCATACTCCACACTTTTAATTTCTGGCGTTTCTCGCTTGTCAGCCACTTCAAAAGTTTCGTTTTCAAAATCATCTATCAAAGCGTTTAAAAGCGAACTTTTTCCACTATTATAAATCCCTATACACAAAACATTCGGTTTTATGTTTTGAGAAAACTTTAAAGCTTCAACTAATTCTCGTATTTCATCGATACTCATAAGAACTCCTTTGTTTTGAATTTTGAGTTTATAAATCCCCGCTCTAACGCAGACTTATAAACTCAAATTTAAAATTTGCCGTAGAATTCACAGAATTCCACGGCAACTAGGTAAATTCGTAAATTTTAGCGATTTGCGAATTTATTCGGTTTCTGCTTCGATAGTAATTTCGCTACCTTGTGCAACACTTGGGGCAGGTTTTGCACTCTTGCCCCAGCCAAAAGCTTCATCTATCTCTCCAAGCTTTTTTTCAACGCTATCATAAACTTGCGAAGCCGTCTCTTCGATAGCGTCTTTGGCTCTACCAAATCCATCACAAACGCTCTCTATGACATCATCGACTTTTTCGGCGAATTCGTCATCTTCTTCGCACCTATTTTTGACATACATTAATGCACCTACTCCTGCTATCGCACCTGCGCCTAAACCTAAGAAAAACTTCCACATTTTTCATCCTTTCGTAAAAAATTTATGGTATTTTACGAAACTCTTGCGACAGGATTTGTCATATTATCAAATATGCTTCCACTATCGCCTTTTTCATCTTCAATCTTGCTTGTAAATCTTTAATCTCTTCTTTAAATCTCTCAATGCTTTCCTTTTTAAAATCTATTTCTTTTTGAAGCTCTTTCGTTTTCAAATATAGAATTTCTTCTTTGATTTTATCGATTTCTGCTGATATAATGGGTCGCTCCGGCATTAAAATATCTGCGACATGTATGGTTTCATCGCTATGATTACGATAAAAATCGCCTGAAATCAAGTGTTTGATTTCGGACACAAGCTTAATTCCATATTTTTGCTTTATATATAAAATCGCTTCGTTTTCTAGCTCTGTATCATCGCCGTTTGTTTTTTGGGCTATGATTTTTAAAAACTCAGGTGTTATTTCTTCAATCTTTTTTAATAAACCCCGTTTTTTGGCAAATTTTAATTTCAACTCCATTACCCTTTTTTCCGTAGCTGTGACAAATTCGTTCATTTTTCTTTCCTTAAAGTAAATTTTTATCGCACCAAAAAGCACAATAAATTTACTCATTTTAAGAAATTTTCCCGTCAGTATTTGTCGCATTGGCACTTTTTTCCAAATAATCTTGCAGAATTTTTTCAAATTTACTTTGCAAATTCGCAGGTTCGATGATTTTCACATAGGGCAGATAGAGTTTGGCGAAATTTAAAATTTCATCTTCAAACGCCGCCGTTACGCTAAGATACGCAAATTTATCATCTTGTTTTGTGATTTTTTGTTTTATAAAAAACTGCTTGTGATTTAGATACGCCGTCGCCGTGATACTTAGTCGCAAAACAGCTTCCACAGGAGCCGATGAAAACCAGTGGTTTTTGTTTTCTTTGATTTGTGCCAGTTTTTCATTTTCTGGCGAAAAAGTTTGTTCCAAAACATCTAAATTTGAAATTTTCTCAAATGTAAATGTCTTTAAAACGCCCTTTTCATCGCACAGCGCATACCAAACCCCAAGACGGAAAATAAAGGCATAAGGCTTTGCGGTGCGTGGTTTTTGCGCGTAAGTGAAATTTAAAATATAGTGATTTTTGATAGCACTGCAAATATCCTTGAAATCATTTTTCAGCGTAGAATTTGCAATGAATTTTTCAAATTTGGCATCTATTTTATAAACGCCGTTTAATAAATCTGTGATTTCGTTCTCCCCAAAGCTAGGGAAAATCTCGCTAACGCCTAAATTTCGTGCTAGGCTAAGCGAACAAGAATTTAAAAAGCCCACTCCCAATGCAGTTGCGTGAGTTATGCCGTTTTTGGTTTTAAACTCAAAGCCATGCACTCTAAGCGCTTCTAAATCCCTTTGTATAGTCCTATCGCCCACGCCAAATTCGTTTTCTAAGTCTTTCTTTCTAAAACTCTCGCCTAAAAATGCTAACTGCATAAATCTAACAAGCCTAATGGCGATATTATCGCGGTCTGATTTTAGATTTCGCTTACTCACTTTTTGCCTTTTTGTTTAAATTTAATTAAATTCGAATTATATCAAAAAAAAAAAAAAACGGAAATAAAAAATCTGCTCAAATTCTTGCTATGTCGCCATTGTGAGCGAAATTTAAATTTGTGCTATAATTATGCTTTGAAAAATTTGTAAAAGGATAAAAAATGAAAATTTTGCCTTGGATTGTCATAGTTTTTTTGATTTATGTGATATATTATTTTTTAAATCGCTACGAAAAACGGACAAAAGAGCTTGAAAAAAGGATAAATTTAAATCAAGAAAAAATCGAACAACTCGAAAAACTCATCGAAACAAACAGGCTTATGATCGAAGAAAATAAATTCAAAATCAAAGAAAACAGCGAAAATGTAAGCAGTCTGCTAGAATAAATTTTCAAAGAATTCTCAAAATACCTACACCAAATTTGCTAGAATAAATTTTAATTTATCACAAAAGGTTTGCTGAAATTTCCGTGCTTATCAAGGCTTCTTAGTAAAAATTTTCTAGTTTTGAATAAATTTAGCTCTTTTTCGATTAATTTTATGCTAAATTTGCCCAATTCATCGCTCATTACTCGTTTTATTTCATCGAAGCCGTTTTGTTCGTTTATAGAAAATAAAATTACTTTGCACTCGCTACTTGCGCCGTCTCCGTAAATTTCGTTAAATTCCAAATTTGCCTTTAAAATATCATCGTTACTAAATTTAACCCACAGCACGAAATGCTCTTCTTTTGGCTCTTTTGTGCCATCGCTGTCGAAGTATCTGACGACAAACATATACTTACCTTCAAGTAAAAATTTGCTCTTGCAGATAAAAACAAAATAGTCTTTTTCAAACAAAATTTCTCCGTCGATAAAATCAGGCTCTTTAAATAAATGGTCGTTAAAACCGATGACAGATAGCTTAAATTCGTCATAATCGCTAACCTTGAATTTAAGCACAGGATAATGCTCGTTTGTATATAAAATTCGCTCAATGTCAAACTTAACATCGGTTAAATCCATTAAATCGATTAAAAAATTTGTTCCGTTTTGCGAATTTGCTTTATAATTGTGATTTTTTAAAATCTCAACCGCTCGTTCTTCGTTTCGATTTGCTCGAAAAATAGGCTTTTTTGTGTCGATTAAAATAACAAATTTATACCTAAATCCGCTCGAATTTTCGCTAGAAATTAAAATTTCAAAATTTAACCTATCTCTTTGTTTTTGTGAATTTATGCGAAAAATCGCTTCGCCTTGCGAATTTGCGTTAAGTTTGATAAATTCGTTTTTTGTTTTTAAATTTACGATAGAAATTTCCGCATTTGGATTTGTGATGATTTTGACTAAAATAGCAGTAAAATTGCACTCATAGATATTTAATCCGTCTATTATTTGCGAATCAATTATATCGTTAGAATTTTCAGACGATATTATAATCTTGGGCTGTAACTGCCCGTGCAACCTTTTTTCCACCATTTCCGCCTAATTATATTTTCAAATTTTGCCTAAACTCGGACTTTTCCGACTTTTAGCACAAAACTGGCTATTTTATCCTAAATTTTTTAAAAAGCATATAAAGCAAATTTTCAAATTCGCTTAATCTTTCAAAACCTTTGCGATTAACTCAATCGGATTTATGCACTCTTTATTTAGCCCAGCGATATGCAAAGCATTATTTAGCTGCATTTTACATGCACTACACTCGGCACTAACCACATTTAAAGGCATATCTTTTAGCATTTTTACCTTACTAAGACCTGCCTTGCGAGAGAGTTCGTAGTGATCGGTTTGCATAGTAACACCGCCAAAACCGCAACATTGATTTGAATCTTTCATCTCTTTTATATCATAGTTTATAGAAAGCAAATTTCGTGGCTCTTTAAAAACGCCTTGCATTTTTCGTGCATGACATGCGTCGTGATAGGTTATGACCTGAGTCGTTTTTCGCTTTCCTGCTAATAACGCTTTTAAATTTGTGAATTTATCAAAATACTCTGTCGCCATAAAAATCTTTTCGCTCACTTTTTTTGCTCGCTCGCACCACTCGGGGTCGTTTTCGAAAAAATGAGCGTAATCAACCTTGATCATCGCCGAGCAGGTCGCTTCCGGCACAATGATAGCCTCTACGCTTTGAAGTATCTCTTCAAAATATGCGATATTAAATTTAGCTGATTTTTCCACTGCACCAAAATCGCCCGTAAAATACATCGGCGCACCGCAACAGGCTTGTTTTTTCATCAAATGCAAATTCAGTTTTAAAGCTTTTGCTATCGTAAGAATTCCTTCACCAATGCCAGTATATGCGTAGTTTCCCATACAGCCGATAAAAACGCCGATGGTTTTAGCCCCGCCGTTATCGATAAATTCAGGGTAAGAGTTCATAAAACTTTTTTTAGCGACACTTGGGAGCAATCGCTCTTTTTTTACAAGCGGAAAATTAAATCTTGCACTCATCGAATTTGCAAATTTATCGCTCGTTTTAAAACCGCAACTTTTAAAAACAAAGCCAAATTTAGCTGCTAAATCTAAAATTTTTCTATGACCCAAAAACCAAAAAGCAACCCGTTTATACCACGCAATGCCGAATTTTTCGGCTATGTCACGGCGAACATTTTCTATCATCGTATCAACAGGTAGTGAATCGTTACAGCTATCTACGCAGTTCGTGCATAAAAAACAGCTCTCAAAGATTTTTTTAGCGTCCTTATCAAGCTCTAATTCGCCCCGTTTATACGCTCCAAGCAAATCTAAAAACCCACGCGGAGATGTTACTTCGTCTGCGTTTATATTATGAATAGTGCAAACTTGGATACATTTTCCGCATTTTACGCACTTGTCGCTTATTTTTGTAAAGTCAAATTCGCCACTCATCTTACACCGTTTTTGAGAATTTTTTCTCGCCTATATTAAATTTCATATACTCATCAAAACACATTGCGATATTTCGTATCAAAAGCGTTCCTGTCGGCGTTACGCTGATTTTTTCATCGCTTATTTGCACAAAATCTTTAAGCTCTTCAAGCTCTCTTAGGCTATCTTTGAAATGCTCGAAGAATTTAATGCCAAATTTAGCTTCAACTCCCTTAATATCGACGATAAAGTTACTCATCAAATTCATAACGACTTCTTTTCTAAGTAAATCTTCATCGCTTAGCAAAATTCCTTTAAAAAACGGCAATTTGCCCTGCTCTATCGCATTTTCATATTCGCTCATATCTTTAAAATTTTGTGCGTAGTAGCGTTTGCCTTCGCCGATACTAGTTAAGCCAATTCCCACTAAATCCGCTCCGCCTTTTGTGGTATAGCCTTGAAAATTTCTATGAAGAGTGCCGTTTTTAAGGGCAGCGTGAAGCTCGTCGCTTGGTTTTGAGTAGTGATCCATGCCTATTGGTTCATAACCGTTAGCAGTTAAAAAATCGTGTGTAAATTTAAGAATTTCAAGCTTAACCTTTGGGCTTGGCAGGCTAGTTTCATCAAATTTACGCATAGATTTTTTTATCCACGGAACATGAGCGTAGTTAAATATCGCAAAGCGATCGGGATCAAGACTTAAAGCCAATCTCAAAGTCTCTTTAAAACTTTCCAAACTCTGATAAGGAAGCCCGTAAATCAAATCCATATTTATAGATTTTATACCCCTGTCTCGTGCCATTTTTGTCGCATTTTGTGTGATCTCAAAAGGTTGAATTCGGTGAATTTCTTTTTGCACCTTTTCGTTAAAATCTTGAACGCCGTAACTTATGCGGTTAAATCCATGCGAAATCAAAACATCAAGTTGTTCTGGCGTTAAAAATCTAGGATCAATCTCACAGCTAATCTCGGCATCATCGCTAAAATTTTTAAAATATTTTTTTATATTTTTTATATGGCGATCGAGTTGTCCCGCATCAAAATATGTCGGAGTTCCACCACCAAAGTGCATTTGAGTTACGCTTCGCGAAGTATCCAAAAAATTGCTTAGAATTTGCATTTCTCTTTCAACAAAATCCAAATATCTATCCATTTTGTCGCTTTTGCTCGTATAGATCACATTGCAACCACAAAAATAACAGGCACTTCTGCAAAATGGCATGTGAAAATACAGCGACAACGGCGTTTGTGAATTTTGATTTTTTAGTTCATTTTGATACTCATCTAAACTAAAATTTCTACCAAATTCAAGGGCTGTGGGATAACTAGTATATCTTGGTCCCGGTTTTGAAAATTTCGCATAAGCGTCAAAATCAATCTTCACTTATATTACCTTTCTGCTCAATAAACTCTTTAATATCTACAAATAAATTTGGGTGCTCTTTTTTTACATTATCAACAACGCTATCCAAATCTATATTTATGCGTGAAATATTTGGATTATGTGCCGTAATCTTACGAATTTCGTCCATACACACAACCCAAACATCGCCAAAATCAACAGGCACATGTTGCCAAATACTTTTTTCAAGTTTGAGATCGAAATTCTCTTTCATCGCATTTTTGGCGATTTGAATTAAATTTGAAAGAGATTTTATCGAAACCATCGTATGAAGTTCGCCCTTTTCATCGATCCCAAACCAAGGCTCACCCTGCTCCCATGAACCGCTTTTTAAAACAAGCTTTTTTTCGTTTGTTTGCGGGTCATTAGTGATTTCAAAAATGGTTTTTTCATCATCGCTAAGACCCAAAATTTCACTTGCTTTATCGATTTTTTTGTAAATTTCGTCCTTTTTTACGGGAGAATTTATTTTTTCCTTTGACGATCTAGCCAAACCATAATTCCTTTTTGCGCATGAAGTCTATTTTCAGCTTCTAAAAATACTTCATTTGCGTGTTTTTCAAAAACATTTTCGCTAACTTCATAGCCCCTATAAGCTGGCAAACAATGCAAGAAAATAGCGTCTTTTTTCGCCAAATTCATCATACTTGTTTTAACGCAAAATCCTTCAAATTGTTTTACTTTGCGATCTTTTTCATCTTCTTGACCCATAGAAATCCAAGTATCTGTCGCAACAACCTCAACGCCTTCGATTGCCTCTTTTGGATCATTTGTGAAGTGAATTTTTGCGCCACTTGTCTTAGCATTTTCTAATGCTTTTTCTATGATTTTATGGTCTGCTTCATAGCCTTTTGGTGTTGCAACCCTAAGCTCAAAACCTAAAATAGAAGCTAGTGATATCCAAGAGTGAGCCATATTATTTCCGTCGCCTATGTAAGCCACAATGCCCTCTTTGCCAAGCTCTTGCATAGTCATATAATCAGCCATTAACTGCACCGGGTGGATATTATCGCTAAGTCCGTTTATAACAGGCACATCTGAAAATTTAGCAAATTCAACCAAATCGCTTTGTTTATAAACTCTAAGCATTGCCATATCTACCATTTTTGAAATAACTCTTGCAGTATCGCGGATAGGCTCCCCACGACCTAGCTGAATATCACGGCTACTTAAAAACATAGCTTGACCGCCTAGTTGATACATACCTGTTTCAAAGCTAACGCGCGTTCTAGTCGAACTTTTTTCAAAAATCATAGCCAAAGTTTGATTTTTAAGATACGGCTTGTATTCGCCACTTTTTGCCTCTTTTTTAATATCGGCACCAAGTTTAATAATCTCTAAGATTTCTTCTTTTGTGAAGTCATCAAACGATAAAAAATGTCTCATTTTGCTCTCCTTAAAATTTCGCAAATTTCTTTTGCATGATAGCTTATTATCATATCCGCACCTGCCCTTTTGATACTTAAAAGCGTCTCAACCATAACCCTTTCATAATCAATCACACCAAGTTTAGCTCCTGCTTTTAAAAGTGCATACTCTCCGCTTACATTATACGCACAAATCGGAAGTAGCGTTTTTTCCCTTAAATCTCTAATAATATCTAAATAAGCAAGAGCCGGTTTTACCATTAAAATATCAGCCCCTTGCATTTCATCTTCCAAGCTCTCATTTATCGCCTCTAAGCGATTAGCAGGATCCATTTGATATGAGCTTCTATCGCCAAAATGCGGTGTGCTTTCAGCTACATCTCTAAAAGGTCCGTAATAACCACTAGCAAATTTAGTCGAATACGCCATTATCGGCAAATTTTCATATCCGTTGCTATCTAGTCCGTCCCTAAGAGCCGAAATTATGCCGTCCATCATACCGCTTGGAGCTATCATATCGACACCATTTTTAGCGTGAATCAAAGCCTGTTTAACCGAAATTTCAAGCGTTGCGTCATTATCGACGGTTTGCTTGACAGGGTCTATGATACCGCAATGCCCGTGATCTGTGTATTCACAAAAACACAAATCTGTAATAACAAATAAATTTGGAAATTTATCTTTTATCGCTCGAAGCGAAGTTGCGATAATGCCGTTATCACTTAAAGCGTCGCTTCCAACGCTATCTTTTAAATTTGGAATTCCAAATAAAATTATGCTTTTTATACCCAAATTTACCAAATTTTCGCACTCTTTTAAAATTTCATCAAGGCTCATTTGAAAAACACCCGGCATCGAAGAAATCTCTTTTTTCACATTTTCGCCACTTACGACAAAAAGCGGATAGATAAAGTTGCGACTTTCTAATGAAGTTTCTCGCACCAAATCCCTTAAATTCGGATTTATGCGTAATCTTCTAAATCGTTTAAACATTGTTTTTCCTTTTTTAGATACAATACAAGCGATAATTTTATCATATTTGGAGTAAATTTTATATGAAAATTGAAATTTCAGAGATTGCAAATTTGCCATCACGCTTTGGTAAATTTAAAGTGCAGTCTTTTAAAGAAAACGAAAAAGAGCATTTGGTTATCGCTAAAATGCCGTTTAGCGAAGTAGTTAATGTGCGAATTCACTCAGAGTGTCTAACAGGCGATGCGATAGGAAGCTTGAAATGCGATTGTAGAGATCAGCTCGAAGAAAGTCTTAAATTTATTGAATCTAACGGCGGTATGGTGATTTATTTGCGTCAAGAAGGGCGAAATATCGGACTTTTAAATAAAATAAACGCTTACGCACTGCAAGATAAGGGTTTTGATACAATCGAGGCAAATCATCAGCTGGGCTTCAAAGCAGATGAGCGAACTTACGAAATAGTTGATTTTATTTTAAAACATTATGAAATCAAAAAGATAAATTTGCTTACAAACAACCCTGAAAAGCTTTCAAATTTGCATTGTGTGGAGATTGTAAGCCGAATTCCAATCATCATAAAATCAAACGAATTTAACGAAAATTATCTAAAAACAAAAAAAGATAAAATGGGGCATTTGCTGTGAATTTGATTTTGCCAAGTGATTTTGATGAAAAATGCGATAAATTCGGCGAGTGTTTGCGTAAATTTAACCAAATTCACAGCCTGACAAACTATGATGATTTAAAAGAGATTATCGCTGATAGCATAAAAGGCATAGAATTTATCCCAAAATACCCAAAAATCGCACTTGACATCGGTAGCGGGGCAGGATTTCCTGCTATATTTTTGGCTATGATTTTAAATTTAACCAAATGGCATTTATACGAGCCAAATGCGAAAAAGGCGGCATTTTTGACATACGCAAAGGTAAATTTAGGTTTGCAAAATATCCAAATTCATAGAGAAAAAATCGAAAATTCGCTAAAATTAAGAGCCGATTTGATAACTTCAAGGGCGGTTATGAAAACTAAAAATTTAGTTGAAATTTGCGACGGATTTTATGATGAAAAAACGCACTTTTTGCTATATAAAGGAAGTAGCGTAGAAGCCGAAATCAGCGAATTTTTAGAAAAGTTTAAATTTGCAAAAACGCAAATTTTTAATGAAAAAACCAGAAATTATCTTTTAATAAGTGAAATTTCAGAACCAATTTAAAAGGCGAAAAATGGGAAAACTTTTATCTTTAATCATAATTATAGCTTTGATTTATTTTTTTATAGTGCCAAAATTTCGCACAAAAAAAAGCGAAAGCTCAACCAAAAAAAATAAAAACGACGAAAATACCCAAAATTTGGTGCTTTGCGAGTGTTGCGGTGCTTTTGTAAGCGAAGATGAAATTCATACAAAAAACAAACAACAAATTTGCAATGAGTGCGAAAAAAAGGAAAAATAGATGATTATTATCGGGCATAGACTTATTAAATTTGAGCCTTTTACGGCTGTTAGCAACTTTGACGAAGTGGCAAAATACGATAATTTGCTTTTTAAATTCAATCCAAGATTTATCGAAAGTTCGCAAATTTTAGGAAAAAAATTTAGCGTTAGGACAAATAAAATCCAAGAAATCATACTCGCAAACGCAAGCGGAGCTAGTTTTATAGTGGTAGATAAAAAATTTGCAAAAACAGCGCAGGATCTGGCGCAAAATTATCTATTTGACGCAAAAATCGCCTGTATCATTTCAAGCGAACGCCATTTAAAAGATCTAGCCGAAATCGGCGTCGATGCGGCGATTTTCAAAAATGGAATTCGCTTTTTATCACACTCTTTTTTACCGAGTTTCAAGCCAAAATTCGCACTTCCAAAGCTTGAATTTAACAAATTCAAAAAGCAAACGCAAAGTAAAGATATATTAACCAAAAATTCTGATAAAATTCAAACCGATGAATTTCAAAATGAAAATTTGCAGTCATTAAGAGAAATCTTAAATAAGAAAGGTTGAAAAAATGGAAAAATTAAAAACTGCCGGTTTAATGGCGGGCTTAATGCTTTTATTTATGTTTGTAGGAAATCTAATCGCAGGTCAAACAGGTATGATAATCGCATTTTTGGTGGCAGCGGGAATGAATTTTTTCAGCTATTTTTTCAGCGATAAACTAGTTTTAAAGCACTACAAAGCCGTCGAAGTAAGCAGAGCAAACGCAGCAGGGCTTTATAATATAGTAGAACGCTTAGCAGATAGAGCAAATTTGCCTATGCCAAAGGTTTATATAATCCCCGAGCAAGTGCCAAATGCCTTTGCCACAGGCAGAAACCCTAGCCACGCCGCCGTTGCCGTAACCGAAGGTCTTTTAAAACTAATGGACGAAAAAGAAGTAGAAGGTGTTTTGGCTCACGAAATGAGCCATGTAAATCACTATGATATTTTAATCGGCTCGGTTGCGGCTGTTTTTGCAGGTGCGATTGCTATGCTAGGAAATTTCGCCAAAGTGGGTGCTGCCACAGGCAGAAACAACGCAAACAACCGCGGCGGCGGAGCTTTTATGCTACTAGCAGCTATCGTAATGCCGCTTGCCGCTAGTGTTATCCAAATGGCGATTTCACGCACACGCGAATTTAAAGCCGACGCAGGTGCTGCCAAACTCACAGGACACCCTGAGTGGCTGATTTCGGCTCTATCAAAGCTTGATAATTACGCTAAAAATTATCGTATGCAAAATGCAAATTCGCAAACAGCTCACATGTTTATAATAAATCCATTTAGCGGATTAAAAGGGCTTACGAATTTGTTTTCAACGCACCCGACAACGGCTGATCGCATAGAAAAGCTAACGCAAATCGAGCAAGAGTTAAAACAAATTCGCGGTTAAAATTAATTTGAAATTTTACAATCATTTACTAAAAAATTGTAAAATTTCATAATCTTAATTTTTTAAGAAATTACTTTTAAGGAGTCCAAAAATGGGATTACTATCATTTGTTGCAAACGCAGGTAAAAAGTTACTCGGTCTAGGCAAAGACGAAGAGAATATCAAAAGCGAAATCGCTACTAGCCTAAGCTCAGAGCCGGTTGAAAACCTTGAAATCAAAGTTGAGGGCGATACCGTAAAAATCAGCGGCGATGCAAGTCCGGAAGCACTTGAAAAAGCTGCCCTAATCGCAGGAAATGTTAAAGGTATCACAAAAGTAGAAATCGAAGGCGTTAGAGAAGATGAAGGCGATAACTACTACACTATCGTAAAAGGCGATAATCTTTCAAAAATCGCTAAAAAATTCTACGGCGATCCAAACAAATATCCTGTGATTTTCGAAGCAAACAGAGAAGTCATTAAAGATGCAAATTTGATTTACCCAGGTCAAAAAATCAGAATTCCAAAATTATAATTTTGGTAAATTTCATAAATCCTTATACCACAAGGTGCGAATTTTTCGCCCTTGTGGTTTTTTATGGCTGAAAATTGCTACAAATTTGAATTTAAAATTTTCGTCACAAACAAACAATGCAAAATTTGCCTTTTTAGCGGTAAAAATGGATTTTCCCTTAAAACGCTTTTAGTAAATTTGGGTTCAAAATCGCCCAAGCCAGTATTTAGAAAAATATAAATTTTATTATCCGTTAAACTTATAAGCCTTTTTTCAAATTGCATCAATCGTTTCATAAATTTAGGCGTTAAAATTTGTGCCGCACTCTCTGTATCGCCCCCAAGAACGCTAAAAATTTTATTAAATTCGCTGTCATTGATGGCTACTTTTTTGCACTTTTTATTTTCAAAACCAATCTCATTTGGAACTATAAAAATCGCCTGTTTTACACTTTTTTCAAGTGTCGCATGAAAAAATATCCCCCAAAAGTCCCCGCCGTTTATATCATCATGAACGCCAAGTCTAGCAAATTCAAATTTAACACCGCCGCAAATTTCGCCAGATATTTGCATATCTGAGTAAAATGCGTAATGTTTTTTAAAAAATCCGCTTTGTATCAACGGGTCAAATTCGATTTCGCCGTATAAATCGCAATCAAAACTGCATTTTTCAAAAGCCGTGCTTTGAAAAAACATTGAGAATTTTCTCTGCATTTTTTCTTTAATATGTCGCATAATAAAAAAATAAGACAGAACAAAAGAGAGACAAATCATAAGAATTATCAAAATTTCAATTTTAAATTTAGCCAAAGCTATGAAAAGTGCTAGATAAATGCCAACAGTTATCCAAGATGCCACTGTAAATGGTGGCAGACAAATGCACACAGTCGTCGCAATTACAAGCAAAGGCGTAGTGTCAAAAATGTCAGTAAAATAGCAAAACATAGTGGCTAGGGGAACAAACGCCCCAATTAAGCCAAATTTGATGAGATTATAATTTTTAATAAGGTTTAATCTAAAATTTTCTAATTCGTTCATTTTTGCCCCTACGCTTTCGCTAACGCAATTTTTTAAAACCTGCACCGCGAAATTTTAAGCATTATAGCAAAAAAAAAAAAAAACGAAATTCAAAATTTGCAATGTATCAATTAGTAATTTTATGATTTATTTTTAACCCAACGCCCAAATTCTGCCGAAATTATCAAATCATCTACAAAAATCGGCTCTAAATTTGATTTTTTAAATATGTCAAAAATTGAATTTGGAAATTCATTATTAAAATATCTGTTAAATACAAATTCCGATAAATCAACACTAAATTTTTTCGAATACTTTAACATTAAATTTTCGGCATCTTCGCCGTCAATTCTCAAATCCTCTAAAAGTGTCGTAGTTGCCGTGATTTTTTGGCATTTAATCCCAGAAAAATCACTAATAAATTTAATAATATCATCACTAAGCATAATAAATTTCCCAAATTTTTTGGTAGGCAAGGATACCCACCCTACGATACTATTTTGCAAATTTGTTTAATTCGCTAAAAATATTCAAGACAGAGCGGGCGTAGTAATTTAAAAAATTTTACGCTTCCTAGCGTAGCACACTTTGTCGTGTGTGAGCGAAGGAAGCGTGAAATTTTTTAATTTAATCCGTCAGGTATGGGGAATTAAAAGCTAGGCTGAATTCAAGGCAGAAAAAAGCTAACTACCAGCTTCCGCTAGCTCCGCCTCCGCCAAAGCCTCCGCCCCCACCGCTAAATCCGCCGCCAAAGCCACCACCGTGAGAAAATCCACCGCCAAATCCACCGCCCGAACGCATAGAATTTCGCAAAATTTCACTTGCTATATCGCCCAAAATTATAGTGTCGTCGCTGTTTCGTGCCCTGTAAGATCTATTATCCCTGCTCATCATATACAAAATAATGAAAAAGAATATCATAAAAATAATAAAGCCAATGTCGGCCTCTTCGTCATTTTTGGCGATTTTTTCAAATTTCAAATCGCCGTTTTCGATAAAATCCAAAATGCTAAGCACCCCGCTAACAACGCCACTTTCGTAGTCCCCTGCCCTAAAATGCGGCAGAATTTTATAATCAATTATCCGCTTTGCTATGCCGTCAGTTAAAACGCCTTCAAGCCCATAACCAACTTCTATGCGTACTTTGCGTTCGTTTGGAGCGACGAGAAGCAAAACGCCGTTGTCATACTTTTTTTGTCCCAAAGCCAAAAATCTAGCCTGTTCGTTAGCAAACTCTTCGATTTCATAACCGCCAAGCGATTTAACACTTACAACCGAGATTTGATTTGTAGAGTTTTCATCAAATTTGATAAGCAAATCATTTAACGCTTCTTCTATTTGCGGGCGTAAAATTCCAGCTTCATCGATGACGGCACAATTATTTGGCTGGGCTAAATAATCGCTGATTTTTGCGTCACTAAAACAAAAACAAAGCATTAAAAAAAGCAAAATTCTTTTCATTTTATCTCCACAAATTTTTCTTTAATGTCGTCTTTGTCATCGGCTGTTTTAGCGACTTTTTCGACCACTAACTCGCATAAATTTTTAACCGAATTTTCTAAAACTTGCCCTAAATTTTGCGAATTTACGCTTTGGCAAAATTCGTTTATGATGTCTAAAAATTCGCTATTTGGTATAACTTCTGCGATATTTTTTCCACAGATTATGTGAGCGATTTTTTCATTTACGCAAACGCAAAACATAACCGTATCATCGCATTTATCGTATCCGAAAAGTTCAAATTTGCTAAACGCAAAATCATAAGTTAGCCTAAATTTCATCATCTTTGGAAGCATAAATTCCAAAAATTTTGGAAATTTATAAAATAGAAATTTAAAGAGCAAAAATACCAAAACCACGATTTCAAATGCCGTTATTTTGCCGATTTGCGGAAAAAACATAAGCACGGCTCCCGTTATAAAAGCTAGTGTTGCTGCCACGCTCCACGAAAGCGGAGCATAATCAATAGCTTCGTTACTCAAAACGCAGATAAATTCGGCATTTGAGCGTTTTTCGGCTTCCGTTATAGTCTTCGTTATGCTAGTTTTGTAAATTTGCTCTATCATTTTTTATTTAAACGAAACTTGCGGGGCAGCTTGTTCAGCTTCACTGGCTGCAAAAACCGGCTTACTTCCGCCCATACCGACAAGTTTTGCGATGATATTTGTCGGAAAAACCCTGATGACTTTGTTATACTCTTGCACCACGCCGATATAGTCTTTTCTAGCCACAGCAATGCGATTTTCAGTGCCTTCAAGCTGTGTTTGAAGTTGCGTGAAATTTTCGTTTGCTTTTAGTTCAGGGTAGCGTTCAACCACAAGCATAAGGCGAGAAAGTGCCGAATTTAGCCCGGTTTGTGCTTCGTTAAATTGTTGTAGGGCTTCCATAGTTTGCGGAGCCGTGTTGGCATCGACATTTACGCTAGTTGCCTTTGCACGGGCGTTTATCACGCCTTCAAGAGTTTCTCTTTCATGACTTGCATAGCCTTTGACGGTTTCAACGAAATTTGGGATCAAATCAGCCCTTCGTTTGTATTGATTTTGCACCTGCGCCCACGCCGCATTTACATCTTCGTCCATTTTAACGAGCTTGTTGTATGTCGGCACGGCGATAAAACCAAAAACAACGGCAATCGCCACCAAAATTCCAACAACTTTAAGCCAACCAAAACTGCCTTTTTTCTCGCTTTTTGGCGAACTTTCATAGTTTCGGTCGTATTCTACGCCACCGCCATTTTGTGAATTTTTGTTTTCTAACTCTTCCATTAGACCCACCTTCTTTGGATTTTTTCATGTAATTTTACTAAAATTTCGTATTCAATCGTATTAAAAAATTTCGCCCACTCTTTTGCGTTGTCGATGACGCAAATTTTTTCGCCAAAATCTTCGCAAACGAAGCTATCCATCGACATTTTGCCAAGCATTTTTGCTCCATTTGCCACCATTAACTCGCTCTCGCCGTTGTAGCGAAAAATGCCGTCAGCATATCCTAAATCATAAGTTGCGATTTTCATATCATTTGGTGCTTCAAATTTAGCACCATAACCTACTCTCTCGCCTTTTTTTAAAATGCGAGAGCTGATTTTATCGGCATAAAGCTTTAAAACAGGCTTTAAATTTAGGCTATCATCAAACTGAGCGTAACCAAACTGAGCTATGCCAACTCGCACAAACTCATCATCAAATTCAGCGCTTCGCTCGATAGCAGCGGAGTTGCAAGAGTGGAAAACGATATTTTCAAAGCCAAATTCTTTACATTTTTCTTTGGCGATTTTCTTAAATTCGCTAAAATTTTGCCTTTGCGTGAAAAAATCGCTTCCAAATTCATCGGCTTTGCGAAAATGCGTGTAAAAACCTTTCAGCTTAAATTCGCCTGATTTTGCCAAATTTAGGGCATTTTCAAGCTCATCTGTGCCTATGCCGTTTCGGTGCATCAAGGTATCAACAGCAATATGAATTTTCAAGCCTTTTTTTAGCGTTTTAAAATTTGAAATATCATTTATAGCATAAACAAATCGCTCATCTTCGTCCCCATTTGGAATATGCGATAAAATCAGCACTTCATCAAAAAATTCAGCAATCTCAATCGCTTCATCAAGTGTGCGAACCACACCTTTTTTTATGCCAAGAGTTTTAGCAAATTCGCAAATCAGCCTTGCACCATGCCCGTAGGAGTTATCTTTTGCGATTAGGCAAATTTTTTCTATACCGCCGATTTTAGCGGCGATTTGGTTTATATTATGCTTGTAAGCTTCCCTATCTAGCGTGATTTCAGACATTAAATTTCACCCCATACGCTTCATAAAGATACGGCAAAAGTTTTCGAATCGCATAGTCGTATTTGTGAAATTTTTCATAAATTTCTTTAATATCGCAATCTTTTGCATTTTTAAAATCAAAAACATCGGTATCACCAAATTTTGGAATTTTTTCATCAAAAAGTGCGTAAAATTCGGCTCTGTTATCAAGCAGTTTTTCTATATTTTCTTTTACGATTTGGCTTTTTTCCATTTTATTTTCCTGCGATTTCATTTAAAATTTTTAAGAATTCAGCTTGGAGCAAATCCCTAAATTCAGGCGTCTTTGCTTCAAATCTAGTTACTATTACAGGCGTTGTATTACTAGCTCTTACCAAAGCCCAGCCGTCATCAAATCTCACTCTAACGCCATCAATATCGATAATATCAACGATTTTTGGTAAATTTGCAATTCCGTTTGAAATTTGCATTTTTAATTTTTCTATAATCTCAAATTTCTCTTCTTCGCCCGTTTTAAATTTAATCTCATCAGTGCTGTAAAACTTCGGTAGTTTGGCAAGTTCGGCTTCCAAATCAAAACCAAGCTTAACTAGTTCAAGCACTCTCATCATCGCATACACGCCATCATCAAAGCCAAAATATCGCTCTTTAAAGAAAATATGACCGCTAACTTCGGCTGCAAGGTCGATTCCTAGCTCTTTCATCGCTTTTTTTATGTTTGAATGCCCCGTTTTTCCCATAAAGCTTTTACCGATTTTATTTATCGTATCATACATAGCTTGCGAGCATTTTACTTCGCCTAAAATTCGCGGATTTTTCATATTTAGAGCCAATAAACATGCCAGTTCGTCGCCTTTTATGTTATGATTTGGCGTTAAAACTGCTATTCTATCGGCATCTCCGTCAAAACCAAAGCCGATTTTATAGCCGTTTTTTGCCATTTCGTTTTTAAGATCAGCTAGATTTTTTTCTTCGCTAGGGTCTGGGTGATGGTTTGGGAAGTTACCGTCAGGCTGTGGGTAAAGGATTTTTGCCTTTAAATTTAGTCTTTTGCAAATTTGCGTTGCACTAACGCCGGCAGCTCCGTTAGCGCAATCTATCACAAAAGGAAAATCAAAATCTTTCAAATTTGCAAATTCTTTTTCAAAAAAGTTTAAATAATCGCTTAAAATATCGAAATTCTCAACCTTTGCATTTGTAGGAATTTTTTCGCCAGAATTTATAAATTTAGTCACTTTTTTACCTAAATTTTGCAAATCTTTCCCAAAAAAACTATCCGTGCCAAGCGTGATTTTAAAGCCGTTGTATTCTTTTGGATTGTGAGAGCCTGTTATCATAATGTTTGCGTCAAATTTGTTTGTAAATACGCTAAAATAGCCAATCGGCGTTGGTAAAAGCCCGATATTAAAAACTTGCAAATTTGCGTGATTTAATCCGCTCACAAAGCTCTCAAAAAGCGAATTTGCACTAAGTCTTGCATCATAACCTACGCTAACTTTTTTTAAGCCCCTGTTTGCTATTTCTTTGCCAAGCTCAAAGCCGATTGCTTTAACGCTAGTCTCGTTTAATTCGCTTCCAAAAATTCCGCGAATATCGTATTCTCTGAAAATATTTTGTATCATAAAAATTTACCTTTTTTATAAAAAATCTTGTTATTTTACCACTAACGGCTAAATAAATGATAAAATTACGAAAAAATTTAAAGGAAAAACTATGAAAAAAATATTTTTGGCTTTCGTTTTTGCCATTTTTGCATTTGGCGATGATTATGAAGTCATCGATTCTGTGCCGACTTCGTGGCGGTTGCTAGGCAAAAACGACCGCATTGAAGTCATTTCTGTTAAAGACCCTAAAATAGACGGCATTAGCTGCTATGTATCGTATGCCAAAAAAGGCGGCGCAAAGGAAATCGTGGGTGTCGAAGAAGATACATCTGATGCTTCTGTTTGGTGCGTTCAGACTGCACCAAAAATCATCATAAAAGAAAAACTTGAAAAAGAGGACATTTTTAAGAAAAAAAGCTCGATTTTGTTTAAAAAGACCCATGTCGTGCGTATGTTTGACGAAAAGGAAAAAACGATAATTTATCTAGCTTATTCTGACAGGCTAATTGATGGCTCACCGAATAACTCAGTTTCAGCCATAGCGTGTAATCAAGCAGTGGGAAGTGTTTGCGAATTTAGGTATTAAATTCTATTTAGAAATCAGCCTAGCTTTTAATTCCCCAGACTTGAACGGATTAAGGCGCAAATTTATGCAGTTTCATCGCTCATTACCGCCACAGGTAACTTCGCTTGAAACTGCATAAATTTGCGCCTTACTACGCCTATCCTGTCTTGAATATTTTCTAGCAAATCAACTAAATTTCAAAAAAATTCAACTTAAATTTAAACTGCGTATGCCGACGATTTTCAAGGAAATATTTTTGCTTCGCAAAAAAACGCTTCGCCTGTTTTGCTACGCAAATTCTCGCAATGACAATGGAAATGAAATTTGCAAATTTAAATTTTAAAGTAACAAACACACAAAATAACGCAGTTTAAAAAATTTTTAGCTAATAAAAAGTCTTTATATTGTAAAATCACTCGGTTAATTTTAAAAATTTAAAGGACGAAAATGAAATACTTTTTAAGCATTGGTGCTGCGTCGTTTTGGCTACTAGTATTTGCCGTAGCTTGCGCCGTCGCAACGATAATAGAAACAGTTTATAGCACCGAAGTTGCTTGGGCGATGGTTTATAACACACTTTGGTTTGGCGCTATAATGGTGCTTTTGGGCATAAATTTGGCTTACAACATAGTAAAATACAATCTTATTAAAATCAAAAAACTTCCTGCGTTTTTATTCCATTTTAGCTTTTTATTTATCCTTTTGGGTGCGATTTTGACGCGATATTTCGGCTTTGAAGGAAATATTCACATTAGAGAAAACGAAAGCTCAAATTTGGTTTCGACAAGAGATTTTTATATCCAGCTTGTTGCCCACGATGAAAAGGGCGAATTCGTAAGCGCTAGTGAGAAAAACTACCTTTCGCTAACGGGCAAAACAAATTTTGACATCTCGCTTCCTTATAAAGGCAAGAGTGCAAATTTAAAATATACAAAAAGCGTCGCAAACGGCGGTATGAACTGGGTTGAAGGCGAAAACGGCGAACCGCGAGTCGAGTTTTTGTTTTCAAATAGCCAACACAAACGAAACATTTCGCTAAAACAAGGCGAAAATATCGAAATCGGCGACTTTGATTTTGCTTTTAATACTATGCCAAAACAGCCAAAATTCATCTATATCAAGCTAAAAGACGGCAAATTTTATCTAAATACAAATTTAGAAATCACGCAAACAAAAATGGCTGATATGAGTAAATCGGTTTTAGAAAAAAACACCGACATAGAGCTTAGCGAGTTGGGGCTTTATAGTTTTGAAGATTTAAATTTTGCCCCTGTTTCGCTTTTGAAATCCGCAGTTAAGGGCTTTACAGAGCTTCCAAAAGATACTCGCGGCGAAGAGGCGATTTTAGCGAATTTAAGCTACAACGGCGAAGAAAAAGAAGTTTATCTTATATATGGTCGAAGCGGCGAGAATTTTAGCGTTGGCGGAGAAAATTTTGTTGTAGCGTGGGCGCCAAAAAGTGTAACGCTTCCTTTTGAGATGAAGCTAAAAGATTTCAAACTTGATCGCTATCCGGGCTCAAATTCGCCCTCAGGTTATAGTAGCGAAGTCAGCGTCATAGACGGCGAAAAAAGTTTTGATTATGAAATTTATATGAACCATGTGCTTGACTGGGCGGGTTATCGCTTTTTCCAAAGCTCGTATGATACAGACGAAAAAGGCACGATTTTATCGGTAAATAGGGATCCGGGTAAAATGCCTACATATATCGGGTATGGGCTTTTGATTTTGGGTATGTTATTTAACTTTTTCAACCCAAATTCAAGGTTTATAAAACTATCAAATTTGATAAATGAAAGCACGAAAAGAGAGAATTCTATGCCAAATTCGCAAAATTCAAAAACACAAAATTCAAAAAACGAGAATTTGCCAAATTCAAATTCTAATAGCGAAAATTCGCAAAACGAAAACCCACAACCAAAGAAAAAAAATAAAAAATCTAAAAAATCAAAAGGCGTGGTTACTGCGCTATTTTTAGCTTTTTTGATAGGAATTTTCACTCCAAATTCGCTAAAAGCCGACAATTTACCACAAATCGACAAATCTCACATAAATGAGCTTAAAACGCTTGTTATACAGGGTTTTGACGGGCGTATGGAGCCGTTTGATACCGTCTCACGCGAACTTTTAAGCAAAATTTATCGCAAAGAAAATTTTCAAGGGCTAAATCACAACGCCGTAATGCTATCTTTTATGGCAAATCCTGAGTTTTGGAAGAGTGCTGAAATCATAAAAGTAAGCGAAAAAGAGTTAAAGAAAATTTTAGGCATTGCCGAAAATAAAACTCACGCTAAAATGGCAGATTTTTTCGAAACTGGCGAAGATGGGACACCACACTATAAACTTACGAAAATGGTCGAAGAGATAAATCGCAAACCGCTTGGAAATCGTGGTGTCTTAGATAAAGAGATTTTAAAAGTCGATGAGCGAGTAAATATCTTTTATATGTCGTTTGTGGGCGAATTTTTCCGTGTCATACCAAAGCTAAATTCGCAAAATAACGAGTGGTTTTCTTATGTTGGTGCTAATATGTATTTTAGTGGAGACGAGAAAGAAAAAGCACTTGGAATTTTAAATAAATATTTTGATAGCGTAGTAAATGCACAAAAAACAGGCGACTGGGAGAGCGCAAATTCGGCACTTCGTGAGCTAAAAGAGTATCAACTAGCTCACGCAAAAGAGATTATGCCGACCGATACGGCGATTAAATTTGAAGTGTTTTTTAATAATTTTAAAATTTTTACTCGCTTAATTCCTGTTTATATTTTGGCAGGGCTATTTTTACTAGCTTTTGTTTTTGTGCGTATGATGAGCCCAAAAACGCAAATTTCGGGTGCATTTAAGGCTGTTTATATCGTAAATTTTATAGCTTTTGTGCTTCATACCATAGGGCTTATTATTCGTTGGTATATTTCAGGTCATGCGCCATGGTCGAATTCATACGAGTCGATGGTTTATATCGCTTGGGCGTTATCGCTTAGCGGTATGATTTTTTCTAAAAAATCGGCTATTTCTTTGGCGCTTACTTCTATAATGGCAGGAATTACGCTATTTGTGGCATTTTTAAGCGGTATGGATCCGCAAATTACTAATATCCAACCGGTTCTTAAATCATACTGGCTTACAATCCATGTTAGCGTTATTACGGCAAGTTACGGATTTTTAGGGCTTTGCT
Source organism: Campylobacter sp. CN_NE2 (assembly GCF_027797465.1). Taxonomy (NCBI): domain Bacteria; kingdom Pseudomonadati; phylum Campylobacterota; class Epsilonproteobacteria; order Campylobacterales; family Campylobacteraceae; genus Campylobacter; species Campylobacter sp. CN_NE2. The sequence goes on along the minus strand of NZ_CP115608.1, from coordinate 22,902 downwards.
GGTTGCTTGGAATTTTTACTTTGATTTTATTTATTTTTCAAAACCCAAAGAAAAATGCCGAATTTTCACGCAACATAAAAGAAGCAACGCATATTAACGAAATGTCGATGATTTTGGGGCTTTGTCTGCTAACGGTCGGAAACTTTTTAGGCGGTGTTTGGGCGAACGAGAGCTGGGGGCGATACTGGGGCTGGGATCCAAAAGAGACTTGGGCTTTGGTTACGATTTTGGTTTATGCTGCGGTTGTGCATTTTAGATTTATACCGAAACTAAACGATCAATACGCCTTTGCCGTAGCTTCTGTATTTGCATTTTCAAGCGTTGTGATGACATATTTTGGCGTGAATTATTATCTAAGCGGTATGCACTCTTACGCAGCAGGAGAGCGAGTGCCAGTTCCGGCTGTGGTGTGGATTTTGGGGTTAGTGCTGATTTTGTTAGCGTTTTTTGCGTATTTTAAGAAGGATAATTCGCAGAAATTGTAAATTTGAGTAAAAACCGTAGTGTGGGCATCCCTGCCCACCAAATTTTACATTTATTAAATTTATCATTTTAATTATTTGTGTAACCATTATGGTGGGCAAAACGCTCACCATACGATACTAAACAAAATTTGCCTAATTTGCCATTGCGAGAATTTTGCATAAGCAAAATTATCATTAAAATTTTGATATTCTCATTTCAAAAACTTTATTTTCTAATTCAGTACTTTTTTTAATAGACAATCCTGTTACCATAAAATACGGAACAAATTTATTATAAAATCTATTATGCTTATAAAATGATACTGCACTTCCAATCGCAGAAGATACGCAATGTGTACATAAGAAATCTTTTTTATAAATTATTTGTTTTATTCCGAGCAAACTTTCATATTCAATTCTATCTTCATAAATTTCAATATAATCAAAAAGCAAAATATAATATAACCAATGTGAAAAGAATAAAGCAAATAAAAATCCACCACAGCGAGTTATAAAATCTGTTCCATAAAAAGTTGCCAACATAGCAATCATAAATGGAATTCCTAGTCCAATCAATTCCAAAGGCACATATATCCAATTTCTTGTATCCAATCTATAAATTAACTTTGGTTCGTCTTCTAAAATCTGATTTTGCAAATTTAACCTTTATTATAAAACTTTATAAAATCCGTCTTTTAGGGTGATTTTTCCTAAATTTAGCAAATTTGCTAAATTTGCTTTGGAAAGTTCGCTAAATTTGGCTTCTACATCGTTTAGGCTTTGGGGACGGCGAACTAGCATAGATAGAATTTCATCTTCGCTAAAATCGAGCTTTTCGCTATCGTATTTTGGTTTTGCGACTATATTTACGCTTTGATTTTTCAAAAATTTGCTTAAAAATTCTAGCCTCTCGTAACTTACTGGCTTAGCGTTTTTAAACGCAGGCGGACGATCAATCGTGCCTAAATCAATGCGAGTGGGATTTATTTTTTCAAGCACCGAATTTAGAGTTTCAAATTCGCTGGCAGTATCATTAAGACCAGCAACAACCAAAATTTCAATAACTAATTCACCCCTAAATTCAGAGCTAAATTTAATCAAATTTGAGATAATTTCGTCCAAATTCACACTACTATGCGGATTATCGATTTTTTTAAAAGTTTCACTAACCACGCTATCAAGGGAAAATTTGCAAATATCGCATTTCAAAAATGCTTCGTAATTTTGCGAAATTCTGCTCGAATTTGATAAAACTAGCAGTTTTTGAGGCAGTTTTAAAGCCTTAATTTCGCTTACAAGTTCGCCAAATTTAGGGTGAAGACTAGGTTCGCCATTAGCCGTAAGCGTGATGACTTGGGTATTTTTAAATTTATCTAGCGCAGTTTTAAGCTCATCAAGCACGGGCGAAATATCGCAAATCTCGCTCATTTGAGAAATAGGCTTTTTCGCTTTTAACTCGCAATATGCGCAGTTGAAGTTGCATTGCTTCGAATTTGGACTTAAATCAATCCCAAGGCTCTGCCCAAAACGGCGCGAACTTATGGGACCGAAAATGTATTTCATTATCTCGCGCTCATTTCATGCACTAAATTTATGAAATATTTCGCATTTTCCACAGGAATATCAGGCAAAATTCCATGCCCCAAATTGAAAATGTGCGGGCGATTTTTCATAACTTCCAAAATCTGCGAAACACCTGATTTTATGGCTCCTTTATCATAAAGGCGGGTTGGCTCCATATTTCCTTGAAGCGTGTATTTCTCGCCAAGCTTCTGTGCAGCTAACTCTATCGGAGTGCTCCAATCCACGCCAAAAACATCGAAATTACCGCTAATCTTATCCAAATATCCGCTAATGCCTTTTGGAAAAACAATAATCGGCACTTGCGGAAATTTCGCCTTTAAATAGTCGCAAATTTCTAAAATATACTTCCAGCTAAACTCGAAAAATGCGCTTTCTTCTAATGCACTCGCCCAGCTATCAAAAATTTGCACGGCATTTACGCCGTTTTTGATTTGGTTTTCAAGGTAAAGTTTGGTCGCTTCGGTTACGCTTCGCAAAATCTCGTGCAAAAGCTCAGGGTTAGAATACGCCATTTTTTTGCAAATCGCATAAGTTTTAGTCGTGCCGCCTTCGATCATATATGTCGCCACCGTCCAAGGCGAACCACAAAAGCCAATTAGCGCCTTATCATCGCTTAAATTCTGCCTTGTTAGTGCAACCGTATCATAGACATATTGCAGATTTTTCACGGCTTTTTCGGGACTTAAAGCCTTTAAATCTTCCAAATTTTTCAAAGGATTTTTAAATTTTGGACCCTCGCCTGCGACAAATTCCAAATCAAGCCCCATTTCAAGCGGAACAACCAAAATATCGCTAAATAAAATCGCCGCATCGACGCCTAAAATCTCCACAGGCTGGATTGTAACCTCACTAGCCTTGCGAAAGTCCTTGCAAAGCTCCAAAAACCCGCCCACGCTTTTTCGCACTGCCATGTATTCTGGCAGATAACGCCCTGCCTGTCTCATCATCCACACAGGCGTATAAGGTGTCGGTTTTTTCAAACACGCATCTATAAAAATCATCTTGCAACCTTTTTATCAAATTTAATCAATCTTTAACACACTTAAAAACGCTTCGCTTGGCAAATTTACCTTACCGATAGCTTTCATGCGTTTTTTGCCTTCTTTTTGCTTTTCAAGTAGCTTTCGCTTTCTCGTTATATCGCCGCCGTAGCATTTTGCGGTTACATTTTTGCCCATAGATTTGACATTTTCTCTTGCGATTACTTTGTTTCCGATACTAGCTTGGATTGCGACCTCAAAAAGCTGTCTAGGGACGATCTCTTTCATCGCTTTTACCAAGTCCCTGCCTTTTGCAAGAGCTTTGTCTTGTGGGACGATGATAGAGAGCGCATCGACGGTTTCGCCTGCGACTTTAATGTCAAGCTTAATCAAATCGCCCACTCGATAATCGCTTGGCTCATAATCAAAACTCGCATAGCCTTTTGTGCCGCTTTTTAGTTTGTCATAAAAGTCCATTATGATTTCATTTGTGGGAATATCGTATTCGAGCAAAACCCGCTCAGGCGTGATATAGTCCATTTTTGTCTGGATTCCGCGACGATTGTTTAGCAAATTTATCAAATTTCCTAAAAATTCGCTCGGGCTTATGATTGTCGCTTTGACATACGGCTCTTTTATATAATCGATTTTCTGCACAGGCGGAAGTTCGCTTGGGTTGTGAATTTGCACCATTTTTCCGTCAGTTTGATAGACTTCATAGGTTACGGTTGGAGCTGTGGCTATTAAATCGAGATTAAACTCTCGCTCTAAGCGTTCTTTAACCACTTCCATGTGCAAAAGCCCCAAAAACCCCACACGAAAGCCAAATCCAAGTGCAAGTGAAGTCTCAGGCTCGTAGCTTAGTGAGCTATCATTTAAGCGAAGTTTATCAAGGGCGTCGCGAAGTTCTTCAAATTTATCGGTTTCCACAGGGTAAATCCCGGCAAAAACAAATGGTTTTGCCTTTTCAAATCCGCCTATTGGCTCGTCGGCTTTATTTTTAACAAGCGTGATAGTATCGCCGACAGCGACATCTCCAAGCGTTTTTAAGCCCAAAACGACAATGCCGACTTCTCCGCTTGAAATTTGCTTTGTTTTTATAGGCGCTAAGGGGTTTGGATACATGAGATCTAGCACTTGGTGCTTTCCACCCGTTCCCATTACTAAAACTTCGTCATTTTTGCAAATTTTTCCGTCATAAATCCGCACTAATGCGAGAGCTCCCAAATAACTATCAAACCAACTATCATAAATCAAAGCTTTTAGCGGTTTTTCATTGTCTGTTTTAGGGGCTGGGATTTTTTGGATAATTGTTTCGATTAGCTCTTTTATTCCTTGTCCTGTTTTTGCGCTAACTTCGATAGCTTCACTGCAATCAAGCCCGATGATATGCTCGATTTCATCTTTTACTCTCTTAGGATCAGCAGCCGGAAGATCGATTTTATTTAGCACGGGGATTATTTCGAGATTGTTTTCAAGTGCGATATAGACATTTGCGATGGTTTGAGCCTGCACGCCTTGACTCGCATCTACGACCAAAATCGCACCTTCGCAACTAGCTAGTGAGCGAGAAACTTCATAGCTAAAATCCACATGTCCGGGAGTGTCGATTAAATTTAAAATATATTTTTGCCCTTGATATTCATATTCAAGGCGAACGGATTGTGCTTTTATGGTGATTCCGCGTTCTTTTTCTATATCCATTGTGTCCATGATTTGTGAGCTCATTTGGCGATCTTCAATCGCCTTGCACTCGCTAATAAGCCTATCTGCAAGCGTGCTTTTTCCGTGATCTATGTGAGCTATAATGCTAAAATTTCTAATATTATTCAAGTAAAAATCCTAAAATTTGATAAAATTCGTAAAATATTGCCATAAATTCAATTAAATTGCCATAAATATATGAAATTTACTTAATATATATAAATTAAATAAATTATATTGAAATACTAGATATTATTTAACTTTTATTTATTTTTTAGTAGTAGCATTTTATCAAATATTTTTATTTTTAAAGGAGTTAAAGATGAAAAAAGCATTAGGTTTATTGATGAGTGCGGCTTTGACATTTTCATGTGCAAATACGCTAGATCAAATCAAAAGCGCAAACACCATAAGGATTGGCGTTGCAGATCACTCTGCACCATTTAGCAGAATCAATAGAGACGGCGAATTCGAAGGCTTTGAAGTTGATTTAGCGAAAGAACTTGCAAGAGCTATTTTAGGTGACGGCGGTAGAGTCGAATTTATCGCTATAAAGACAGCAGAGCGCGCAAAAGCAGTTACTGAAAATAGAGTTGATTTGCTTATAGATAACTGGGCTAGAACATCAGCCAGAGCCAAAGAAATGGACTTTTCTATCCCTTATCTTTCAGTTACACTTGCGACAGTTTCTCCAAAATCAGCAGCTATCCATAAAGTCGCTGATTTAAATGGTAAAAAACTACTTGTTATCCCTGATAGTAACTCTGATGTATGGGCAAAGAAAAATCCAAATTTAGGTCAAATTGTTTATTGTCATAGCAATAGAGAGTGTATGGATGCTTTGCTTGAAGGTCAGGGCGATGCATATATGCACAATATCGTTAATGTTGCAACTGTTCCATTGCTACATGATGATTTTGAAATAGGTATCCCAAGAATAGGACAAGTTTTGTTTGATTGTGTTGCTACTCAAAAAGGAAATAGCGATCTAATCCATATCATAGATGAAAAGATTTTGGACTTGGCAGATAAAGGCTATTTTCATGATGAATATACAAAAACTTTTGAACCATTTTATAAGGGTATGGTTGATGAAAAATTATTTATCCTAGAAGATATTTACGAAGCTTTCCAATAGGAATCTTTCATATCACTATAACCGACATTACCTTTGGTGGTGTCGGTTTTTTTATGCCTAAATTTTCTCGTTTTTTATATGAAATTTTTAAATGCAAATTTTATTTTATTAAAAATTTGTCACTTTTTTGTAACACAATTTTGAAAAAATTTTATTTTTTGTTTTTTTTTTTTGTATCCTACAACCAAAAAATTTAGAAAATTTTTGCAAATTTGTGTATAGAAAAATAATATAGATTTAGACAAATTTTATAAAAAAACAGAAAAAGAGTATAAATTTGCACAAATTTGGTAAAAATTCGTGCAAATTTTTCATCATAAATTTTAATTTATTTTATAGCTTCAATGTCGATTGAAATTTTAATTTCATCGCCAAGCATTGCAGTAGAGCTATTTGGAGCAAAGTTAAAGTCGCTTCTTTTGATTTTGCCTTCTAAGCTAAAACCGATATGCTCTTTGCCTTTTTGATCTGCTTGAACACCGCCAAAATCATAATCGAATTCGACCGCTTTTGTAACATCTTTTATAGTTAAATTTCCGATGACTTTATCACCTTTAAATTCGCTCATCTCAAATTTCATCTCAGGAAATTTATCGCTATCAAAAAAATCAGGCGCACTTAGGTGCTTATCGCGCATTTCGTTGGCTGTATCGACAGAAGCAGTTTTTATAACACCGGTTAGTTTGTTTAGTTTTTCGCCCTCAGCGTCGATAACGCCGTCAAATTCTTTAAATTTGCCGTTAGTCGTGCTAACGCCCATGTGTTTGATTTTAAAGCCAACATTTGAGTGAGCTTTATCAAGTGCGTATTCGGCTGCATTTACGCTACCGCACAAAAAAGCAAGAGTTGCAACTGAGTAAATAATTTTTCTCATTTAATATCCTTTACAAATTAGAGTTTCGAAATTGTAATAAATTAGGAATAACAAAAGATAAACGAGAGCAAATTTTGCTTTGAATTTGGGCTTTAAATTTGATTTTACGAGAAAATTTTGGTTTTTAATTTTTTTTGATTGAGCTGTTGTGCGAATTTACGCTTTGGCGATTGCTTCGTTTTTTCGCAGAAAAAACTCGCAATGACAATGGAGAGAAATTTAGAATTTCAAAAACAATTCAACTTAAATTTGGTAATCAAATGCCGACGATTTCGCACAAAACTAGCATAAGATAAGACTTATTGCGTCTATCGTTGCGAGTTTTGTGCGAAAGCTAGGCTGAATTCAATTTACAAAAATTTGCAAACTTTATTTAATATCAAACAAGCTATTTACACTCTCATCGTGATAAACCCTGCGTATAACTTCCCCAAAAAGCGGCGCCACGCTAATGACCTTAATATGCTCGTTTTCTTCTTTTAGCGGGATAGTATCTGTTACGACTAGCTCATCGATCGCACCTGTTGCTATGCGTTCATAAGCAGGACCGCTAAGCACAGCATGCGTGCAATACGCCATAACGCTGTTTGCGCCGTTGTTTTTAAACGCTTCGGCAGCTTTTACGATGGTTCCAGCAGTGTCAATCATATCGTCGATTAAAACGACATCTTTGCCATTTACATCGCCGATGATATTCATAACTTCGCTTTTGTTGGCTTCTTCTCGGCGTTTATCGACTATTACCATATCAAGACCAAGCTTTTTAGCAAAGCTTCTAGCTCGTGCCACACCGCCTACATCTGGACTAGCGATGATAGGATTTTTAAGATTTTTAGTTTTTAAATACTCAGGAAATACGATAGAGCCGTAAAGGTTATCCACAGGAATATCGAAAAATCCCTGAATTTGCCCTGCGTGTAAATCCATAGTAACAACACGGTCAATGCCTGCTGCTTGGATCATATTTGCCACAAGCTTTGCAGTTATCGGCACTCTTGGAGCTGCTTTGCGATCTTGCCTAGCATAGCCAAAATACGGAATTATCGCCGTTATACTACTAGCCGAACTTCGTTTTAGCGCGTCACTTAAAATCAAAAGTTCCATTAAATTCGAATTTGCAGGAGCACAGGTCGGCTGGATAATAAAAACATCTTTGCCCCTAACGCTTTCGCCTACTTGGACGCTGATTTCGCCGTCGCTAAAAGTTTTAATCGCACATTCCGATAAAGGAAGCGACAAATATTTTGAAATTTTCTTTGCAAATTCAGGATTTGCAGTGCCGGAAAAGATTTTATAACCTCGCATTTTTTACCTTTTTTTAAATAAAATTTTCGTCAAATTCTACATAAAACTTGCTTTTAAATTTGTTAATTATTCGCTTATTTTTTTGTGCGCTCCAAAAAGCCTATCAAGCTCCCTAACCAAACTATCATTTGTATTTGAAGTGCCGTTAGATATGGTGTTTTCAAGCGCTTTTACGGCTCTAAGAGTTTTGCTTATTTGCTCTTCTTTGTTATCATTTTTGACATAATTTAAAAATTTATTGCTTTCATTACTAACGCTATTTTGAGAATTTTGCGAATTCGTCGAATTTGACGAATTCAAATTTGCTGAATTTATCGAATTCGTCGAATTTACTGAATTTTGCAAATTCGAATTTGCCGAATTTTCTAAATTTTCATCATTTTTTTTTATATCATCGCCACTTTGCATTTTGATTGTCGCGGCATTTCCAAAAACCTTTCGCACAACCGCCATTATGGCTTTTGAAGCGTTGCGAAGTGCGATTTTATCGTTATCTTTGGCATTTGAAAGCAAATGCAAAGTATCATCTTCAAATTTGATAAATTCAACGCATTTTTTAAATCTCTCGCCCAAATCATAATCTCTATCATAAATTTTTTCCAAAAATAGCTCATAGCTTGGAGTTTGATTGCCTTGCGAATTTAAAGCCGAATTTTGCAAATTTGCACTAGAATTTGATAAATTTTTTGCTTGATTTTGCGAATTTGGACTTGGCACAGAAGTTAAATTTTTACTCAAATTTCCGTCAGCCACCGACTGGTTTGATGGCGAATTTATCGTTTTAGAAACTTCGATTAGCTCATCTATACTGCGTAAATTTACTGCTTCCATCATCATAAAAATCATCATAGATAGCGTAAATCCGTTATCTGCGCTAACGCCTAGCATTCCCTTTGCTTCGCTTAAAATTCTAAAAAATCGCTCATACATTAAAGTATTAAAATTATTTTTTACCCTTTTTTCTCTACTCTCATCGCTTTCACTTGGGAAAAATTCATCTTTTAAATTTGCGATAATCTCGTCGATTATGGTCTCGGCACTATAATTTTCAATCTCTTTAACAATCTTAATTGCCTTAGTTCGGTCTTGCTCTAAAACAACTTTTAAAATTTCATCGATTTTATCGGGATCAAGGAGCCCCAGCATATCGGCAACAGCACTTGCACTTACGCTCTCGCCGCTATAAATGATAGCCTGATCTAGCAAAGTAAGCGTGTCTCTTAGCGAACCGCTACCTGAACGAGCCAAAATTTCAAGCGCTTCTTTTTGATATTTTATATTTTCGTTATTTAAAATTCGCTCCAAATGCGCCACGACGGCGTTTTTTGGAATCGGCTTAAAGCGAAAATGCTGTGTGCGAGATAGCACGGTAACAGGAAGCTTTAAAGGGTCAGTCGTAGCTAGGATAAATTTGACATAGCTAGGTGGCTCTTCAAGTGTCTTTAAAAGGGCATTTGAAGCCTCTTTTGTAAGCATATGAACTTCATCGATGATGAAAATTTTAAATCTCGCACTCGCAGGAGAATACTTCGTCTGCTCGATAAGCTCACGAATATCGTCGATTTTACGATGACTAGCGGCGTCCATTTCGATAATGTCGATATGGCGACCTTCATTTGCCATAATGCAACTTGCACACTCTTCGCAAGGATTTCCCGTAGGTCCCTTTTCGCACAAAAGGGCTTTTGCAAAAATTCTAGCACTTGAAGTCTTACCGCTACCGCGAAGTCCGCTAAAAAGATAAGCATGACTTAAACGCCCCGAATTTAACGCATGAGTAAGGCTTTTGGCGATAGTATCTTGCCCGATAAGTTCGTTATAATTTTTTGGTCTATATTTGAGTGCTAATGCTTGCAAAATTTCTCCTTGAAAAATGTAATATTACAAAAAATTTGATAAATTTCTAATAATTTTTGAAGAAAATTTGATTTTAATTGCCAGATAAAGAAATTGAAAAATTTTTATTAGTTTTTAAGTCAAACAAAGAATTTCATTATCTAAATTTACAAATTTCCAAACTAGAAAATTTGTAAATTTAAATTCTTTGTTTGTTTTGAAAATAAATTTATTTCAGATACGAACCTTGCTCGGTCGGGGTTGTTTGGATCGGTTTGTTTTGATTTTCCCAGTATGCACCGCCGATAAAACTTCTATTTAAATATGGATCATCTTCGCCTTTAATATAAGCGATGATCAAATCAAGCTCAGAATCTTGCACCTTCATAGCTTCTGTTCGCATTATCATTTTAAATTTACCGCCATGTTCGCTATCGGTTATATAAGAGTGTAAATTTGTAGCTATCTCTTCGCCTGTTAGATCTTTTAGACGAGCTGAGACGCCGTAAGATCTTTTCTCGCCTTTTTCGCCATGACAAGAAGCACACTTTTGCATAAAAACTTTTCTACCCGCTTCGCTCATAGCTCCTACTTGACGGTATCCGCTCACAGGCGCACCGTTTGCGTTAGGGGCTTTTTCATATACATTTACTGAGACATTTCCGTCTTTGGAATGTTTTTGCACTAACTCTTTTAACTCTTTTGCGAATTCACCTTTTGCTTCAAAAACATAGCTTTCTTCTTCTGCAAAAATAAAACCAAGTAAAAAACATACCAAAAAAGAAATTTTAAATATCTTCATCTAAAAAACCTTTGCTTAGAATTTAAAAAGGGCGAAGCAAAAACTTCGCCCGAGATTTTATCCAATTATAGTAAATAATTAGAATTTGTATTGAGCTTGAACTCTGAAAGTTTTGTCATCAACCATAGTTTCTGGTTCATAGTCGATATGTGAATACCATGAAGTGAAGTTAAGTTTTTTGTTGTATTTGTAACCTAGTCTTCCTACGATTTCTTTTGCTTTGAATTCTTCTAGACCAACTGTGTTGCCTTTGTTGAATTTACCATCAACATAATCTACACCAAAGCTTATGCCTGTATTTGGAATTTTGTAACCAGCAGTTACGAACCAATAATCATTTTTGCCAGCATAAGCGTGATATGAGCTAACACCGCTATCTGGAACCATTACTTGACCTGCTGAGATAAATTGACCATTGTCATCTAGTGAGCTTAGGCTATATTTGCCGTCTTTTGCTTTGTAATATACATAACCTGCACCCAAATCAAAACCGAATGCACCGAATTCTGCTTTACCAGCTGCGAATTTGCTATCTGCTGCATTAGGAACTTTCTCTTTAAGATCTCCGTCCATATCTGTGAAAGCATATTGACCTGTTACGCCAAGAGTTATATCATCAGTGATATTGAAGTTTAAGCCTGCTTCAATAGCAAATAGATTTGCTACATCTTGTAGGCTAGCATACCAAATTTGGAAAGCAAGTGGATCATAAGAACCGATAGCAGCTACACCATATAGGTTATGGCTTAGAACATCTCTTTGCATCGCAGTTCTGATTGCAGTACGAACTGCACCATTTTTACCGTCTAGAACATCGCCGTCATTTTGAAGAGCGTCAGCCCACAATGCTGCAAGAGTTAAACCTTGAATATCAGTATTTACTACTTTAATACCATTACCTAGCATGTCATCTGTGAAGAATGTTCCAAGATTATAGCGACCTACCATTACAGTTGTTCCGCCTACATTGTAGCCTAGTAAAGCTTGTGTTACAACAAAACCTTCTGTATCAAAACCTCTATTGGTTACGCTTTCGCCAGATGAACCAAGGTCTTTATCTGCACCGTATTGGAAACCAGCTAACATAAAGAAATTGTCATCGATTTTTGTTTTTAGAGTAAGAACTGATTTAAATTTCCACCAGTTGCCATCGCCTACATAACCGCTTCTTTTTGCATTTTGATATCTAACGAAAGCCATTCCGCTTAGATCAACATCTTTAATAGCTTCTTCCAAAGCAACTGCACTTGCTGAACTTACAAGTGTGCTTGCAGCGATAGCTGCTGCTAAACTTAGTTTTACTAATTTCATTAGAACTCCTTAAAAAAGTTTTATGGCGAAATTATAGCATAAAAAGACCTATTTTTACTTAAATCAATCTTAAATTTACTAAAATATTGCCAAAAAGTTACCAAACATTTACCAAAATTTACCGAAATTAGGCGATTTTATCTTTTGTTATTTTTTTGTAACTTTCGGACAAATATCTTTTTTTGTTATTTTAGCTTTTATTATTTCCAAAACAAAGCAAAAATTTAAAATTTCAACCCATTTATAGATGAAATTGTCGAGCTATCAAGCGGTATGTATGAGACACTATCGCTATGTTTTAGCTCTCCGGCGTCCATTTTTAGGTATGGTTCGACAACCGAGCCGTCTAAAACCCTGCCACAAAGCCCCGAGCGGTCAATGCGAACTTCCATAACGCGCATTCCGTGAAAAATGAATTTCAAGCACTCTTTCTTTTTTACCTTAAATGCGCTATTTTTAAAATCCACGCTTGTCATTTCTTTGATATTTGTTGAGTAGCGACCTTGCGTGAGATTGTATGCGATAACATCGCTAAGAGCGGTTTTTAGATCTAGTTTAGCGGCGGCGACTAACGCATCATCGCGCGAAGCACTTAGGCGTGGAAGAGCAACTGCTGCTAAAATACCGATAATGGCGATAGCAAAAATAAGTTCAATCATAGAAAATGCTTTTTTCATATTTTATACGCTCCAAATTTTTTATGAATTTTACGAAAATTTTTTAAATTTAGCCATTAAATTTGCAAAAATTTATCAAATTTGATAAGATTTCCGCTTTTAAATTCACAAAAATAGGATAAAAATTTGAAAAATTTATTTTTTAGTGCTTTTTTGGCGATAATTTTTTGTGGTTGTGGTTTTTTAGGTAGTAGTGTTTCGAATTTGCAAAGTGCAGATGGCGTAAAATGCGAAATTTTAAGCTACGAACGCCATAGCAAAACAAACTACACATATAAATTCAAGGTTTTGAAAAATAACCAAATTTACAGGGCAAATTCGCCAAGATATTATTACAACAGCGGCGATATGGTGTTTGTGATGATAAAAAATGGTGTGATTATAAATATGATTTTAGATCAAAGAAATCCAAATTTACAAACTCGAAATAGTGGCGCAAACGACGGCGAAATCGTAAAAAAAGTGCTACGACAAAATAATGAAATTTCAGTTCCAAAATCTGAAAATATTAGTTTTTAAGCACGATTTTTGGAATTCTTACCGAGTATTTACCGAAATAAAATATAATTTCAATATGCAAAAGATGTTAGAACTTCCTTTCAAAGCCCAAAAGAGAAACCTTGTGGAAGGTTTCTCTTTTTTTATGGCTAATTTTTGATTTTTAAGCACAATATTAGGTTTATTTGATATAATTTCGTTTCTTGCTTGGACAGATGGGTGAGTTGGCCGAAACCACACCCCTGCTAAGGGTGCAGCTTCTAACCGGGGCTCGAGGGTTCGAATCCCTCTCTGTCCGCCACCTACTTAAATTTACAAGATTTTAAATTCGTGCAAATCATCGCAAAACCGCTAAATCAATACGGACTTCCGAAAAATGACTCATAATTTTTATAGAATTTATTGTAATAAGGATTTGATTTTCGCTTTCGCATGCCGTAGTTGTAGCACTCGATCGTGTCTTTTATGTTTTTGTTTTTGGCGTTGTAGCATTTTCGCAAAACTTTGGCGCATTTTGTGAGATTAAAAACCGGATTAAAGGCAAATGGTATTTCGTTTGCGCCGAAATTTACCGAATTTAGCTGCCCTAAACCGACATCTATGTTAAAACCGCTATCTATCAGATTTTTAGCAATCGCCGTTGCATAAGCTTCATTTATAGGATAAATCGTAACAACCCATTTAGCGCGATTTAAGCTATAAACGCTAGTTTTTATGATGATATTTGGGGTTTGAAGTTTGGCAAAATGATCGGCATTTGCTTTATTTGTCAAAAAAGAGATGACAAATGGGTTAAAATCGCTCTCAATCTTTACAATCGTGTATAAAATTTCAGGCTTTACGCCCTCTTTTTGCGCCACGAAATTAATCGAATTTAAAATATCATTTGGCGTATAGGCAAACATTTGCACCGAAAAAACAAACAAAAAAAGCAATTTTTTCATATTTTTATCTAAATTTTCCAAAAATTTTTTGTAAGTATATCAAAAATTTAAAATAAATTAGCTTTTTTTATGAAATTTAAGTAAATTTTTATTATCTTGGCTGTATAATTACAATTCTTTTGCAAAAGATAGCAAAGGAAAGGTCGCTTAGCTCAGTTGGTAGAGCGCCACCCTTACAAGGTGGATGTCATAAGTTCGAGTCTTATAGCGACCACCATTTTATTACTGTTTTGTGCGATGGTAGTTCAGCTGGTTAGAATGCCGCCCTGTCACGGCGGAGGTCGTGGGTTCGAGCCCCATTCATCGCGCCATTTAGGTGTCTTGCTAGCTCAGTAGGTAGAGCATCTCCCTTTTAAGGAGGGGGCCGTTGGTTCGAATCCAACGCAGGACACCATTTTTTTTGCTCAAAATTTATGAAATCCGAAAAAAATTGATTGTTAAATTTAAGATTTAGCGTGGTTTTTGCGATACTGCGTCAAATTTTTTAAATTTAAGAAATTCTCAAATTTGGCGCAGTATCTAAGATAAATTTATTCCAAAAGCTCGGCTCTAATATCTCCAAAAAGTAAAACATTTTTCAAAATCGCTTTATTTGCGTATCCGCGTTCGTTTAAACTCAAATAAAGCTCACCCCTAGCGCTAGAAAATATTTTTTGATTTATAAAAACGATATACGGGTCAAATTCGCTTTCAAGCTCATTTTGAACGGCGGTTTTTTGCTTATCTTGTGGGATTATTATGTCAATTCGCCCGTTTTCATTTTTCGCACCGACTGCGGTTGTGTAGAATTTGTTTGATGAGTGCTGGAGTTTTGAAAAGTTAAAAAACAGGCTTAAAAGGTCGTTTGTGGCATAATATCCTAGTTTTTCGTTTGAAATATCCATTTTTTCGCCTTTGTAGCCACTTTCTCGCTTTAAATTTACAGCCGAATTTGCGTGATCAAATGTAAAAATTTTGCGCGAAATTCGCTCTTTGCCTTTTTTATTGCGATTTACTTCGTGCGTGTAAATATCAGGCACCAAAGTATTTCCTATGATTTTGCCTTTTGAGTGAAAATATTCGCGGCGATTTCCGCTAATGGAGTTTGTAAGCCCTGTGGTTTTGGCATCCAAAGTGATTTCGTATGTTTTTTTGGCTTCATCTTTTACAAGCGTGGCATTTGCTACGCCAATCTCGCCAAAAATGCCGAATTTAACGGCATACTTCACGCTGACACTCTCGCCAAAAGCCAAATTTACAAATATTGCTAAAAACGCAAAAAATTTAAATATTTTCATAAATTTACCTTTTTATCAATTTTTTAAAACTCAAACTCTATTGAATTTTAACTCTTAAATTTTACCGATATAGTTTAAATATGTGAAAAATCATAATTTAATGTAAGCAAAAAATTATCACAAAGCCGTTTTTTGGCTTTGTGATAACTACATTTTTTCTTTTGCGTTTAGTCCCATTAAGCTAAATGCCGTGCGTATCGACAGGGCTACAACGGCAAAAAGTTTAAGTTTAGCTTCTTCGTTTTCGCTTCCGACTACTCGGTTTTCGTTGTAGTATTTGTGAAAATCGGCAGCTAGGTTTTTAAGATAATCAGGAATTTTTTGCAAACCCCTACTAGAAAAAGCTTCATTAAGCACTTCATTTAAAGCAAGTGCGTTAAATGCCAAATTTACGCCGTTTTCATCAAGCGAATTAAAATCAGCTTCCAAAATTTCATCGACGCTTTTCTCTGCTTTTGCAAAAATTTGATTAATTCTTGCATGAGCGTAATTTATATAGTAAATCGGATTTGAGCTATCTTCGTTTTTAAGCTCGTCAATGTCGAATTCAAGCGGCGTTTCGCCTTTTTTGCTGATAAACATAAATCGCAAATTATCCTTGCCGATAGCACTTAAAACATCGCTCATCAGCACACTTGTGCCAGATCGTTTGCTCATTTTAAACGCTTCACCGTTTTTTAGCAAATTTACCATTTGCATAAGTGCGATTTCAAGGGCATTTTCGTCATATCCTAAAAAATGAATCGAAGCTTTAAGGCGTGGTATGTAGCCGTGGTGATCTGCCCCCCAGACATTTATGTAGCGGTCGTATCCGCGTTCAAATTTATTATTATGATAAACAATATCACCCGCTAAATATGTAGGACGCCCGTCTTCTCTAACTACAACGCGATCTTTTTCATCGCCAAGCTCGGTTGATTTTATCCAAATTTTGCCGTCATTTTTATACATTTGTCCGCTTTTTTCAAGTTTTGAAATCGTGGCGTCAAGCTCGCCGTAAAGCGACTTTTCGCTAACCCAGTTTTGTATAAAAATTCCGGCATCGCTTAAATCTTTTTTGATGATTTTTAAAACTTCATCTTTGCCAAATTCGGCAAGCTCCAAAACTCTACTTTCATCGTAAAAAATTTCCTTGCCAAATTTGCTAACGACCGAATTTACAAGCTCATCGATATACTCGCCGCGGTAGTATTTTTCAGGATACTCAACGCTTTCGCCAAAAAGCTCTTTAGCTCTTAAAATCATCGAAATGCCGAGCAGCTCGATTTGATTTCCGGCGTCATTTATATAATACTCAGTATCAACCCTAACGCCTAAATAATTTCCCACGCTTTGGAGCACATCGCCATAAACAGCACCCCTGACATGCCCTATATGAAGCGGTCCTGTGGGATTTGCACTGATATATTCAAGTAGAATTTTTTCTTTTAAATTTTCATTAATGCCAGATAATGCTCCGTTTTTGGCAAATTCGTTTTTCAAATTTAGAGCTTTTTTGCTTAAATTTCCTAAAAATTCGGCTTTTAGGTGAAAATTTAAATATCCATTTACGGCACTTGCGCTTAAAATTTCGCTATTTTCAAATTTAAGGGCTAGCTCTTCTGCTATGATTTTTGGGGCTTTTTTAAGCTCTTTTGCGAGTGAAAAAGCCACAGGCGAAGCATAATGCGCTAAATTTTTATCTTTTGGTTTTTCTAAAATAATATCTTTACCAAGAGTTTTTTTAATCTCTTTTAAAACTAAATTTTTCAAACATTAAGCCTTTTTTGTATCGCTAACTTCGGCTTCTTCGTCGCTAGTTTCAGTTTTTTTAGTTACTTTTTCAGGCTCGTCATCTTCCATCTCTTTTTTGAACGATTTTATACCTTTGCCTACGCCTTTTGCTAGTTCAGGGATTTTTTTTGCTCCGAAAAGCAACACGATAATAACTAAAATAATAAGCATTTGTTGGACACTTGGACCCATTTTTTCTCCTTTTACCAGTTATCAATAAATTCGGTTAAATTCAAATTTTTTGTATTGCATTTAATCGATTTAAAGATAGATTTTAAATTTTGATAAGCTTTTTCTAAATCATCATTGATAAGCAAATAATCATAATCTTTTATATGCGACATTTCGCCGACTGCGTTTTCAAGGCGTCTTGCGATGTCATCGAGCGTGTTTGTATTGCGATCTTCAAGGCGTTTTCGAAGCTCGTCGCTGTTTTTTGTCGTAAGAAAAACAGAAGTTATCTCATCAGGAAATATGCCTCTGACAATGTCAAAACCTTGAACATCAATATCAAAAATAACTATTTTATCATCTTCAAAGGCTTCTAATACAGGTTTTAGCGATGTTCCGTAATAATTTTTATGAACCAAAGCCCACTCTAAAAATTCGCCGTTTTCTATGCCTTTTTTAAACTCATCAATGCTTAAAAAATAGTAATCCACGCCATCTTTTTCGCCTTGACGAATTTCGCGTGTGGTGCAAGAAATGGAAAAATAAATATCTTTTTCTTCTTTCATCAAACGATTTATAAGTGTGCTTTTTCCGCTTCCGCTTGGACCTGAAATCAGTAAAATTTGCCCTTTCAAACTATTTATCCTTAAAAGCAATATTTAGATCAAATTTTAGATTTCTTAATGCCTTAGCTAATTTTTCATCACTAGCAACACTCATTTCGAAAGCTTTTTTAAATGTTTCTTCTAGTTTTTCTTTTAACTCATCAATGCTCATTTCTTCGTCATTTTGAGCCAAAATTTGCTCTTTTTCACTTTGATTTTTTTGCAAATTTTCATTGTCTTGTTTTTCGTCTTCGTCTTCCACTTTTTCTTGTGGTTTTTCTGGCAATTTTTGCAACTCATCATCTGCAAATTTGCCGACTTCAACGAGTTTTAAACTAGAAAAATCTTTTGGTTCTTCAACTTTTTTAGTTTCGATTGTTTGTTTTGGGAGATCATTGATGATAGGAATAGCAATCTCATCATCCGATACAAGCCCGATTGGCGCTTCATCTTGTGGCTCATCGACTAAATTTACTTTATTTGTATCATCGTTTAAAATTTCTAACGGAGCCACTTCGTCGCTACTGATATTTTGGGCTTTTCCGTATTTTGTATCATCAGCTAGGCTTGATGGAGTAAAATCATCAATATTTGGAATTTCTAGTGGTGGCAATTCATCATCGTCAAAGCTTATATCGTCTTGTTCTAGCAAATTTAACGGCGCAAAATCATCGTCATTTGGCATTTCTAGCGGCGGCAACTCATCATCGTCAAATAAATTTGTATCATCTTGTTCAGCTAAATTTAAAGGCACCAAATCAATATCATCATTTAGTTCAAGTGGCACAAAATCATCATCTGCCTGTTTGATCTGCGAATTTTCTTCTGTGTTTAAATTTTGAATTTGCGCAAGATTATCGCTAGTAGCCGAATTTTGCCCGTTGTCATCTTTGGCAAAATCATCTTTATCGATGCTATTTAAAATTTGATTAAATTCCTCTTGTTCGTTTGAAACTTCATTTTTTTGCATATTTTGGATAAATTGATCAAGAGGAATATCATCATCTAGCTCAAAATTATCATCTATGCTTATTTCGTTACCGTTTGGTTGCGAATTTTGTAAATTTTCCACACTCTGTGAATTTTGTAAATTTTGAGAATTTTCTGTGCTTTGATTTTGCATATTTTGGATAAATTGATCAAGCGGAATATCATCGTCCATATCAAAATTCTCATCTAACGGTATTACAGGCACAGCCAAATTCTCGCTAGTTTGTGCGTTTTGTGTCTCGACTTTTGTCTCGGCGATATTTGTCGTTTGAGAGCTCTTAGCTTTTTGGTTAAGTTCTTTTAAGATTTCATCGAGCGGTCTATCATCATCTAGTATATCTATGACATTATCTATATTTTCGCTACCGCTAGGCATAATGGCACCCCCTATTTGAATTTTTTCTTGATTTTGTGTAGGCATATCGTCGATTTCTTTGACGATTTGGCTTATGGTTTGTATATCTTGTGCGATTTTTTCGCCCATAGCTTCGCTAAAAGTATTATCTAAATTTTGAGTTTCGTCGCTGTTAGAATTAGAAACAAAAGAGCCAAAATTTGTTAAAAAATTTATCAAATCTATCGGCAAAAACGGCTTTGGCAAAGACAAATTTGACGAAAAGTTACCGATTAAATTTTTCGGAACCAAAAAAAGTGTTTTTGTTTTATCAAATTCCGAAATATCGCAACCATCATCATAATTTTTAATAATCAAATCATATTCGTCTATGTCATTTGAGTATGGCAAAACTTCCGCATTTATGCGTTCGCAACAGATATTTACGACATTTGCGATCGAAGCATTGTTATTATCAAGTAAAATTTTCATTTTGCAACTCTCTTACGACAAATTAATAGGATATTTTAGAACATTTTTTATTATTAGTTGCTTATTTTTGGATAAATTTATGAGATTTTTTCTAATTTTTTTTCGTTTAAGCGATAAACCGTGGAGCATTTTTTGGCCAAATTTTCATCGTGCGTTACTAGCACGAGTGCGCCACTGACTTCTTGGATATAATCAAAAATCACGCTCATTACATCATTTGCCGTATCTTTGTCTAAATTTCCTGTGGGTTCATCGGCAAAAATTATTTTTGGTTTTTTACTTAGCACCCTTGCTATGCTAATTCGTTGTTGCTGACCGCCACTAAGATCCCCTACGCTTTGTTTTACGACACTTTGGATTTTTAGCTTTTGCAAGATTTTCTCATCGATCTCTTGTTTTGTAAGTTTTGCAGCTAGTTCTATATTTTCATACGCTGAAAAGCCCTTAAAAAGGTAGTGTGATTGAAAAATTATACCAAAATCATTTCTGCGAATTTTGATTTTTTCATCATCTTTAAGTGAGTAAATTTCTTTTTCATTAAAATAAACTTCGCCCAAATTTGGCTTTAACAAAGTGCATAAAATGTGCAAAAGAGTGGATTTCCCACAACCGCTCACACCCAAAACGGCTATGCTCTCTTTTTCGTGGATTGATAAATTTATATTTTCAAAGAGCGTATAATCATACGCATGAGTAAGATTAACGCCCTTTAAAAGTTCCATTTTTAGCCAATTTGAGCCGCAACTTCGGCAGCAAAATCATCAACTTTTTTCTCTAAGCCCTCGCCTACTTCGTAGCGAACATAGCTTGTGATAACGATATTTCCGCCAAGTTCTTTGCTTTTTTCAGCGATAACTTGCTCGATAGTTTTTTTATCGTCCATTACGAAAAATTGTCCCAAAAGTGTTAATCTTTGATCTAAAATCGTATTATCGGCAAAAAATCTATCTATTTGACCCGGAATTATCTTATCCCAAATTTGCTCAGGTTTGTTTTGTTTTTTAAGTTCGGCTTTTAAATCTTGCGTTACACGAGCCAAAACTTCATCTGTGATTTGAGATTTTGAGCCAAATTCAGGGATTTTATGAAGCGGTTTGCCTAGTCTTACAAGCTCTTCATTTTCTTTTTCTAGCTCAGCTTTAAGCGCTACAACTTCTTTTTCGATAAAATCTTTATCAAATTCGTTGTAGCTAATAACGCTTGGTTTCATCGCAGCTGCGTGCATACAAAGTGATTTTAAAAACTCGCCCACTTTTGCTTTATCGGCACCACCGCACTCGGCAGCGATGACAACGGCAACTCTGCCGTTTGAGTGCAAGTAGCCGCTTACTACTTCGCCTTTGATAGTATCAAATCTGCGAACAACCAAATTTTCGCCGATTGTAGCGATTTGATTTTTTAAATAATCTTCAAATTTAACGCCGTCGATTTCACTAGCGTTTAGCTCGTCGATTGTTTTTAAGCCTTTTGCTTGAATTTGATTGATTGTTTTTTTAACCATATCGACGAATTTTTCGTTTTTAGCGACAAAGTCTGTTTCTGAATTTACTTCGATTAGGCTTCCTGTTGTGCAGTCATTATTTATCAAAACTTGCGCTAAGCCTTCACTAGCTAGTCTATCAGCTTTTTTAGCAGCTTTGCCAAGACCTTTTTCGCGTAGCCAATCAACAGCCTTTTCCATATCGCCTGCTGTTTCGACCAACGCTTTTTTACACTCTAACATACCTGCTCCGGTGCTTTCACGGAGCTCTTTTACCATTTGTGCTGAAATTTCCATTATTCTGCGTCCTCTGCTGTTTCGAAATCTTCTTCGCTCATCGCTTCTTCTACGATTTCATCTTTTTCTTCTTGGCTTACTTCTGCTTTTTCTTCGCTTACTTCGCCGTCTTGGTCTCTTAGCGCTTTTCCTTCGTTGATAGCCTCAGCCATTTCTTGGCAGAAAAGTTGAACTGAACGGATAGCGTCATCATTGCCCGGAATTGGGAAATCTACAACATCTGGGTCGCAGTTTGTATCTAGTGGAGCTACGACAGGGATTTTTAGTCTGTTTGCTTCTGCTACGGCGATTTTTTCTTTTACTACATCGATGACAAAAATCATATCAGGCAAGCTTTTCATATTGCGAATTCCACCTAGATATTGCTCTAATTTCTCTTTTTTGCGGCGTAGCATTAGGGCTTCTTTTTTTGTTAGAAGGTTGATTGAGCCGTCTTCTTCCATAGCTTCGATGACTTCTAGTTTGCGGATTGATTGTTTGATAGTGCTGAAATTTGTTAGCATACCGCCTAACCAGCGATGATTTACAAATGGCATTCCGCATTTTTCGGCGTATTCACGCAAAGTCGCACCTGCTTGTTTTTTAGTGCCGACAAATAGCACTGTTTTGCCCTCAGCTGCTGCGTCGCGAACGACATTGTAAGTGTAGCGGAAGTAGCGGATAGTTTTTTGCAAATCTATGATATAGATACCTTTTCTCTCGCCGAAAATGAATTTCTTCATTTTTGGGTTCCAGCGGCGTGTTTGGTGACCAAAATGAACGCCACATTCTAATAAATCTCTCATTGTAACCATGAGTTTTCTCCTTATGGGACTAGCCCGAAATTTAGTTTCTTCCTCCGCATTTTTTAGCAAATTTAGGGCTTTTTGGGCGTGAAAATTGCTTTCACAACTTGCCAAATTTGCAACTAAATAAGGATAAATGCGTGTGAAATGAAGTGTGGATTATACTGAAAGTATGCTAAATTTAAGATAAATTTATGGTATAAATTGGAGATTGAACCCAGCCTAGCTTTTTTGTGATACTTCGTTTGGACTTCGTTCGATAGCCAAAACAGGCTTATCTCACTCGTCCAAACTCGTAAGCACAAAAAATCGTCGGCATTTGTCGTTTAAATTTAACATTGAATTGTTTTGAAATTTCAAATTTGCTTCCATTGTCATTGCGAGAATTTGCGTAGCAAATTAGAAGCAATCGCCAATGTTTAAATTTACAAAACAACTCAGTCCAAAAATTTGCGTTAGCAAATTTTCCATAAAACCAAATTTAGAAAAAAGTTTGCAAACTTTTTTCTAAATTTGCCACGATAAAAGCGTGCAGGGTATGGGGGTTGTTAAGGGGGAAAGGGGCGCTTCGCAAGTCAGCC